>CAZVMD010000183.1:0-13997 GCA_964628555.1 uncultured Myxococcales bacterium | reverse complement strand
CGCTCGAGACCGGGCTGTCTTCCGACCCGGCGATGAACTGGCGGCTGTCGCAGCTCGATCGCTTCACGCTGGTCTCGAACTCCGATGCCCACTCGGCGCAGAAGCTGGGGCGCGAGATGAACCTGCTCTCGATTACGCCCTCGTTCGATCACCTGCGCCAAGCGCTAGAGCTCTGCCCCGCCGAGCAGTTCCTGGGCACCGTCGAGTTCTTCCCGGAAGAGGGTAAGTACCACCTCGATGGCCACCGCGCCTGCCAGGCCCGCCTGACGCCGGAGGAGCGCGCCGCGCGGGCCGGGCGCTGCCCCGGCTGTGGTCAGCTGGTGACCGTCGGTGTGCTGTCGCGGGTCGAGGCCCTGGCCGATCGCAGCGAGGCCGAGGTCGCGACCGGCGCCAAGCCCGCGCGGGCCCGGCCGTTTACCAGCCTGGTGCCACTGCCCGAGATCGTCGCTGAGGTGCTTGGGGTTGGCGTGGCGGCGGACAGCGCGCAGCGGCTGTACTTCAAGCTGCTCGATCAGCTGGGCAACGACATGTTCATCCTGCGCCACGCCGAAGCCAGCGAGCTGCGCCGCGCCGGGGGCGAGCTGTTGGCCGAGGCCATCCGCCGGGTCCGCGCGGCCGAGCTGCACATCGCCGCGGGCTACGACGGCGAGTACGGCCGCATCCGCATCTTCGAGCCCGGCGAGCGCAGCCCCAAGCGCAGCGGTCGCGATGAGCAGATGGCGCTGTTTGCATGAGCACTGGCCTGCTGTTTCCCGTCGAGGCGCCGCCCCGCCCGGTCGCCCCGCCGGCCCGGCCGCATCCGAGCCTAGCCGAGCTGACCCCGGCGCAGACGCAGGCCGCGCTGTGCACTGCCGACCCGGCGCTGGTGATCGCCGGACCCGGCTCGGGCAAGACGCGCACGCTGATCGCTCGCCTGCAGTACCTGGTGCAGACGGGCCGCGCGCGCCCCGACGAGATCTGCGCCATCACCTTCACCCGCAAAGCGGCCGGCGAGCTGCGTGAGCGGCTGCAGGCTCGGCTCGGTCCCGACGCGCAGCAGGTTACGGTCGGCACGTTCCATCAGCTCAGCCTGCGCCTCTGTCCGCTGCCCGATGGTGTACGCCTGCTTGGCGAGGACGAGCGGCAGGCGCTGCTGCACCACGTGTTGCAGCGCCTGTGCCTGACAGCCCGCGGCCAGCCGATCAGTGCGACGACGCTGCGGCGCCGCGCCCGTCGCCTGGCGGCCGCCCTCAGCTTGGCCAAAGGAGACGGCGAAGCCGCTGCGCAGGCGCTGTACACAAGCGGAACCCGGCCCGGCCTGCGTCCTCCAACCAGCCGCGATCCCGACGAGCAAGGAGACGAAGCGGAGCCCTGGCTGGCCGCCGCGGCGAGCGCCTATCGCGACTGGCTGAGCGCGCTGCACCTGGCCGATCTCGACGATCTTTTGCTGCGCGCGGTGCTTGCTTGCCAGCGACGTGCCGAGGGTGGCCTGGCTGCCTTGCCCTATCGCTATATTCACGTCGACGAATATCAGGACGTAAGCGGCGTGCAGCGCGAGCTGCTGCGGGCCCTGGCGGCCGGCGGCGCGCAGCTGTTCGCTATCGGCGATCCCGATCAGTCGATCTATGCCTTCCGCGGAGCCAACCTCGACCACTTCTATGGCTTCGCGCAGGACTTCCCGGGAACGCAGGTGTTCTATCTGCGCGACAATTTTCGCGCCACCTTGCGCCTGGTGCAGGCGGCCAGTGCGCTGATTGCGCACGCTCCCCCGCCGACCGAGACCAGCCTGCCGCCGGGGCCGTCAGCCCAGGCGACGCGGGGTGGGGGGCAGCCGATCGAGCTGGCTGCCGCGGCCAGCCCGCTTGCCGAGGCCATCGCGGTTGCGCGTCAGATCGAGCAGCTGATCGGCGGCACCAGCCTAAGCTCACACGATCAGGGGCGAGCCGCGGCCGGGGCCAGCCCAGCGTATGGCTTTGCCGACATCGCGGTGCTGACCCGCACCGTGGCGCGGGCCGACGAGCTGGCGACAGCGCTCGGCCGTGAGGGCATCCCGATCCTGCGCCCACGCCGCGCCCGCCCAGACAGCGACGACGACCGGGCAGCAAGTCCGCTCGCCCAGGCCCTGCTAGGCTGCCCGGCCTCGCCAAGTCAGCTCGACGCCCCACAGCACCATGCGCTCTTGCAGGCCCGCGACACCGCCTCTGGAAACGAGCGCGCAGAGATCGGCGAGCCGCATGAGTCCGACGAGTGGGACGCCCGCCTGCAGCGCGTGGCCGTCCTGACGCTGCACGGCAGCAAAGGCCTGGAGTTTCCCGTCGTGTTCCTGTGCGGCTGCGAGGCCGAGCTCCTGCCTGGACCGGCCGCCAGCCCGGCCGAGCTCGCCGAAGAGCGCCGCCTGTTTTACGTCGGCATGACGCGCGCCAAAGATCAGCTGTGGCTCAGTCACGCCGGTCCGCGCCCGCGCTCGCCGTTTATCGATGAGCTGCCTGGTGAGCTCCTGCACATCCGCGCGCCCAGCGGCCCGCGCAAGCCCAAGCCGCCGCAGCTAAAGCTGTTTTGACGAACGCTAGAACTCGTAGGTCAGGCCGACTTTCAGGTTGGGTGCCGCGGCCACACAGCGAGCCCGAAAGGCGCCATCGACGCCGAGGTTGGCGCCCAAGCCACGCACAATGCGTCCAGCAACCTCGAAGCCATAGGCGGTATAGGTCACGCCGTTGCCGAGGCCGGTGGCGCAGGTGAAGGACGCGGCGAGCTCCGAGGCGAAGGACTCCACCCCCATCAGGCGCAGGATGATCCAGAAGCGCTCGACGAAGGGGAAGGGCAGCTTGCTGCCCAGCTCGGCGCGATAGGTGAAGGCATCGGCGAAGTCGGTGTAGATCGTGCGCCCGAGCGGATCGCGCGATCGCCCCGCCGTGCGGATCCAGTAGCCCGCTTCTAGCACGACATAGTGCAGCAGCGGCCAGCGTCGTGCGCCGCCGAACGAGTGGCCCAGCGACAGGCGCGGCTCCACGTCCACCTCGCCATCGCCGGTCGGCAGCGAGCGAGCGATAAGCTGCGCCTCGTCATCGCCGGTGCTCAGCGGGGCGGGATCGCCGCTGGGAATGCCAAGCAGGAGCGCGGCGGTGAGGCGCAGGGGGCGGGTCAGGAGGCCGCTCCAGAAGCCCAGCCGAATATCGCCCAGGCCATAGGTCGCCCCTTGCTTGGCCAGCAGGTTGTAGCGCAGAAGCTGACTCTCGAAGCTGGCGGTCAGGTAGCGATCGACCAAGCCGACCTCGGCGTAGGCCTGCAGCGCGTGCTGTTCGTAGGAAGCGCCGAGCGCCTGCTGGCTGAAGTCCGCGCTGTACACCTTGTCGGCGGCAATGCGCGAGTACGCCAAGCTGACAAAGGCATGACCGCGATCGCGCGTCCAGGGTCCAGCTGCCGCCGGCGCGCTCAGCGACAGCAGAGCAGCTCCGATCAGCGACGAGAAAAGAGGCACCAGAGACGGGCGCAAGCGCGACCGCGGCCCCCTCACTGCGACACCTCCATGAGCGCGGCCTTGGCCACTTCGACGCGGAAGGGCTGGCAGTAGATAAAGACGTTGCGGCGCCCAACCTCAGCCCCGCTCGGCACGGCGATGCGCTGCGCGCCGTTGAATGTGCTCAGGTTGCCCAGCTTGATATCGGCCTGGCTGTCGATGCTGCCGCCCATGTCAGCCCGCGAGGTCAGAAAGATCGCCGGGCCCGGCACAGCGCTCACGGTAAAGTCGCTGTCAAAGCGCAGCTCGACGCTGCCGCCGATGCGATACAGCGCCGCTCCACCGCTGCCGCCGTGCCCAGCCCGGCCTTCGAAGCGGCCACTGGCCAAAAGCAGCGCCGCTGGGCCGCCGCCGCCATCGCCCCCGTCAGCGAGCCCGCCTCCATCGACGGCTGCGCCGGTAGGCAGTGGCGAGCTCGTGCGCTCGCTCTCGGGTCGCAGATCGACGAACTGTGCATTGCAGGCCGGCCAGCACGACAGCAGCGATAGCACCGCGCCGCGAGCCAGCCAGACGCGCCGTCCAGCCGGCGTGATCTCCGTCTTCCGGTTCCTCATCGCATCGTCTCCCCTATTTACGGGCCAGGCTCATGGGCAGGCTATAGGTGCCGCGCGGCGGGCGTTCGTTACATCACATCCTGGGGCCAAAGGCGGGTGGGCGCAGCGGCGAGGCAGACCCTAAATATATCAATTCAAATTATAATATTGATTGATAAATCAATCGGAACAACTGAATTTATGTATTAAATTATTGGTCTTGCTGGACTCCCGCAATCGCTGACTAGCCGAGCTTGTCCCAGACCTCAAGCTGGCCCCAGAAGCCATTGAGATCGACGGGGCGGGTGCTGCGCAGCGACAGGCCGTGCTCGCGGCCACGGGCCACCGAAAGATGCGGCTGCGGCGAGATCCAGACCAGCCGCCCGCCGCGCGGCAGGAGGCTTGCGCAGTGGGCGATAAACGCGCTGAGGAACTCGGCCAGCTGCCCCGGTCGGGTGCGTCGTCCCATCGGTGGGTTGGTGAGGATGCGGCTGACCCCAGGCGGCGCCAGGGTCAAGGCGTCGGCGACCTGCAGCTGAGCTTGGGTGGCGGGCAGCCCGGCGGCCCGCAGGTTCTTTTGCGCGGCGGCCAGCGCCTCCGGATCGCGATCGCTGCCGTATAGGCGCGGCCCGCGACCAAGCAGGGCGACCTCGATGAGCTCACAGCCCGAGCCGACGAACGGATCCCAGACCACGTCGCGCGCCCCCGCCGCAAGCAGGCGCGCCATGGCCGCGGCCAGGGGTGGGTGCGAGGCAGCCGGCACATCCGCCTGACGATAGGCAAAGCGCGGATCGTGGGTCTGCAGCGCGCGTGGCACCAGCTCGATGCGCAGCCCCGAGGCTGGCGCATAGCTCAGCTCGACCTGAATGGGGCTGGCCAGGGGATCGTTGTGCAGAAGCGGCGCCCGCTGCTTGACGCCATCGATGATGCGGGCTCGCAGGGCCGCCTCGGCGGCGCCACCTCGGCCATAGCCGATCAAGTGCAGGCGGTAGCGCACCGGTCCCGGGCACAGCGTAGTCAACAGTCGCTGCGTCGCTGGCGCGCTCAGGGCCTCGACCACCGCGCTGGCCAGCTCGGGGTCGCTCGGCGCCGCGCGCTCAGCTGGCGACGCAGTGGCCGGGCTAAGCTCGAAGGCCAGGCTGGAAAACAGGCGCGCCGCATAGATCTCGCTCAGCGGTCCGTCGCGACGCAGCAGCAGGCGGGCCGGCTGACCCGAGGTCTGCGGCGAGTAGCTGCCCAGCGTATCGGCGGGATCGCTGGCCGCGACCAGCGCACCGCTTAGCAGGCCGCGCTCGCGAAGCTCACTGCGCAGCAGCGGCAGCAGCCCGGCCCGACAGCGCAGCACCAGGGTGTGCTCGGCGGACAGCGGACGATCCAGGGCGATCGCGGGCGAGTCGGCCGATACCTGACTGCGCACCGCTACGCGCTCGCAGCGGGTGATCGCCGTCTGCAGCGCGGCGGTTACAGCGTCGGGAAGGCCCGGTCGGCTGGCCAGCTGGTGCAAGCTGCTCAGCGTCTCGGCCAGGCCCGCCTCGTCGGCCGCAGTGGTGGGCAGCTTGCCCAAGGCCTCGACCAGCGCGCGCAGATCGGCCGGCGACAGCGAATCGGCATCACGCAAGCGAGCCAGCAGCGCGCGACGAAACAGACCGGCCTGACTTGGCGAGAGCTGGTCGCTAGCTCGCCCGAGGACGATGGCAATCTGTCGCGCCGCCGGCGCATCGTCATCATGCAGCAGCGACAGCACGGCAAGGAAGCTGCGGTCTGGGCTGGCCGCGCCGATCGCCGAGCGCCCGTCCGGCGCGTCTAGCTGCAGCACGACAAAGCGCGCCAGCAGCGAAAACAGCTCGCGCCGCACTGCTCCTGTGGCCGTCGGCACGCGCTGCAGGGCGCAGTGCAGCGCGTCTTTGGCGACGCGATCCAGGCCACGCAACAGATCAGCGCGAGCCGCCGCCTGACCCGCCGCCTCGGCCCGCTTCTCGGCTGAAGAGCGCGGCGGAAGGTGACGCAGGTAAAGATCCAGGAGCGGCGCGGCCTCGGCACGGCGCGGTGTGTAGCTGATGCTGCGCGTGCGCAACAGCAGCTCAGCAGCCTCGGGGTCAAGCGGGGACGATTCAGTCATCATGGGCGGGTTAGCTGCCTGCGCGGCCGACGAAACGACGGCGGTAAAAGGGCTGAAGGAGGCGAAAGTATAGTGAGCCGGTACCCTGCCCGATAGTCAGCAACTGCAGGGTTGATACACTGACCAGCATGTCGCTTTGGCCAAGCAAGTCGTCGTTCGCGCGGGTGCTGCTGCTTGGTGGAGTGCTGCTGGCCTCCACCCTGCCGCTACGTCCCGCCCATGCCGGTCCGACCGCAGCGGCTTCGGCCCGGCTGCCGACGTACAACGAGGCCCGGGCCAGCGCACTCAAGGCGCGCCGGGCCCTGGTGCTGCTGTTTGGCGCCAAGTGGTGCGAGCCGTGCAAAGAATTCGATCGCAAGGTCCTGTCGCAGGCGACGGTGCAGCAGGCCCTGGGCAGCGTGGTCTTTGTCCACTACGACGGTGAGGTCGAGCCGGGTCGCGAGGCGGCGCGCGAGCTGCGTATTGCCGGGTTTCCGACGCTGGTCGCGCTGGCCCAGGACGGCCGCGAGATCGATCGGCTGCAGGGCTATCACGGCGCTCGCGACTTTATCGACTGGCTGGGCAAGGTGTCGATCGACTCCGAGACCGATGACTCGCTGCAGGCGCGGGCCGGTGCGAACAGCCAAGATGCCGAGGCGCTGCTGGTGCTGGCGCGACGGCAGGCTCGGCGCGGTCAGGATGATCAAGCCGAAGCCAACTTCGAGCGGGCGCGCAGCCTGGCGCAGGCGGCGACGACGGCTCAAGGCAAGGAGGGCAAGCCGAGCGAGCTCGCGGCGAGCGCCGACTTCGAGCTGCGCGTGCTCAAGCTGCGCCGGCAGCTGCGCGAGGCGCCGCGACGCGAGATGGCCGAGCACCTGCTGGCCTTCCCTTTGTCAGCGACGGCAGCGGCAGCCTTCCATGAGCTGACGCGGCGGGGCCCGGTCGATGCGCTGAGCAAGCGCGCTCTGGACCGCTACGTCGAGGCCCGGCTGTCGACCCGCGAGCCCAAAGAGCTGGAAGCGCTCAACTACGCCGTCTATGAGTGCCTGCGCGCCGCGGCCTATGAAGCGGCGGAAAAAGCGGCTCGGCGCCTGGTCGAAATCGACGGCAACAGCCCGTTTTATCTGGATACGCTGGCCGAGGTCATGCACCTACGCGGCGAGCGTGCCCAGGCGCTGCTCTTGTCGCAGAAGGCGCTGGCGCTGGTCGAAAAGGAGCGCGAAAAACCCAGCGGTCGCGACACCAGCCCGGCAGTGCGCGATGCCAAGGCGCTGCGCGCGGTGCTGCTCAAGAACCAGGCGCGCTACATGCGTGGCGCGCGTGAGCTACCGGCTGAGCTCTTGACCGAAGACGAGGAGCTGTCGCCCTGGGAGCGCTCGCCCTCGGGAAGCTGAGGTCGGGCGAGTGGGGCGAGGCGCCCGCTGATCTGACCCCGTCCAGCGCTGCGTCCGCTGAGCAGCCGCAGCCACCGCCACAGAAACGAGCGCAGCACGACAAACAGCACCGGATAGATGGCGGTCAAAAGCCCAATCCCCGAGCGCCAGCCCGGACCATAGATCGGTCGTACCGGCACATCGACGACGCGCTTGCCGGCCACCGCGAGCCGAGTTAGCAGATCGTTGGGATAGCCGTAGCGGGGATACAGGCGATCGAGGTCGATGGCTCGCAGCGCCTGACTGGTCACCGCGGTATAGCCGCACTGCGAGTCAAAGATCTGCCAATAGCCCGAGGCAGCGCGGCTGAGCAGCGACAGCACGATGTTGCCAAGCAGGCGCAGCTTGGGCATGGCCAGCCAGATCTCGGCGTGGGCAAAGCGGTTGCCTTTGCTGTAGTCGGCCTCGCCGCGCACGATCGGTCGCAGCAGGGCCGGCAGATCGGCGGGATCCATCTGCCCATCGCCGGCCATCACCACCGCCACATCGCAGCCACGCGAAAGCGCCAGGCGATAGCCGCTGCCGATCGCCGCCCCGACGCCACGATTCTGGGGATGGCGCAGCACGCACAGGTTTTCGCGCCGGCAGTCCTGCGCCCGCTCGGCCGTCGCATCGCGGCTGGCATCATCGATCACCACCACCAGATCGACGTAGTCAGGGATCCCGGCCAGCGTCGTGGCGATGCGGTCGGCTTCATTGTAGGCCGGGACGATGACCGCTAGGCGCAGTCCGTGATACACGGCTCTCCCTCGACGGCATCGCGTGGCGGCGCGCTCGCCCCCGGCTCGGCGGCGGGCAGCTTGTCGACAAAGCCACGGGCAATCTGAAAGCCGGCTCGGGCCTGCGGCTCACACCCGGCGACTGCGCTCGTCCCCGCAAGCGGCGTCAGGATCGCCAGAAGCTGGCCGCGTGGATCGAGGGCAGCGACAGCCACCTCCGTCGCCAAGCTCGGCGGATCGGTCGCCGCTGCCAGGTGCGAATCGACCCGGGCCCACAGCCGCGGCGCAAGCTCGTGCAGCACGGTCGGCTGCCCCCAGCGCAGCCGCTGCGCCTCCTCCGCCGTCAGCTCAAGCTGGGGCAGATGAGCGACGGCAGAGAGCAGCCCATGAACTGGAGCCTGGCCCGCCTGTTCCGGTGGCACCGCGGCGCGCAGATCGAAGCGGCCAACCCGCAGTCGCCGCAGCGCCGACAGGTGCGCTCCCACCCCCAAGACCTCGCCCAGATCGCGGGCCAGCGAGCGCACATAGGTGCCCTTGCCGCAGCGCACACGGAACACCACCTCGGGCAGGGCGCCCTCGCTCGTGGCCGGCCGGAACTCTTCGAGGACGAGCTCATCGATCCGCACCGGCCGCGCCTTCTGTGCAAGGACATCCTCGATGGCCGGCTGCGGCTCGCCCCCCGCGGGCGGTGCCTGGCGAGCCTTGCGCGCCTTGTCATACAGGCGCTGACCGTCGAGCTTCAGGGCCGAAAAGCGCGGGGGCCGCTGCTGCAGCCAGCCGACAAAGCCGGCCAGCGCAGCGCGAACCTGCTCTTCGGCCACAGCCGCTAGCTGGCTTGTCGGGGCGGTTGCCAGCACCTGGGCCCGCGGATCGGCGTCGTCGGTATCGGTGACCCGGCCCAGCCGGGCCGTCGCGCGGTATTCCTTGTCTTCATCCATCAGGTACGGCACGAGCTTGGTCGCTTCGCCAAGGCACAGGATCAGCACGCCGCTGGCCAGCGGATCGAGGGTCCCGGTGTGGCCAATGCGCCGCTCGCCGGTCAGCCGCCGCACCCGGGCGACGACGTCGAACGAGGTCATGTGCAGCGGCTTGTTGATGACGATCAGGCCGTCGTTTTGCGGGAAGCGCTTCATCTAGTCGGTGAACAGCAGCTTGAGCAGGGCATAGGCGGCGGCGAGGACGACCAGCATGGTCAGCGAGATCCACTCCAGCGGTAGGCGATCAGCCAGCCGCTTGCGGCCGAAGAAGCGCCCGCGTGAGCGACGGTGGATCAGATCGGGTACCGCCTTGCTCAAGTCATCCTTGGGCGGCACGCTCGACAGCCCCGAGAGCAGGGCGCGCGACGCTAGCTCCTCTTCGTTTTCGCTGACCGGATCGCTCTCCGCGGCGGTCGGCTCGGCGGGCTGACCTGCGGCAGGCTCGGCGGTGGCGGGTTTCTCTGGCTCGCTCAACATCTCCTCCGGCGACTCACTTGCTGTGCTTGGCGATCTCGGCTTTTAGGAACAGGCGGGCGCGATGCAGCCGCGACTTGACGGTGCCCTCCGGCAGGCCGGTGATCTCGACGATTTCTTCGTAGGACAGCGACTCGACATCGCGCAGCAGCAGCAGGGTGCGGTGCTCTTCTTCAAGCTTGCTGATGGCTCGCTGGACGATGCTCTCAAGCTGCGCTCCGGCCAGCGCCTCGTCGGGACGGGCGTCGGCTTGGCCCAGCGTGCTGTGGCTGGTCTTGCCGCCGCCGTCCTGCGCATCGCGAAACATCGCCCGCTCGGCCGCTTCGTCGAGCTCGGACGTCGCCCGGTGCGCCCGTCGGCGCAGGTACTTGATGCGGTTCTTGCTGTGGTTGACGGCGATGCGATAAAGCCAGGTCCCCAGGCGCGAGTCGCCGCGGAAGCTGTCGATCGACTTGAACAGCGTGACGAAGACTTCCTGCGCCACGTCCTGCGCTTCCTCGCGACTGCCGAGCATGCGGTACAGCAGGCCGAAGATCTTGTCCTGATAGGTGCGCACGCACTCGACGAAGGCGCGCTCGTCCCGCTGTTGCAGGCGGCGAACTAGCTCTTCCTCGCGTCGGTCGTCCATGCGCAGATGACGTCTTGGGTGGGGTCGCAGCTAGCTGCGCAGGATGCGCAGGCCCAGCAGCAGCACGGTCTCGGCGCCGGCGTTTACCGCCTGCCGCAGCGAGAAGTCGAGACCGAAGTTGTGCTCAAGGTTGTAGTAGCCGACGCCGCCGCTTAGGTGATGCGCCGACAGCGGGCTCTCGAACAGATAGCCGAGGCGCAGCGGAATCTTGCTAAGCAGGATGTACTCAAGGCCGCCGCCCAGGCGATACGAGAGCTCCGGCTCAGAGGTGATGCACAGGCTGTCGGCAAGCATCGGATTTCCCGCCGCCAGCTGGCTGGGCTGCGCCTCCTGGGTGCAGCGCTGGGCGGAGGTAAAGTCTATCACAGCGTCGAAGGCCAGCGTCAGACGCTCGCCGTAGCGGTAGCCCAGGCCCAGGCCGAGCCGGGTCGGCAGCTCGAAGCCATGGCCCCACAGGTTGTGGCCGACCACCCCCAGATACAGCTCGTCGATGATGCGCAGCGTCGCGCCCAGATCAAAGGTCACGACGTGGTTGATGCTGCCCAGATCGACTACCCGATCGCCGTCGACATTGGGACTGACGAAGCTGTAGTCGGGCGGCAGCTGCTGCGCCGTCGGGGTCGAGCGCAGCGTGTAGTACGCATACTTGAGCGTGCCGCCCAGCGAGAAGCGCGAAAACAGCGGCACCGCGATCACCGTGCCGGCCTCGCTGCCGGTGCGCACGATGCTGGCACCATCGACGGTCACGACCCGTCGCAGCGTGCCGCCTTCCAGCGCCGTGTACTCGCCCAGGCGATAGCCGTAGTGCGGCGACTCGTGCACAAAGTTGTAGTACAGGCCGAGGGCAAAGTAGGGATTGGTCAGCGAGTCCGACGTCGAGGCGTGCAGGAAGTGCCCCATCGACTGCACGCGCAGGCTGTAAAATCCCGTCGCTGAGAACTGGCGGGTGGTGGCGATGCCGGCCGGGTTTAGCAGCAGGCCCTCGGCGCCGCTCGGCAGACCACGCAGGCTGCCGCCCATGGCCAGGGAGCGCACGCCGCTCATCGGATCGGTCGCCTCGGCCGACCCCGCCTGAAGCAAGATCGCCGAAGCCACACCAGCCAGCGCACGTCGCAGCCACATGGCGCGCATCATATGCTAAGCGCCGGCCCCCTGCTGCAAAACCGCGGCGGCGGGGGCTTAACGGCGGCGAGGGCTTAACGAATGAGGTTGGCGCAGTCGATGGCCGCCGGAGCCCCGCCCTGTAGCTCGGGAGCGCCGACCACCTGCACCTGCGCGCTGACCGTCTGCTTTCCTGCCCCTGGCTGGCAGTAGCTGGTGCCGATGGTGCTCTGGGCCGGCACCACCGCGTCATAAAGCGTTCGAGCGCAGCCGCCGCGCATCGTCACTTCCAGCGTGCTCACCTGGCCGCTCGGCAGCAGCGGACCGTTGATGCAGCTCCCGTACTGGCAGTTCGAGCCAACGCGGAAGATGCGCAGGGTCACCGGGCTGGGCAAGCGACCGCCGCTGTTTTTGATGCTGAGCTTGACGTTGGCCGGCCCGGGCTGACCGTTGGCCTGCTTGAAGCTCCACCGCACCGGCCCCAGGCTCAGCGATAGCGAGGGTGGTCCACTGCCGCACTCCGGATCGTTGAGCGCCAGGGTGGCGATGCCGGTTGCGCTGACCCCGCCGGCCTGCGCCTGCACCTGCACGCCGTAACTGCCTGGCTGCTCGTTCTGCCCCGGGACCGGTGTCAAGGTCAGCATGGCGCTGCCGCTGGCTGCCGCCGGCAGGGTGGCAGGACTTAGCGTCGCCGCCCGCCCCGTCGAGCTCTGGGGGAGCAGGCTCACCGGCTCGGCCGGCCCGGTCTGCGTCACCTGCACCGTAAAGCTGACCGGCTCTCCGACCAGGCCGCTGTGGTTGGCGGGCAGCAGCTTTACCGAGAGCTGGCGCGGCATCGCGATCGGTCGCCCCACCGCCGACCCCGGCTTGGCGGCCATGGTCTTGGGTCGCCCGACGACGTCCATCTGCGCCGAGACCAGCGCTGCCGACAGCAAGAGCCCCGTCCCTAGCCAAAGTCCCAGCCAACCGCGTCCCAGCATGGCCCACTCTCCTGCGCAGAGTCGCGCCTCGTCACCGTACCGCGCGGGCCTGCGGCTCGACAAGCCCGGTCTGCTGCGCCAGACCTCTGCGGTTCCGCCGCCCGGCAGACCCGTCGCTAGCCGCCGTGGTGGGCCGGCAACAGCAGGGTAAGGTCGGTCGACTCGGGGTCTTGCGGCGGCGGCGGCGGTTCCTTTTCGTCCACTTGCGGCGAAAAGGTCAGCGCGGCAGCGACCCCGCGGCGGGCCGCCCGAGCCGGCATGGCATACAGGCCCACATGGCCCACACCCGCCAGGATGATCAGGCGGCCGGGCGGGCGCGGGTTCTTGGGGCCGGGCTGTAGGATCTCGGCAACGGACTGGGCCATCGACTCGTCCCAGACCAGCTGGGCCGCGTAGAAGCGCTCGAACGCCGCGTCGCGCTCCGCCGCCTCGGCCGGGCTGGGCGCTTTGGCCGGGGCGCCGTGCTGATCAAAGATCTCGCGCACAAAGCGACGATGGGGCTCGGGCATGGGCCAGGGCACGCCGCTAGGCAGCTGCGCCTGCTCGTCGCTGGTCAGGCCGGCTAGGCCACGCTGACGGACGGCCCGCGGCAGCTCGCGCGGGGCGTTGAGCGCGTACATGCGCAGGCCATGGCTGCGACAGAACTCGAAGATGGGGCGATACAGCGCAAAGTCAAAGCCCCAGGTATGAGCCCAGTCGACCGCCTGCAGAAAACCCGCTTCATCGACGGCGCCGGCCAGATACGCGTCAAGCTGCGGCTGCAGGCGACGCGGCAGCATCTCTAGGCCGACGGCCAGATCGCGACCCTCGGGCAGGGGGGAACCGCTGCGCTGCGCCGACTTGAGGCGATAGACCTGCGAGACGATGTACAGCTGGGCATGGTGCGAGAGCACGCTGTTGTGGTGCTCACCGACGTAGATAGCGCGGGCTGACGCCAGCCGCTCAGCGAGCGCCTCGGGCGACAGTGAGCCCCCCGTCTTGCCGTCGCGGACCGCAAAGAACAGCCCACCCTGCCCATGCGGTCGCTGCCCGTGCGGACTGCCGCTCCCCGCCGGCGGCGCGTTGGCTTCGACCGGCGGCGCGATCACTGCCAGTGGAGACGGAGCGGGATCGGCTTTCGGAGGCGCGCTAGCACACGCGATCGACAGCGACAGCAGGGCCAGACCGGCCCGCGATATGTGACGAAAGCCGCGCGCCCCAGTCGCCCTGGGCACCTGCGTTCGAAGGGAGAACCTTGGCATCGTGCGCTGATTCTATCCTGCCGCGCCCCGCAGCTTGCCCCGGCAACCGCGCCCCAAAACGCCGTGACCCAGCCTGGCCAGCCCCTGACAGCAGTGCTCACGGCAGCGCAGACGACGGCCCACGCCCTAAAGGCCGCCTCCCTGGCTGGGCCTACGCTCTGGCCGCCACCGCCCACCACGGAGACAGCCGGCAAACCAGCGGAAGACTTAGGAAAAGCTGTGCTATAGTGGGTCGTCTTTTCGCGCCCGGAGCATCCCCTGTCCTTTTGGGGTAGCCTGTGCGAATACAGTCACCGAGGAGCATTGCTGGTCATGCC
>CAZVMD010000182.1:0-14040 GCA_964628555.1 uncultured Myxococcales bacterium | reverse complement strand
GAAGAAGGCCGCGCCGAAGAAGGCTGCGCCGAAGAAGGCTGCGCCGAAGAAGGCTGCCCCGAAGAAGACGGCTCCGGCCAAGACGGCTCCGACCGCTGCCGCTCCGGCACCGGAAGGCACGGCGGCTCCGGCTGACAAGGCTGATCCCAGCCGCTCGGCCAGCTAGAGCTTCGAACGTTCCCACCTCCTCCACGCTTGTGGCGCCGATGGGGTGGGCAGCGCGGCTGCTTGCGACCTGTTTCGCCCAACCGCGCGCTTGCACGAGACGCTGCGCTCCTATCGCGTACCGTGCCCCTTGGCTCGACGTGTACCCGCGTGGTCCGAGGGGCGAGTGTGATAGATTGGGTCTGTGGCAGCGAGTGCGCTTGCGGGAGTGGGACTCGGCTATAGGCGAGAGCTGGCCGCGTCCCTGTTGACCGCGCCCGGCTCGGTGGGGTTCGTCGAGCTCATCGCCGAGTCTTGCCTGGCCGACAACGCCATGCGGCGGGAGGCCCTGGGCATCGCCGAGATCTGGCCGGTGCTGCCCCACGGCATCAAGCTGTCCCTGGGCAGCGCCGACGGCATCGACGAGGATCACGCCCGCCGGCTGGGCCGCCTAGTGCGAGAGCTGCGCGCCCCGCTGTGCAGCGAGCATGTGGCCTTTACCCGCGGCCGCCGACGAGAGATTGGCCACCTGACCCAGCTGCCGCTGTCGCGTACCGCCGTCGCCGTCGTGGCCCGCAACCTGGCGCGAGCCCGTCGGCACCTGCCCGATGTGCCCTTCCTGCTCGAAAACCCCGCCTGGACCCTGCGCTGGTCCGACGACGAGATGGATGAGGGCAGCTTCTTTCATGAGATCGTCGCGGCGACCGGCTGCGACCTATTGCTGGATATCGCCAACCTCTATGCCAACGCGACAAACAGCGGAGTAGACCCACTTACCCTGCTGCGTAGCTATCCCCTGAACCGCGTAGCCATGGTCCATATGGCCGGGGGGGCCTGGCGTGAAGGGTTTTATGTCGATACCCACTGCCATCCGACGCCTGCTGCGGTATTGCAGCTGTTGGCCGAGCTAGTGCGGATTACGGGGCCGGTACCCGTGATTCTGGAGCGCGACGGCCGCTATCCGCCATGGTCTGAGCTGCAGCAAGAGCTCGACGCCGCGCGCGCCATCCTGCAGGCCAGCGCCACCGACGCTGCCGTCGCGGGTGAAGTCCACCGCATGGCGAAGAATCCACCGGCCGCCGCTCGCAACGCGGCCACAAGCTGGGAGGGTGATGCGGCTGCCGCACTGGCCGCGCAGCAGCTGCGCTTGGCTCAGCTCCTGACCACAGCAGCAGCGCCCACCGTCGAGACCTCAGCGAGCGCTGAGCCTGCAGCGTGGCGCGACGAGGAGCTTGCGCGAAGTCGCAGCGTGCTGTGTCACAAGCGAGCGGACGACGCTCTCGTGTGCCTGCCACGTCTGCGCGCGCAGGCTGAGCGGGCGCAGATCGATCTATATGCGCTGGCTGTCACGGTGCTGCGCGAGCACGCTCCGGCCGAGCGCATGCCGACGGTGGTCGATGCCCTGCAGGTCGCCACCGCGCTGCTTGATCACGCGGCACTTTCGCGCGCCGCCGGCTTCGATCGCCTGAGTCTGCAGGCTCGCTTCGTCCACAGCGCAGTCGGGGCCAAGCCCCGCTTCGCACCCTATGTCGACCGCGCAGTCGCCGAGGACGGCAGCCAGACCTTTGTGGTCAAGGCTCCCGGCCGACGATCCCGCGTCCGCTTTTTTTACCGCCCAGCGAGCGCCGCGCAGCCCGCAAGACCCGCCGGTGCCCGCCCCATGAGGAGTCCATGAGTCAGAAGAGCAAGCAAGAGCTGTTCGCCGCCCTACCGCCAAGTGTTGGCCCCCGTCTAGAAGAGCTTGAGTCAGCCCTGGTCGCAGCGCTGGGCAGTGAGCTTCTGGCCCTGCTCGTCTTCGGCAGCGCGGTGCGTGGCGACTTCCGTCCCGGGCACAGCGATATCGAGCTCATGATCGTCCTTAAGAGCGCGGCCCCCGATAAGCTAAGCGCCATCGCCACGCCGCTAGCCCTGGCTCGCTATGCCATCCGCGTCGAGCCCATGCTCCTCACCAGCGATGAGATCCCGCGCGCTGCCGATGTCTTCCCGCTGCTTTACGACGGCATTCGCCACAGCCACACCCTGCTGCATGGCGAGGACCCGTTCTCGCAGCTCAACATCTCGGATCGCCATCGCCGGCTGCGCATCGAGCAGGAGCTACGCGAGACCCAGATCCGCCTGCGCCGCGTCGTGACCGACACCTTGGGTCAGCCAGCCGAGATGGTGTCGCCGGTCCTGCGCAAGCTGCGGCAAGCGCGCGCCCCGCTGCATGCCCTGTTGCTGCTGCGCCGCGTCGACTGCCCCGAGCCGATCGAGCAGGTCATCGCCGCCGCCGGCAAGCTGTACAGCATCGATGTCGCGCCGCTGTCGAAGATCAAAGAAGCACCTGCTGCCGCCCTGGCCACCCTGACTCAGCTTCTCGATGCGGCGGTGCACGATGTGGATCAGCTTGAGCACAGTCACGGCTAGCTGCGAGCGCGAGGGCGGCCCTGCCCGCTAGGACCACTTACCGGGAGCAAGCGATGCTCGATCTTCTCGACTTTTACCCCTTTAACATTCGCTCGGGGTTCGAGTTCCTGTTCGTCTATACCGTCTTTGCGGTCGCCGGCCTGCTGCTGCTGTCGGTGCTGCGGCGCAGCTATGGCATGCGGCTCGACAGCCAGGGGCTGCCGCCGGGGGGGGCCATGCTGCGGGTCGGCCAAGTGCCGACGCAAGAGCAGTACTACACCATCGCCTATCTGCAGCGCGGCCTGACCGGCGTGACCGAGACGATCATCGCCATGGCGCACTCCTGCGGCGCGCTCAAGCCCGTGCCCGGCAAGCCCAAGCAGTTCATCTGGTCGCTTGATCCCACCCTGCCGGCCCATCCCATCCTGCGGCAGTTTCTGCTCGCCGTTCAGCCCAAAGAAGGAGACGAGGTTGACGCCGCGACGATCAAAGCGGAAGCCCAGGCCACAGCGCGGGCCTTCAAGTCCGAGCTGGAAAAAGAGCTGCGCGCCGCCGGCATGGTCCGCAGCGACGAAAATCGCAACCGCGTGTACAGCGCGGTCTGGCTAGGCGGCTTGCTGATCCTCAGCATTGGCCTGCTGCGCATCCTGCGCGCCGTGTCGATGGGCCACAAGTTCCTGTTCTTGGCTATCGAGGTGGTGCTGATCGGCATCTTTATCCATGTCATCGCCAAGAAGAGCGACGAGGCACCGCTCAAAGACAGCTACATGGAGTGGCTGCGCAACACCACCGCCTCGCTGCGCCTCAACGTCAACACCAACTGGGACACCACGCCGCAGGCGGTCGGACTGGGCGTCGCGATCGATGGGGCTACCATCCTCGGCGCGGCGGCGGTCACCGCGGGTCTGGTCTACGCCTTCCATCCCAACTACAACCCGCTTATGACGCAGGCCCACGCGGCGACCAGCAGGCAGGCGCTGACGCAGCACCAGCACGGCAGCGAGATCTCCAGCCCCGATATCGATGTCGACACCGGGGGCAGCGTGAGCTGGAGCTGGAGCAGCGACTCAGTCAGCAGTGGGGGGGGCGATAGCGGCGGCAGCAGCGGCGGCGACAGCGGTGGGGGTGGCGATAGTGGCGGCGGCGGCGGCGATGGCGGCGGCGGTGGCTGTGGTGGTGGCGGCGGCGGCTGTGGCGGCGGCGGCGGCGGCGGTGGCTGTGGCGGCGGCGGCGGCGGCTGTGGCGGCGGCGGCTAGCTCTCCTTGCGCCGGCCGGGCAGCCACTCGCGCTCGGGGTCGACGCGGGTTTCGAGGAAACGAGCCAGGCGATGGAAGTCCGAGCCTGGCTGGATGAAGCGCACCTCGGTCTTGAGCGAGCGCTGGTTCACCAGATCAGCAAACGGCACGTAGTGCAGATCAAGCTGCCCGCGCACGCTGACCATGTGACCATTTAGGTTCTCTTCGACCAGCGCGCGGTAGGCGCCGATGCCCAGCTGACTGCCGAGCATGACGTCGAAGGCATGCGGCGGCGCGCAGCGCGACTCGTAGCCCAGCTGCACACCGGTGAACTTCTTTTTGCGGCCGCTCTTCTTTTCGTAGCGGTCGGCAACAATCTTGGCGACTAGCTTGCCCAGGTCGACCTTGCCCAGCGAGATGTGGCCATGCTCATCGCGCGTCGTGCTGTCGAGCGCCGTCTCAGGCAAGAGCTCGGCCAAGCCCTCGGCGAGCACCACTGTGCCGTAGTGCTTGTTGTAGCGGCTCTCGCGCGCGTCGACGAGATCGATGATGCGGTCGGCCAGCTTGTACAGATCAAGGCGCCCGCCGCTGCCCAGCGTATCGCCGACATCTTCGGGCGCCACCACCAGGTTGGCCTCGCCGGCGATGGCCACGCCATACGATAGCCAGCCGGCCTTGCGCCCCATCGTCTCGATGATGTAGTAGGCGCTGGTGGCAATGGCGTCGGCCCGCAGGTTCTGCAGCTCTTTGGCCATGAAGTCGACGGCGGTAAAGAAGCCGAAGGTAAAGTCGATGCCGCTGTAGTCGTTGTCGATGGTCTTGGGCAGGTGGATGACCTGCACCCGCCGCGCCTCGGCCGGCAGGCCTTTTTGGTACTCGTAGATCAGGTTGGCGGTCTTTAGGGTGTCATCGCCGCCGATCGAGACCAGGGCATCGATCTCTAGCTCGATCAGCGCCGAGTACACATTGCGCAGCCTCGTCGTCTTCTGCGGATTCGCCAGATCGGCGACGGTCTCGATGCCCTTGCCGGGGTTGGCGCGCGAGGTGCCGATGAGGATGCCGCGGCTGTTGCGCAGCCCGCGCAGATCTTTTTCGGTAAAGATGCGGTAGTGAGTGTCGGGCAGCAGACGGTGGGTGACCGGGTGGTAGTCCTGCAGGTTGGAGTAGCCATGGAAGAAGCCGATGACCTCGCGGCCGTCTTCCAAGAAAGACACCGCGGCCGCACCGATGACCGCATTGGCCGCCGGAGCCGGTCCACCGGCGAAGATGATGCCAACGCGACGAATGTGTTCGCCTTTACGCATGGACGAAGTTTGGCAAAGGTGCCGTCAAAGGCAACCCCCTGACGAGCATTCCGGCGGTCGCTTCTCCTGCGCTCGCCCGGCCGGCGCTACTTCGGCTTGCGCAGCAGCGGCAGCATCAGCGCCACCCCGCCGCCCACGATGAGTGCACCGCCCACCGCCGTCATCACTCCGCCCGGCAGCGCGGTGTCGTACACGCGACGGCACAGGCTGAGATCCGTCAAGCCCGGCGTCGCACAGCTGCCATTGGCGGCCAGCGCCGACGCACCAAAGCCCAAGAGCACCGCCCCGGCCACCACCGAAGCCCCACCGGCCGCCCACAGGATAAGGCGCGTGCGGCGATGGGCGCGATCACTAGCTGGAGTTGGCGGAGTCGGCACAGTCGCCACACTGCCCTGCGGCACGAGGGCAGCCTCGATGTGCGTGGTCTCGCCGTTCTTTACGTCGATCTGCTGCACGTAGGGCTGGTGACCGGCTCGGCTGATCCTGATCTCGTAGCTGCCGGCCCACAGCTTGCGCACAAGCGGCGTGCTGCCCAAGACCTGGCGGCCCAAGCGAAGCTCGGCGCCGGCTGGCTCGGAGACGGCCGAGAGTGTGCCGCGCGCCCGACCGCTGGCGGTGGTCAGCACCTGGGCAATCGCCTCTGAGAGCTTGCTGGCCACCTGCTGGGGGGTGCAGCCGCTGCAGGTGCTGCTCGCGCTGCCGGCCACGTCATCCACCTGCACATCGAACAGCGTGACCTCAATGCGGAAGGTCTGCGCCTCGCGGCTGACTGCGACGCGCAGCAGAGACTCGACCCCGTACCGACTGGCCAGCCCCCGGCTGCAAGCCTCAGTGAGCGCCGCGCTGCCAGCGCAGCCTGCCCCCGGATCGTCAAAAGCCACGGCCAGCCGCTGGGGCAGAAGCACATAGCTCTCGCGCTTGAGCGCCGCGGCCGCAGCCTGGGTCAGCGGATCGAGCAGTGGATCGAGCAGTGGACTGCCCGTCACCTCGCCACCGCCCGCCGCAGCGGCGCTGGCAGCGGGGCTGCCCGCTGAGAGCAGGCTGGCCGGATAGGCATCGACGTACAGCACCGCCGCCGGCAGGCTGACCACGACGGCATCCGCGCCCTCTTTGAAGCGCAGCTCAGACAGCCGGGCGGTGCGAGCCGTGACCTCGGTCTCGGCCCGCCAGCGCGACAGCGTCACCGCCACGCGATGACGACCACTGCGCACCAGGAGCGGGGCCGACAGCGGCGCCACACCGACCACGCGGCCGTCTAGCTCGATGAGCGCTCCGCGCGGAGCGCCGACACTGACCTCACCGGCGGCGGTCAGCGGCACGGCCAGGAGCTGCTGCTGCGCCACCGCCCGCGCGGGAGCCGCGCTATCGAGGCTGGGATCGGCGAGAAAGCGCCGCCACAGATCCTGTGCTTCAACCGTGCGCGCTTCGGCGATCGCCAGCCGGGCCAGACCGTGCAAAAAAAGCGGCTGCGGCTGCGCCTGATACGCCGCTGCGAGCAACCGATACGCCGTCGGAAAATCGCGACTTTCGATCGCCGCCTCGGCTTGCAGAAGCACGCTCTCGGCGCTGCTGCCGCTGCGGCTGACCACCGGCTTGGGCTTGCCGACTGGCTGTGCCCGGGCCGGCAGCGCCATCGCCAACAACCCAAGCAGGGCCAAGAAGCTAGAGACGGAGCGGGGCATGATGCTTGCGCAGATCCGAGCCTGAGCGCTCTGAGTATCGCACGTGGCCGCCGGGCTTGAAAACATCGGCGCGCTCAGGCCTTTTCCCTGATAATGGCGGGCGGCATGAAGCAGGTCAGCAAAGCGAGCAAGCGCTCGGGGCCCACGACCACGCGACCGGCGACGGCATCGCCTGGCTCGGCTCGCCCGCGCGCGCAGGTGGTGGATGGAGCGACGGGATCAGGACAGGCGGCCACCGGATCGACGACAAGCGGCGCGGTTGCCGCCGAGAGTCGCTTCCTACGCGCTTGCCGCGGCAAGCCAGTCGACTGTGTGCCGATCTGGCTGATGCGCCAGGCCGGGCGCTATCTGCCGGAGTATCAGGCGACGCGCAAGAAGGCAGGCGACTTTCTGACGCTGTGCCGCACACCTGAGCTGGCCTGCGAGGTGACGCTGCAGCCGATTGCTCGCCTGGGTGTCGATGCCGCGATCTTGTTTTCCGACATCCTGGTGCCGCTGCCCGGCATGGGCATTCCGCTGACCTTCACCGAAGAGGGTCCCAAGCTTGAGCCGGTGCGCAGCGCCGAGGCCATCGCGCGGCTGCGCCAGGCTACGCCCGACGACTATCCCTATGTGCCCGAGGCGGTGCGCCTGTGTCGCCGCCACCTGCCCGCTGAGGTGCCGCTGATCGGCTTTGCCGGGGCGCCGTTTACCCTCCTTTCGTACGCCGTCGAGGGCCAGACCAGCAAGCAGTTCACTCACTGCAAGCGCCTGCTGTTTGGCGCACCGCAAGAAGCGCATCGCCTGCTGCACCTGCTGACCGAGACAGTCATCGTCTATCTGCGAGCCCAGGTCGAAGCGGGAGCGCAGGCGCTGCAGATCTTCGACTCGTGGGTCGGGGCGCTGGGGCGCGAGGACTTCGCCGAGTTTGCGGCGCCCTACGTCAAGCGCATCCTGACCGCGCTGCGTCCGCTGGGCGTGCCGCTCATCTACTTTGCCCACGGCGGCAGTGCGCTGTATCCGCTGGTCGGCAAGCTGCCGGCCGATGTCTTTGGCCTCGACTGGCGCCTGCCGATCGATGAAGCCCGCCGTCAGCTGGGTCTGGTGCGACCGGCCAGTGCCCCCCGTCACGGCGCCCGCGGGACGCCAGCGGTGCAGGGCAACCTCGATCCGATTGCGCTGCTGGGCTCGCGCTCGGGGCTGGAGCAGCGCGTGCGCGACATCCTGGCCCGGGCCCCGCGCCGCGGCTTCATCTTTAACCTCGGGCACGGCATCGTCCCCGAGACCCCCGTCGAGCAAGCGCAGGAGCTAGTGAGGCTCGTGCACCAGCTGTCCGCCGCGCCGCGAGGCGCCCGCGGATGAGCCGAGTTGTCATCATCGGCGGTGGGGCCAGCGGTCTTAGCTGCGCCCTGTCGCTGCTGGATGGCTATCGCACCCGCGGTGGCACGATCCACAGCGCCGCCGGCCAGGGCCCGGCCAGCAGCGATCCCAGTCGAGCCGGCCGCGCGCCGGGGCTATCGGTCTATGTCCTGGAAGCCCGCGAGCAGCTCGGCGGTCGGGTCGGCAGCGAGCGCCATGGCAGCTTTGTCGTCGAGACCGGCGCCGCGACAGTGCAAGAGTCGGCGGGCGGCCTGCGCGAGCTCTTTGGCCGCCTGGGCATCGCGGACGAGGTCGTCTATTCCGGCGAGCAGGCCAAGCGCCGCTATGTCTACCGCGGCGGAAAGCTGCGCCGCCTGCCGCTGCGCCCACCCGAGCTACTGTCGAGCGAGGCGTTCTCGCTGCCGGCCCGGGCTCGCCTGCTGCTGGAGCCGCTGATCCCGGCCCGCCCGGCCACGCTGACCGATGAGAGCATCGCTGATTTTTTCAGCCGCCGCATCGGCCCGCGCATGACGCAAGAGATCGTCGAGCCAGCCCTGGCCGGCATCTATGCCGGCGACATCGCCGAGCTGTCGATGGCCAGCGCCCTGCCGCGGGTCTGGCAGATGGAGCGCGAGCACGGCAGCCTGCTCAAGGCGCTGCGGGCCCTGCAGCCTACGCAGAAATCGCAGCCCAGCAGCCCCGAAGGTGGAAAGTCCGTACCCGGGGGAGCGACCCGCCTGGTCGGCCTGCGCCGCGGTCTCGGACAGCTGATGGCCGCCCTCGGCCGCGCTGTCGAGAGCGCCGGTGGCACGGTGCGACCGCTGAGCCCGGTCAAGGCGATCACGCCGCAGAGCGAGGGCGGGTCACGCTATCGCCTGCGGCTGCGCGAAGGTCAGCTCGACGCCGACCAGCTGATCCTGGCCGTGCCCCCGCCCGAGGCCGCGCGGCTGCTGGCGCCCCTCGATGCCAAGCTGGCCGAGCTCTATGCCGGGATCAAGATGGCGCCGATCGTCGCCATCTCGCTCGGCTGGCCGCGCGAGCAGGTGCCCCATCCGCTGGATGGCTTCGGCTTTCTGGTGCCGCGCTCCGAGCGCATGCGCGACGGGCTGCGCCTGCTGGGCGCGCTGTTTATGACCTCGGCCCTGCCCGACTTCGAGCAGGCTCCCAAGGGCCAGGTGGTGATCCGCGCGATGTATGGCGGCGCCCACGATCCCGAGGTCGAGCAGATGGCCGATGGCGCGCTGCTGGAGCAGGTGCAGCGCGATCTGCGCACCACGCTCGGCATCTGGGCTGAGCCGCGCTTCATTCACATTCAGCGCTGGCCACAGGCCATCGAGCAGTACCGCCTGGGCCACGCCGCCCGCGTCGCTGACATTGAGACCCGCCTGGGCCAGCTTGGGCAAATCTACGCCACCGGCGCAGCCCTGCGCGGCGTCAGCGTGCCCGATGTCCTGCGAGCCGGAGCCGAGCTAGGCCAGAAGCTCGCCGCTGAGCTCCCGATCGACTGAACGCCGACCGACGCGCGCTACGCCAAGCCAGAGCAGCCGGCCGCTACGTCCGCGCTACGCCTTGCGCGCCTCGATAAGCAGGCAGTGCGGCGTCTGCAGATAGGCGTGAAAGTAGGCCTCGCCCAGGCTCTCGATGCCCTGCGGGCTGGCCACCGGAGACGTAAACACGACGTCCGACAAGCCGGCTTGCTGCAGCGCCTGCGCCAGCGTCGCCCGCTCCCAGCGATAGACGGTGAGCCCGGGCAGGACGAGCTCGCCAATGTGCACGCTGGCCGCGATCGGCTGGCCATCCCGCCTGGGACCTTCGCAGTGGTGCACCAGGCCATACGACTTGTAGTAGTTGGGGTCGCTGGCGATGTCGGGATTGAGCACAAAGGAGACGAAGCGGCCACCTGGCTTGAGGCTGGCTGCGATCCCCTGGCACATCCCCGCCAAGCTGGCCAGCGACGGTGCATAGTGCAGAAGATAGACACCCAAGACGACATCAAAGGCCCCAAGCTCGGGCAGCTTACTGACATCGCCCTGGCGATAGTCGATGCCAAGCTGGGTGGTCTTTTCGATCTCTTGCGCCGCCCGCAGCATCTCGCCCGAGAGGTCGATACCGACCACCTTCGTCGCGCCGGCTCGCTTGCAGGCGCGAGAATAAAAGCCCGTGCCGCAGGCCAGATCGATCACCGTCTTGCCACGGAGCTCGCCCAGAGCCCGCAGCACCGAGTAGGCCTCCACGTACTTGCGTAGTGGCAGGAGCTGCATGCTCTGGTCGTAGGAATCGGCAATCTCGTCGTAGTACGCGCTCATCTTGGGCCTCCCTGTCAGGTGTCCCTGGGTTGTTCCGTATCGTCGGGCCAGCGACGATCCGATAGGTTATTACAATCGACGGCGGCCGGGGGGAGCCTCGCCGATCCATCGTAGGGCGGCGCCGGGCACAGCCAGGCCGCAGGGCGCCAGTCGCACCCCGAGCCAGCTTGGGAGCTCCATGAACTCAGACTCGACTCCAACCTCTTCGGCCGCAGCGACGCAGCTTCTGCCCATCGGACCTCATCAGGTGCGGGTCGATGGGCCCATCGTCATCTGCTGGTTCGTGGGTGACTTCACGATGGAGCACTGGCCGCGGTTCGTCGCGCTGGTCGAAAGGACCATCGCCGAGCACGGCTACGCCTATGCCATCGGTCACCTAAAAGAGGCCGGCTCGATCGACGCGGAGGTGCGCAGGCAGGCCGCGGCCTGGCTGCCGCAGGTGGAGCTGCGCGGCTTTGCCAACGTGCAGGCCGGGACCTTCGCGCGCGCGCTGGCCATCTTGCTGGCCAACGCCATCCGCTTGGTCACCGGCATGACCCTGCCGAGCGGCTTTTTTGAAAACGAGAGCAAGGCCCGCGCCTGGATTGCCAGCCAGCAGCAGCGCCGCAAGCGCCCTGAGTCGGCCGCCGCGCAGAGCCCAAAGTAACGGCCTGGCGGCCACGGCTTGGCGCCTCGGGCAGGTAGCTCGTGTCGTCTGCGCGCGAGACCGCAGCCGCCAGGAGTAAGAGCGCGCGGCTGACCCAGCCGGGCTCGGCCTATACTGCGCGCCATGCTTGCCTCCCCGTCGCCCCGTTTCCGATCCCGCCCAGGCTGTTTCGCAAGAAGTGGTGCTCGCCTGCGCAGCTGTGGGCTTGGGCTCAGCTCGCTCTTGCTGGCCTGCGTCGCGCCCGAGGCGGGACCGCTGCCCGATGGCCCCTGTGCGCTGCGTGAGCCCGAGGTGCCAACGCCGCCTCTGCACACGCCGCGCTGGGCCTTTCTGCCCTGGATCTCCAAAGACATCTCGGACACCCAGGACACCTATGACTTCGTCGATGGCTTTCGCTCGCGCGATATCCCGGTCGGCGCCGTCGTCCTCGATAGCCCGTGGGAGACCAGCTACAACAGCTTCCAGCCCAGCGAGAGCCGCTATCCGCGCTTCGGGAAGCTGGTGTCCGATCTGCACAGCCGCGGCGTGCGCGTCGTCTTGTGGATCACGCCGCTGACCAACACCTCGTCCTTCGATCTGGAGCCCGGCGGCGACAAGTACAGCGGCCCGAGCGCGAACTATCAGCCGGCCAAGGACTGCGGCTACTTCATAAACGACGGCGAGACCTCGGTGTGGTGGAAGGGTCAGGGCTCGGCGATCGACTTCTTTAACCCCGCGGCTCGCGCCTTTTGGCATGCGCAGCAGGACAGCGTGCTCGGCCAAGGCATCGACGGCTGGAAGCTCGACTTCGGCGAGAGCTACATCGCCGAAGATCCGCAGACGCTGCTTAAGACGGCGGCCGGCGAAAAGACGCTGCAGGCGTACTCCGAGGCCTACTACCGCGACTTCCTGTCGTACGGCGTCAAGCAGCGCGGGCCAGAGTTTGTCACCATGGTGCGGGCCTACGATGCCTCGTATCAGTTCGCTGGTCGCTTCTTCGCCCGCCGCGAGCACGCCCCGGTGGCCTGGATGGGCGATAACCGCCGCGACTTTGTCGGCCTGGCCGATGCCCTGGACCACATGTTCGTCTCGGCGCGGGCCGGCTATACCGTGCTGGGCTCGGACATCGGCGGCTATCTGGATGTCGACGATCTAAACCCGACCGGACCCAACATCCCGTTTGACCCCGAGGTGTTCCTGCGCTGGACGGCGATGAGCGCGCTGACGCCGTTTATGCAGCTACACGGGCGCGCCAACCTGGCGCCCTGGACCGTGCCGGCACGGGCGGCCGAGACCGTCGCGGCCTATCGCTTTTTCGCCAAGCTGCACGAGCAGCTAGTGCCGTTCTTCTACAGCCTGAGCCGAGTGGCGCAGCCGCGCGGCGAGGCCATCTTGGTGCCGCAGGGCGAGCCCAAGAGCTGGCCGGGCGACTATCGCTACCAGATCGGGCAAGCGCTGCTGGTGGCCCCGATCCTCGACGGCAGCGGGGTCCGTGATGTCGTGCTGCCGGCCGGCGCGCGCTGGGCTGACTTCTTCGATCTGGCGGCGGTCTATCCCGGCGGCTCGACGGTGCGCGCCTACGATGCTCGCGATCCTAAGCGCCTGCCGCTGTTCCTGCGCGAAGGCGCCATCGTGCCGCTCGACATCCACGATGACAGCACCTGGCTGGGAGACAGCGACGCCGCCGACGCGCTGAGCCTGCTTATGTTCCCCGGCCCCGAGAGCCGGCTGTTTCTGCTCTATGACAGCGACGATCAGCCGACCGGCATCACCGCCCAGAGCCGCAGCCACGGCGTCGACGTCACCGTCAGTCGGGCACCCCGCCGGCTGTTCTTGCTGCTGCGACTCGATGCCCAGCCGGTCGCGGTGCAGGCCAGCGGGGTCTCGCTGCCCATCGTCGCTGGCCGCCCCGAGCTGCGCGGCCTGCAGGCCGGCTACGCCTACGATGCCAGCTCCCGCCTGCTGGTCGCCAAGCTGCCGAGTGCGCCGCTTGGACATCAGCTCAGCGTCACCCTGCCCTAGCTGGATTGAATACGTATGCTGGCCCCCCGGCCGCACAGGCAGGGCCAGCGAGCAGCGTCGATCTGGACCGGCCCCGCGCTTATCCAGGTTCCCATGCCAAGGCTCCACCAGGACTTACGTAATCAGCGGAGCTCGCGTAGGGGGCAGGTCACTCGTACGCGAGTGGACCGACTTCTCATTAACGATCGTTAACGATCGTTCCATTGGATCGACCGGCTGAACTCCGTGGAGAAGGCAAGGGCGCGCGAGCTCCTGGACATCCCGTGCGACTGCGGCTTGAGCGATGGCATGAAGTACAAGCTCCTGCAGACCCTGACGCCTTGAGTCCGGGTTCACCCAGCGGTGAAGAATGGCCCGTACCCACCTAGGCATTGTCTACGGCGCCTGCAACCGCATCCTCCCCGACAGGGCCCAGACCATGGCCCGTGCTGGGCGCGACCTCCCCCAGGCGCACGTGACCGTGCCTCCCGACGGCAATCACCGCCTGCCAGCAGGCGCCCCGGTTCAGGGCGACGCGCTCCTGGCAGAGTTCTTCGCCGCCGCTACCCGTCCCAGCGCGCTCCCAAAGGGGCGTGCACTGCTCGCGGCCGTCAGGCCTCGCCTGGATAGACCTGCGCACCCGCACCGGGGATATGTGCCCCCGAAGGCTACCCGCCTGCGCCGTCCGTCGCGTGGGCGGCTGCGTCTGCCGCAAGGGCCCTCGCCAGGGCCAACGAGGGAGCGTACTGCGCGCGCAGAAAAGGACTGCTCTTGAAGGCTTGCTCAAACGCGGTGATCGCCGCTTGTGCGGCCAGGCGTCGCGCCGCGGCATCAGGCTGGCTCTGCGCCGACAACACGTGCAGCGCCCCCGCGGTCGCGCGGCTTTGTCCGTGGTGCGGGTTGATGGCAAAGATCTGCCTTAGCTCCGACAACGCCGCGGCAAGCTGCGGTTCGAGCCGCCCAGGTTGGCTTCGTACGGCTCGCGCGATCCGCAGGTGTGTCTCGGCAAGGGTTAGCCGG
>CAZVMD010000181.1:0-14106 GCA_964628555.1 uncultured Myxococcales bacterium | reverse complement strand
GCCTTGCCGCGCTCGATGCGGGAAAAGTCGAGCACGTTGTCGATCAAGCGCGAGAGTCGCTCGGACTCGCGAGTAATGATCGCCGCATATTCGCGGCCTTTCTCTGGCGTCTTAACCTTTCCCAGCATCAACAGTTCGCCGAACATGCGAATCAGCGATAGCGGCGTTTTCAGCTCATGGCTGACATTGCTCATAAACTCCGACTTCAGTGCGGCAACCCGCTGTTCCGTCGAGATGCCATAGATGAGAAACGCCGAGCCGAGCACCATCACGCCTAGCATGAGCCCGATCAGCGTCATATCCGACAGCCGGCGACGCTCGGCGCGGGCCCGCAGGCGGTCGCTATCGCGCTTGGCCATGAGCAGGCGCCAGCGATACAGCGTGCTCTCGAAATTGCGATCGTATAGGTAGCGATCGACCTCGCGGATCGCTTGGCCATAGACGACATCGCCACGCGCGTTGATCACGCCGACGACCCCGCGGTCACCAATTGGCTCGATGAATTCGGGCAGCAGGGTGCCGGTGATGTAGTCGAGATTGACGCGCAGCACGATAAAGAACACACGATTGTTCTCTTTGTCGTAGCGCTTGATGTAGCTCAGTAAGTACTCGATGCCGTCATACTGCGTATGCAGGTGACGGTGCGCATCCGGGCTCAGCTCGGCCAGCGGCAGGACTGGCAGGACCTTGTCGGTAAACAGTCGCAGAAACGCGTCGGCTTCCTGGCGGTTGCGGCGCTTGAAGACATACCCGCCCTTGACCACCTGCAGTCGCTCATCGAGCACAATCGCGGCTTCGATGGCGTTGGACAGACGCACAATCTCGGACCAGCGCTTTTCAAACTGACCTAAATGCTCCAGATCAACGAGGTTAAAAAGCGTCCGATCCGAGTCGATAATAAATGTGTCGACGCGGCTGCGAGTCTGGTCTCCGAGGGCCGCCAGCGTCTGTCGCACCGAGTCTTCACTGCTCTGCGCCAGCTGCTGCGCCGTGTGATAGGAGTAGCGCGCCAGCGCCAGGGCAGCGAGTAGGATTAAGGGAAAGCTCAGGTAGAGCGCAGCAATTGGGCGAAAGATACGCATCACAGAGACTGTCGAAGCAACGGTATCACCGCATGTCGGCCGCTGGCTACCGCAACCTGCCTCGGTGACTGTCGCGGATAGCGCGCTCGGATGCCTACGTAGCTAGCGGAGATAGCCACAGTACGACTGTCGGCCATTGGCCTTCGCAAGCGTTACTGATACAGCACACACAAGCGGATCGTTCACTGTCCAACTCGCGGGAAGTAGCTTCGTCGGATAATCACCTACACAGGAAAACATTTCTGAAAGAAAACCATTGCCATTACGCACTTGCTGAGTTATTGATTAATTCGTTCGTTAACACACGTAGCGGGCAACGGTGGCAGAACAAAAAACTAAGCAGTCTGCCTAATGCCGTGTAACGCCACAAACGGAGGATCGTCCCGATGGCCCCAAAGAAGTCCCCTGCTTCCCCCTCTGCTGGTCTTGAACTCGACAGCCTCTTTGAGCAGGAGCTGCGCGCACAGAATGAAGATCTGCGTCGCATGGCTGCGCTCGCGACCTTCAACAAGCTGCATCCCAGCAATCGCGTGACGGTGGAGCAGTTCCTCAATGGCCTGAAGCAGAACAAGGATATCTGGGCCGTTGTGGCGACGCTCGGCGTCGTCGATTTCGCGGAATCGCTCTTGGGCAACCGCTCGGGCGCGACCAAGGCCACCAAAGAAGGCCGTCCCGGCAAGCGTACCCGCCTGACGGACAGCCAGAAGACTGCGCTCAAAGGCGCGATCACCGCGGTACTGGGCGCCAATAAGGATGGCCTGAACCGCAACGACATCGCTCGCGCGATTAGCGCCGAGCAGCTGTCGAGCATCGGCATTGAGCGCGGCGAATTGGCCAACAAGCTCCGTCAGCCGCTGGCTGAGCTTGTCGGCGATAACAAGATCCACACGGTCGGCGAGAAGCGCCTGATGAAGTACCTGGCGGGCGGTAGCTCGCGCAAGAAGTAGTCTGGCGTTCGAGGCTCTGCGAGCCCTCGTGCTCTGCGCTGCCTAGCGGCGCCGAGGCGAGGGCTTTTGTGTTTCTGGAAGATCGCTAGCGGATGCGGTGGGGGCCCGGTCGGGGCTCGGGGCGACAGGGGGCTAGGCTGCGACTAGGCGTCGTCGTCGGCATCGGCCGACAGATCGATGACGGCGGGGACGCCGTTCATGCCCATGACGGTGGCGCCACGCATCAGCGCCAGCATCAGGAGCTCGCTGGCTTTGCGGCGGGCTTCGTCGGAGGTCTCGCAGGCTCCGCTCGGCGAGATCGTGCCTTCGCTGAGCGCTGACTGCTTGACGATGCCATAGGCATAGACATCGCCGACGCGTACCACATAGCCCAAGAGCGGCTCGGGGTCGTACTCGAAGGCCTTGAGCACGCGCCCCTGCTCGTCCATCAGGCCCCACTCGCGGAGGCTATCGCGGTACGTGCGTCGCGCCTCAATCGTGTGCTCGTTCGGCTCAATGCCGCGCTGATAGGCGTCCTCGAGCTCGACAAAGCGCCGGGCCACCGTGAACATGGCTCCGGACTCTGCTTCGTCGTCGGGGGGCGCGAGGAAGACCGCCGAGCCATCGAGTCCCATGACGGCCCAGCGCGGTATCTCCGAGTCGCTCTCGCGTGACCGGAGCGGCGTTACGCCCACCGCAAATCGCCTGCCTTGCACTCGCCCCATGCGGCAGAGCTGGATCGCTATGTCCCACGTCCGTTCAAACATGCTTGCGCCGTTCAATGGTCGCCGTCCTGAAAAAGTATTGTCGCCAGCCATTCTACAGGATCGCGACTGGGAAAGTGTGACTATCCAAAGCGCTTGTTTAGGGCTTTTTGTCCGCGCCTAGCTGCCGCCGGTGAGCCCCGTGGGCAGGGCAGAGCGCGCAGCCCTGGGGGGGCTGTGGCTGCGGCTGTCTGGGTAGCGGCTGCGGTCGATAGGCGCTAGCTGGCGGCGAACGGCGCTAGGACGGCCGGCCAAGCTGGTGGGCCCGAGCCCAGGCTGTTGCCTGCTCCGGCCGGCGTCGCGGTGACCGTGACGGGGATCTGGCGCAGCAGCATTGCTAGGACTAGCGCGCGTACCTGAGAGAGCTCTGCATCGAGGGCCAGCACCGCGCCGTCGCGCGAGGCGAGGTAGGCGGCTGTTGCGTAGGCCTCCGGAGCTGCGCTGGGGCCGATCACAATCGCCGCCCGGCGATCGGCGACCGGAGCGAGCTCGATGCGTCCGTGCTGGCCGTGGCCATCGAGGAACGTCGCGCTGACCGGCAAGAGCGGTCCCCGCCACGTTGTACCCGTCGGCAGGGGGGCACTGGGCACCAGCGGCGCCGAGGCTCCGGCCAGCTCGACGACCGCGCCGGGCGGCAGGGCGCGGGTCGTCAGGCCCAGCACCGCGAGCGTGTCGGCCATGCTGCAGACAATCACCGGTACGCGCGGGCTGGCGAGCAGCGGCCGCAAGTTCGGCAGGTGCGACAGCGTGCTAAATGCCGGAAATGACAGACCGGAGACCCCATCGATCAGCAGGACTGCGTCGTAAAGAAGCGCGCGCTCAAGACCGCGCTGCAGGGCGACAAGAGGCTGGGTTTCGTTGAGCGCATCGAGTCGCAGGACCGGCTGCCGCAGAAGCACGCTGCAGATCCGGCTGAACGGGCCGACGTAGCCATACAGCCCGGGGGGAAGCGCTTCTCGCTCAGGACCGCCGGCGGGCAGCAGATCGGGGCAGGGCTGACCCAGGAGCAGGCGGCCAAGCTCGGGCTGCAGGCGCAGGCGGCCATCGCGGCGAACGCTAAGCAGGCGCAGGCTACGCAGCGGTGATCCCGGCATTAGCTCGGAGAGCACCGTCGGTTCCTCATAGACGCTAGAGAGGCAGGCGGCGATCTCGAGCACGCGCATGCCGGTAGGCCGCGAGCCGAGGAGGTATTCACTGGCGAACAGTAGACCCAGGATCTTCTGCGCGACCGGCGTGAGGCGCAGGCGCGAGGCCAGAGGCTGCAGCATGCCTCCCTCTGGCGGGAGCGGCACTTGTTCCTCTGCTGCGTCGATCGAGAGCTGGGCCCAGCGCAGGAGCTCCCAGTGCCAGCTGGCGCTGTTCTGGCTGGCATCGAAGCTTCGCCCCAGCATCTCGTCGTAGCGACGGCGACGGGCGGCCTGTGTTCGGCCGCTGACACGCGAGCCGGGCTCGGCGCTGGGAGACAGCGGCAGCTGTACGATGCCTGGTTCGCTATCGTCGTCCGGCGTGATCGCCTGGCTTAGCTCGGGCGACAGAATCACCGAGGGCAGTGTGGAGCCGAGGGCTGGTGACCGCCCGCCTCGGTCTTCCGCGAGGCTGGCTAGGCGCGCTGGGCGTTCGTCCGTGGCCCCGCGCGGACGCGCAGGTCGAAGCTCGCTGCGTGGCTGCCGACCCCGCTGCGGGGGCGAGACAAAGTCGGCGGCCTCGTTGGCGATGGCGACCGGGGAGCGGGCCGGTGTCCGCGGGCCGCGCGTTGTCGCAGTAGCCGGGAGGTCATCGAGGGCACCGCGCTGCTGGGTCAGCGGCAGGCGCAGCCGCAGCAAGCCCACTTCGCCCTCTTCTTGATCGCCTTCGAACAGCAAAAGCAGCTCGGGACTTGAGGCACGGGGCCGCAGCGCGTAGCTGGCCAGCGTGCCGTAGCCCGTCGGGGCCGCGTAGTGCTGCAGGCCACCGGTGGCCAGATCGACGTCGAAAAAGGCCAGACCGGTACGCTCTTCACCGACGATGAGCAGGCGGGAGGGAGCGCTCTCGGCTGCGATCGCGCGTCCGGGCTGCGCCATCTCCATGACCCTGCGTCCGTCAGAGGCACGAAAGATCTCAAGGTGAATCGGAGGGCCGGCGGAGAGGGCCCAGATCATCTTGCCGCCCTGCGCATAGCCAATCTGGCTCGGGGGCTGCCGGGTCTGTAGCACCAAGCGCGTCACGGTGCTGCGCGTCTGCACATCCCAGACGTCGTAGCCGCCGCGCTGCTCCAGCAGGAATCGCCGATCCGGGCCAGGGATGGCAGCCCGGACTTCGCTACGCATAAAGGTGCGCTGAAGAATCAGCTCATTGCCACGCAGGCAGATGATGTCCGCCCCCGGGCCATGCGGCGCAACAACGGCTCCAGCTGGGCCGATGCCGACGATGCGCTGCGCGCCGCCGACCCGCACCAGGGGACCGATCGCGCGCAGATCGGGGACGCTTAAGAGCTCGGCAGCGATGACGCCAGTATCAGCGCCTTCTTCGGCCGGACCGTGCTCGACAAAGACGTGCAGCAGGCGGTCAGAGCCGATGAAGCTCAGCCGGCCCGCTGCCCCCGTGATATCCAGCGTGGCGTAGGCATCCGAGAGGGCAGGTCGATCGTCGTCGCCGAGCTTGGGCCGCGTGCCCCAGTCCGTAAGCGAGCTCTCTGGCGTGCTATCGAGTGGATAAAGAAGGATCCGAGCTCGGGTCAGCGCCGCGGCCCAGGTTCCATCGGGGCTAGTGATGAGCTCTGGCGCTTCGGCAAAAATCCTCGGCATGTTGTCAGGTTATCACGCGCGCTTACGGCTCTTCAGCGACAAGATCGGTGTCGGCATCCGTCGCTGTCGAGGCGCCATCAGAATGGCTCGGCACCGTCGCTGCACTAGCCAGCTGTAGGGCTGCATGGATGGCCTGAGCCACCTGCGGCAGGGCCGCATCGGGAAGTGTGCGCACGTCGCACAGCAGGCGGCCTTCGTGCAGCCGGACAATCAGCGGGGGGTGGCCAGCGCGCAGCCGGCGGGCGAGCTCGCGACTCTGGGCTGGCGTACACACGGGCGAGAGCGCAACGCTCTCTGGCTGCACGAGTGGCAGCGCGCCACCACCGACAGCTGAGCGGGTCGGCACGAGCTCAAAGGACATGCCCGTCGCGGCGGCGGCTGGGGGCTGGAGCAGCGCCAGCAGACGCTCGGCCCGGGCGCGCAAAGCGGCGGGTGGCGTGCTGAGCATGGCCAAGGTGGGGATCTCGTGCTGCCGGCCATCACGATACAGCTGCAGCGTCGCCTGCAGAGCCAGGAGCGTCAGCTTGTCGGGACGCAGGGCCCGCAGCAGGGGATGGCTGCGTAGCTTGTCGATCAGCTCGCGCCGACCACTTACGATGCCAGCCTGCGGGCCGCCGAGGAGCTTATCGCCAGAGTAGGTCACCAGGTCGACGCCGGCCGCGAGCGCCGACTGCACGGACGGCTCATCGGCCACGGCTAGTTCATTCCAAGGTTTCGAGGGGCTCGCGAGCAGGCCAGAGCCCAGGTCGAGCAAGCAGGGCAGACCCGCCTGATGCGCACAGTCTGCGAGGTCGCGCAGCCCGACCTCAGCGACAAAGCCGACGACAGCGAAGTTGCTGCGATGCACCTTCATCAGAGCCTTGGTCGGCGCCGCGATCGCACTCTGATAGTCGCGCAGATGTGTGCGGTTCGTCGTGCCTACCTCGCGCAGGCGAGCACCGGAGGCGCGCATGACATCGGGAACCCGAAACGAGCCGCCGATCTCGACCAGCTCGCCGCGCGAGACGATCACCTCGCCGTCAGCGCACAGGCCAGCCAGCATCAGCAGCACGGCAGCCGCGTTGTTATTGACGATGAGGTGCGCTTCCCCCCCGGTCAGCTGAGTGAGCAGCGCGGGCAGGTGATCCTGGCGACTGCCGCGGCAGCCTTCGGAGAGGCGGTATTCCAGGTTGAGATAGCCACCTGCCAGCTCGGCGATCTGCCGCACGGCGCTCTCGCACAGCGGTGCCCGTCCGAGGTTGGTATGTAACACCACGCCGGTGGCATTGAGCACCGCGCGCAGCGACGGCACGACGCGAGCCTCGGCATCCTGGGTGATGCGCTGCACATCCGGTGCGAGCGGCGCGAGATCGGTGGTCACCGTCGTGTTGCCGACGTCGTGAGGCTGGCGCAGCATCGTCCGCAGCCGGGCGATCTCGGCCCGTACCGCCGCCACTACAGCCCAGCGGGGCAGGCGCAGCAGGAGCTGGGTTACCTGCGGCAGGGCCAGAACCTTGTCGACCTTGGGCAACCTGCGGAGATCGCGCGGATCACCGACATCCGAGGGTTCATGCGAAGCCATCCCGGTCAGTTTCCGCGACCTGCCGGCTGCGCGCAGAAAAATTGCCGCGACTTTGTAAGGTTTGCTGCCCAATCGTCCCGATCCAAGCGAGCCAGCTGGGCAAACGCGGCCCGCCGGATCATTAACGGGTCATCAACGAGAACAACTAGATGATTCGCCGCTTCCGTTTGTGATACGTTGCGCCCCACTTCGGTCCCGCCCCCAGCCTCTGCGGCGGCGACCGCTCGATTCAGACGAAAAAAAACCGGAGGAGTCCATGAGCCGTTTCACCCTTAAGCAAGCGCTAGCCTACGGTGGCATCGCGCTGTCGTTGGGCGCTTGTACTGCCCCGCAGGTCGGCAGCCCCTGCCCGGTGCCAGAGAACGGTACGCAGGCGCAAAAGAACGCCGCGATCAACGCCTGCTTGGCGCAGGTCACCGGCGATGTCTTCGACACTCGGCTCAAGAAAGACGTCGATATCCTCTTTCTGATCGACAACTCGCCGTCGATGGCGCCGAAGCAGAAGGCGATGGCCAACGCCATCCCGCAGTTCATCAAGATCATCGACGGGACCGGCGCGAACTATCAGGTCGGCATCGCCACTTCAGATATCGGCTCGAATGTGCGCCCTGGCGAGCCCTGGGGCGGCAACATCGGCAAGTGCGATGAGTTCGAAGGCGATGACGGCGTGCTGCAGAACCTGCCCTGTACGGCGCGCAGCCTGCCGACCGCTGACTCACGCAACGCCTGCGCTGAGCTCTGCGCCAATGACAAGTTCGTGCCGGTCGATGGTCGTCGCTACATCTCGAAGATCGACGGGCGGACGAACGTGCCGCAGGATCTCAAGCTCGATCCCAGCACCGGCAAGATGGTCGATCAGGGACCGATCAACGCCTTCAAGTGTATGGCGCTGGTCGGTGACGGCGGCTGCGGCATCGAAGGTCCGCTCGAAGGCTCGCGCCGCGCGCTCGACGGCCACCGCCCCGAGAACGCCGGCTTCCTGCGTCCCAACTCGGTGCTCGCGGTCATCTACATCACCGATGAAGACGACTGCTCGGTGCAGATGAACAAGCGCATCGAGAACAACCCGAACACCCGCGACTGCTCGGACGGCGATCCGAACGCCAGCTACGACTGCTACAACGTCGACTATCGCTGCCTGGCGCGCAGCATCCAGTGCGATCAGCCGATGAACACGCCGGGCGTCAAGACGAACTGCAAAGAGCGCCCGAACAACTACCTTGAGCCGACGGAGAAGTACTTCAAGTTCTTCTCGACGCTGCGGCCGCAGGACAAGCTGCTCATCAGCGGCATCTGGACGCAGCCGCAGATCGACGCCGCCGCCAACCCCGGTCGGGTCGTGATCAGCCGCGGCGCCGGCGGCAACGCCTCGGGGTATCTGAACCGAGCCGGTGGGGCCGACGCCTCGTGCGTGTATAGCGGCAACCAGGCGATCTACGGCCAGGCACAGCTTCGCCTGTCGAAGTTCGCGCGGCAGTTCGGCAAGGACAAGGACAACAACCCCAACGTCCTCGAAGTCAGCATCTGCGACATCGACGCCTACGCGACGGCGCTCGACAAGATCGCCAAGGCCATCCAGAAGAAGCTAGTCGGCAACTGCCTGCCCTCGACTCCCAAGACCCAGGATGGCAAGCCACAGTGCATGGTCGGCGATGTCGACGAGAGCAACCCGCAGAGCATCCCCGATGTCTACTTCCCGACCTGCTCGACGAAGTGCTGCGATGCCTGGGCGTCGTCGAAGGAGCCGACGATCAACGATCCGGCGATCGTCGCGGCCTGCATGCCAGAGAGCGCCGACTGCTACTGCGCCGTGAAGAGCAAAGAGAACGTCTGCAAGGACTCGGTGGTGGCCGGCATCTGGCGTAAGGGCAACGCGCTGCCCCCGCCCGGCAAGGTCATCAACTTCCGCTGCGCTGGCGGCGGTAGCTAGGCCCGGCTAGCGTCGCGCGCGCTCGCGCGCCTCGCGCACGAGGTGCCGTTCCTTCCTCCCACCGTCCCGTCTGCGGCTTGGGCTCCTGTGCCTCCCGCCCAAGCCGTCCTCAACTCCCGACAAAGCTCCAAAAACCGCAGAGACGAGACTTTCTCGTCTTGCGTCTTGCTGCGCCGACTGACCCGCTGCGACGCTTGCCCCAGGCGGAGATCCCTTCTCCGAATTCCGAGGATGGAACTCCCCCCGGGAGGCCGAGCAATCCCGTTATACTGAGGGCGATGGCCTCTGACGAGCAGGACAGCACGCCCCTCATCAAGCCGGATCTGGGACTGTTGGAGGGCGCCGAGCGGGCAGCGGAAGGCAAGCCTCACCTGCGCCTCGTCACGTCCTCTGCGCGAGGGGATGCCTCGGGCGCACCGGCGGTGGCTTCGGCCAGCGTGCAGACTACGCTCCGTGATCAGTACCGCTTCGGCTCGCGCTTGCTGCTGCATCAGCCCGCCGCCTGCCGTACCGGCTACCGACTGTTCTGGGTGCGCGATCGCGATCTCGGCTGGATCGATCTTGAGGCCTCGGCCGAGAGCTACGCGGTGATCGGCTACCACGAGCAGTGTGATCTGCAGCTTCCCAAGCGGCCGGGCATCAGCAATCGGCATGTCCTCGCGAGCTGCTTTTTGATCGGCGGCAACCTGCCGGTGCTGCGCCTCTTGGACCTGCACACCGGTCAGCCTCCGACGATCGATGGCCAGCCGCGCCAGTCGATCTGTGTGATGGGGCCGCTCTTGATTGGGCTGGGCGACACTACGTTTGGCTGCGTGCCGCTACCCGAGTTTCACCAGAAGGGCGGCATGCTCGGCGACGGCCAGGAGCTGCCGCCTTTTCGCACCAGCGAGGCAGATCTGCCCCCCGAAGACCTCGACGGCCTGCCCGAGGGAAAGACCGCAATGCGCATGACCCATGTGACGGTGCTGCCGCGCTCGCGCCGACTGGAAGATGCGGTGGCGGAGCCGCGCTCGCTTACGCCGCGCGTGATGGGGATGCCGGCGAGTCCAGGCTTTGCCCGCCTGACGCTCCAGCGGCAGCAGCGCGCCGTATCCCTGGAGATTGGCGAGGCCGATCTGTACGCCGGGGTGCTTATCGGTCGCTCCGAGTCCTGCCTGGATCGGGGGCTGCGGCAAGTGCTCTCGGGTCAGATCTCCCGCCTGCATCTGCTGCTGTTGGCCGAGAAGCGTCGGGTCTATGCCATGGATTTGTGCTCGACCAATGGCACCTGGTATCGCGACAGGCGGGTCCGGCGCGTGCTGCTGTCCGACGAGGGAACACGGCTGCTGCTGTCCGGCAATGACTCCAAGGTCGAGCTAACCTGGCATCCCCGCACGAAAACTAGTTGACAGCCACCCCCGCGGTCGGGTAGGTCTTTTGGACCTCAATCGACGACCAAGTCGTCGGTGACTGACTCGGGGCGTAGCGCAGCCTGGTAGCGCACCTGGTTCGGGACCAGGGAGTCGGAGGTTCAAATCCTCTCGCCCCGACAAACAGACGCCCGCAGATTCGCTCTGCGGGCGTCTTTGTTTTTGCGCTCGTAGGGCGGGGCGCGAACCAGCCGGCGCTACCAGCCCGCGGTGAGGAAGCGCAGCGCGGCAGGCAGGCGGCGAGCCCAGGCGTCTTCGTTGTGCAGGCCGCCCGGCTCTGCGACGTACTGCAGGTCGATGCCGTCGCGGTAGCCACCATCGCGGTACTTCTGGGCCAGCTCGAAGGTATCGGCATAGCCATCGTCGGGCTTGCCGCTGTCGACATACACCGCCGCCCAGCGTGGGGCTCCGGCCGCCGCCGCGGTCACCGCTCCCAACAGATAGCGCCCGTCCCACCAGGTCGACGGCGAGAAGATGCCCAGGCGGCCAAACACGGCGCGCTGAGTGATGCCGGCATAAGCCGTAATAAGCCCGCCCAGCGACGAGCCCGCCAGCAGCGTGTGATCGCGATCGGTCAGCAGCCGGCCGCGCAGGAGCGCATCCGCCTCGATCGCCGGCTTGAGCTCTTCGACCAAGAAGCGCAGGTACTTGTCGCCGCCGCCGCCGGAGTAGCGCGGGTCGTCGCCCGGCGTCGGCGTGTACTCGTAGATGCGGTCGGCCGTGTTCTCCGGACCGACGACGACTAGCTCGGGCAGGTGCCCGCTGGGGTCGAGCGCATCGATGCCACCATTGAGCGTCTCGGCCACGCGCCAGGTCCGACCGAGAAAGGCATAGCGCGGGTCAAACAGGTTCTGCCCATCGTGCATGTACAGCACCGGGTAGCGCGCCCCTGGGTTCTCATCGAAGCTCGGCGGCAGATACAGCCAGACCCCGCGTCGGTTGCCGAGGATCGTCGAGTCAAAGCCGGCGTAGTGCCGCAGATAGCGCCCCGCCCCGTTATAGAAGTGGGGATATATGTCGACCGTCTGCCCGGCCCGCACGCTAAAGTTTTGTCCCCGTGACCAGGTCACATCGTCGACCAGCGGCTTCCACTCCAGCGGCGTTCCGCTCGGCAGGCGGAGATCGCGGATCGTTAGCTCAAAGAGATCGGCCGACTTGCGCGTCATGGCCACCCCAGCGCTCCACGTAAACGGTGGCTGCGAGCCGCGGACGCTGAGGTTTCTGCCCGCTGGCAGCGGATAGTGGACGCGCAGAGTAGTCAGGCGTCCCGCCAGCATGTCGTCGCTGGGCGCACCCGAGCTTGGCGACTCGACGATGGCTGGCGGCGGAAGCTCACCCCTGGCAGGCCCTGACGGACCTGTTCCGTCGGCGGCCGGGCTACAGCCCAAGGGCCAGGCAGAACCGACAAGCAGCAGCGCAGCACACGACCACCTCACAGCCCGACTGAGCGGTTTCATGAGGCCGGAATAGCGCACAGTTCCCGCCTAGGACAAGCAGAGAAACCGGTCCCCATTGTCACCGGCTTCCCGTTCGCGGAGCCCAAGCTTTTTTCTGGCCCACCGCGGTTGACCGCAGACCACCGGACGAGGCCCGCTTGCTCCGCGATGGCGTCGAGGCTTCTCTTTCCCTGGCGCACCCGGATGATGTACGATGTCTGCGGAGTGCTCAGGTATCTACTTGAAAAGACATCGCTCTCCCCTTGGTGCAGCCAAGCGAGCATGCCAAGCTCCCGCCGGCCGAGCTCGCCTTGGCCTGTGTCCATGGCGACCGGTAGGGCGCGCTAACCCTGACTGCGACCTAAGTCGATGAACAACCGCGACAAAAACATCATCGGCCAGATTCTGGCCAAGACCTACCGCATCGAGCGATTCCTTGGCGCCGGCACGGTGGGCACCGTCTACGTCGCGCGGCACGTGCGCAGCGGCGGTCTGTACGCCGTCAAGGTGTTGCACCGCAAGCTGGCGGCCAGCCCCGATCTGTACCAGCGCTTTCAGGACGAGGCACGGCTGATCGCGACGCTACGCCACCCCCACATCCTGCCCATCACCGACTTCGATCGCGACGAGAACGGTATTCCGTTTTTCGTCATGGACCTGCTCGAAGGCGAAAACCTGGCGCAGCGGCTGAAGCACAAAGAGGTGCTGCCCTCGGCACAGTCGCTGGAGATCATTCAGCAGGTGGGCAGCGCCCTGCATACGGCGCATCGCAGCGGCATCGTCCATCGCAACATCAAGCCCGAGAACCTGTTCCTGGTCCGTCACGATCTGGGCGACCGAGTCGTCGAGAGCACGCGGGTCATGGACTTTGGTCTGGCCCGCTTTCGTCGCATGGCGCCGGCCGGCACCCGCGATGCTTCGCTGGGGGTGTCATGCTACATGGCGCCCGAGACGCTCAGTGAGACGACGACGCCGATCGACGGCCGGGCCGATCAGTGGGCGATGGCGGTGATTGCCTATCGCATGCTGTCGGGCAAGCTGCCCTGGGACGAAGGCAATGCCGAGGAGCTGCTGCGGCAGATCGTCAACGAGCCGCCTCGTCCGCTGCCGCGCAGTACGGAGCTCCCGGCCCACACCGCGGCGGCGATCGCGCGCGGCATGTCCAAGCGTCGCGAGGATCGCTACGAGACGATGATGGACTTCGTGCGGGCGCTGACCGCCCGTACGGCCTCGGCGGCTCACGTCGAGACCGGGGCAGGGCCGCCTGCTGTTCCAGCTGACGCTGCGCCGCAGCATCGTCCGCCAGTCCCCTCGGGGCGGGTGGCCGCGCCGGCGCCGCCGATCCCTTCTGGGGCCACGCCGACTCCGCCCCCCCCGCCGCTGCCCGCCGCGAGTCCGCCGCCGCCGATCCCTGGGGCGGTACCGGTAGCGCCTGCGACGCCCAAGCCAGCGGCAGCGCCGCCGGTTGCGGCAACACCTGCTGCCCCACCCCCAACGGCTCCAAGCGCACGTCCGGCGGCGGGTCCGCCCCCGGTTTTGGCCGCGCCCCCGCTCTTGATTCCCGAGGGCACCGCAGCGGCCGCGCCTGAGCCCTCGCGACGTCCGACCTTGGGACTGGCGATCGCCGGTGGCGCGCTGGCGATCCTGGCTGGGATCTGCATCACGCTGCTCTGGGAGCATCGCCAGCGTCCGCGTCCGCTGACCAATCCACCGACGGTAAACACGGCGGCTCCAGGGCCGGCCTCATCCTTGGTGGTGGAACCGCTAGGCCCGCCGCCGACCATGGCCGTCGAAGATGCCGGTCCACGCGGTCCCGCCATGCCGCAGGTTCCGATCCCGCCGATTCGCTCGGTGACGGGTGAGGATGTGACGCATGCTCCCGCGGCCGCCGCCCCGGCTGCGCCGCCGACCGGACTAGGGGAAGCCGCCAAGACGCTCGCGCCAGCCGCAGCTGCCGTCCCCGCGGCCCCAGCTGGAACCGTCCCGGGAGCCAGCCCAAGTCCGCCCGCGGTCGGCCCAACCCCGAGCCAGGTACCGACCAGCCCTGCCGCTCCGGCTCCGGGCTTACCAGGTCGTCCAGTACCGGCGCCAGGTCTGGGCACCGTGCCAGCGCAGGCTGCACCGACCGGAACGCCAGCGACCGTGGGTAGCCCCGTCGCACCGAGCCCGGTGGCTGCTCCGCCCTCGGCGCCAGCGGCAAGTCCGGCGGCTCCCG
>CAZVMD010000180.1:0-14304 GCA_964628555.1 uncultured Myxococcales bacterium | reverse complement strand
CATTCTCCGGCTTAAGGAGCGGGCGGCGGTGGTGCGAGGAGGAGCGGAGGGGGGAGTGGGCCAGCGCTTCCGCAGGGGTGGCAGGGGGGGCCTAACTGAGCGGAAAGACCGCCACATGGCCCGAGCGAGCGGCGGAACGTTTCAGCGGCGAAGATCTGCGCGGGAGCGGTCGGGTGCTGAGGGGGGAGAGCGAGCGGACCAGCCCCGGCTTCGGCGAGGCTAGTGGGCGCGGCGGCCGTGCAAGATATCGACGAGGGCGCGCAGCGCATCGACGGTCGTGAAGATGCCGACCACCTTGCCGGCCTCGACGACGATGGCCGAGCCGTACTTGTGCGCGGCCATGTTGGCGGCGACCTCTTCCAGGTGGGTATCGGGTGTGATCTCGTAGATGTCTTGGGACATCGCTTCCTCGACGCTGACGACCTTGGGATCGACATCCTTGAGCGTCTCGATCAGGCGGACATCCCGCTGCGAGACCAGGCCCACCAAGCGACCGCCCTGCAGCACGGGCAGGTGGCGGATGCCGTGCTCGTGCATGAGCTTGTCGGCGGCCGACAGGGGCATGTCGGGTCGAACGGAGTGAGGGGTGGCAGTCATGTACGTGCGAACCGTCGGGATGGGCTTGCTCATGGCGGGCCTCGTTCTGCCAAGCAGCGGCTTGGCGGCGCATCGGTCTCTGCGAGAGAGGTCGTCCGGTCCGCCCTCGGCGATCGGCTGAGTGACAGGCGCGACGCAGCGGCGGCTCGGGCAACTGGGTGGGGGTTAGTCGTGATCGCAGCCAGCTTTCGCAAGCGACATGCCATGGGAAAGACAGCCGATCTCGTCGCTCGCTACATCCCGGTGATAGGCGCGCTGGAGGTCTGTGCAAAAAATGCGAACCCCCAGACGGGCTGCGCAATTTATGCGCACAGGATGAGTCCTGCGTGCATGATGGCAGCTAGATGGCGGTCCCCGGTCGCTCTAGGCGCAGCAGCGAGCCCTGCCTTGTGATGCGTCCAGAGCCGGGCTCGCGCTCGGGCTGGCACCTAGCTTGCTTTAAGTCCCCTGCATTGCGGCTTGTGAGTCCTGTCCGGCCGGAACCGCCCCGCCCCCTAGTCGATGGAGGAAGTAGCGATGGCTAGCGACGAGAAGAGCATCCTAATTGGCGTTGACTTCAGCGATGGCTCGGCGCGCGCTCTGGAGCATGCGGTCAAGCTCGCGGCCCGTCTGCAGGATCGTCTGCACCTGGTGCATGTGTACGAGCCGATCGCAATGGTGGCGCCGGAAGCGGTGCTGCTGACCGGCGAGGTGCAAGGGCAGATCGAGGCCGAGCGGCGGCAGCGCGGCGAGCTGCTCACTGAGTGGGCAACGCGCCAGGTGGCCGGTCGCGTGCCGGTCAGTACCAGCGTCGTCGATGGCCTGTCGCTTGAGGCGCTGCTGGGTGAAATCCAGCGCGTGCAGCCCGAGCTAGTGGTGGTGGGGAGCCATGGTCGCGGCGCGCTGATGCGCATGCTGATGGGCAGTGTCTCGACGGCGCTGTGCCGCCGATCGCCGGTGCCGGTGGTGGTGGTGCCGCCCGCCGAGCAGGGAGCAGCCCACTGATGACGCAGCACTCCTCATGCGAAGCCGCAGTCGCTTCCATTCGCTCGGGTGAGCGAGTGTTTATTCACTCGGTGGCCGCCGCGCCCCAGCGCCTGATCGCGGCGCTGACGGCCCGCGCCTCCGAGCTACGCGGTGTCGAGATCGTGCACCTCCACACCGAAGGCCTGGCGCCGTACGCCGCTCCGGAGTGTGCGCAAAGTTTTCGCGTCAACGCGCTCTTCGTCGGTGACAACGTCCGAGCCGCCGTACGCAGCGGGCGGGCGGACTATGTACCGGTCTTTCTTTCGGAAGTGCCGCACCTGTTCCGCGAGCGCATCCTGCCGCTCGATGTGGCGCTGCTGCACGTGTCGCCGCCGGATCGGCACGGCTTCTGTTCGCTGGGCGTTTCCGTCGATGTCGCGCTGGCCGCGGCCCAGTCGGCCCAGCGGATCATCGCCCAGATCAACCCGCGCATGCCGCGCACGCACGGCGACGGCCTGATCCACATCAGCCGGCTGCACGGAGCGGTTTACTGTCAGGATGAGCTACCCGAGCGGGCGCCGGCGCCGATCTCGGAAGTGGAGCTGGCGATCGGGCGCCACTGCGCCAGCCTGATTGAGGACGGCGCGACGCTGCAGATGGGAATCGGCAGCATCCCTAATGCCGTCTTGGCCTCGCTGCATAGCCACCGTCGCCTGGGCATCCACACCGAGATGTTCTCCGATGGCGTCATTGAGCTGGTCGAGCGGGGCGTTATCACCGGCGAAGAGAAGGTCAGTCAGCGCGGAAAAATAGTCGCTGGCTTCATCAACGGAACGCGTCGCCTGTACGACTTTGTCGACGACAACCCGCAGGTGGTGATGCGCGACATCGGCTACGTCAACGACACCGCGATCATTCGCCAGAACCCGAAAGTGACGGCCATCAACAGCGCCATCGAAGTGGATCTGACCGGCCAGGTCTGCGCTGACTCCATCGGTCCGCTGCAGCACTCTGGGGTGGGCGGGCAGATGGACTTTATGCGCGGGGCGGCACTGTCGGCCGGCGGCAAGCCGATCATCGCGCTGCCGTCTTCGACCCATCGCGGGGAGCCGCGCATCGTCGCGCAGCTGAAGCTAGGAGCCGCGGTGACCACGACACGAGCCCACGTCCACTACGTGGTGACGGAGTACGGCGTCGCCAATCTGTATGGGAAGAACCTTGGGCAGCGGGCACAGGCCCTGATCGCTGTGGCCCATCCCAACCACCGCGAAGCCCTGATGGCGGCGGCGCATGAACGCTTTGGTCTTTAACACTTAACCGGAGCAGCGCTCACGTTGCTCGGCAGCAGGCAGGGGAGTGCCATGTCAGTTTCAGGCCGCATCTTGATTGTCGATGACGAAGCGAACGCGCGCTCTGCGCTGGCCGAGCTCCTGCGCGAGGAGGGCTACTCGGTCGAGACGGCCGCCGATGGCTTCAAGGCCTTGCCCAAGCTGTCGGAGTTTTCGCCGGACGTCGTGGTGACCGACCTCAAGATGCCTGGGCTCGACGGCCTGGGGCTGATGAGCAAGGCGCTGGAGCACGATCCCGAGCTGGCCGTGGTGGTGATGACCGCCTTTGGCGCCATCGATACCGCCGTGGCGGCGATGCGGGCCGGAGCGGCTGACTATCTGACCAAGCCGATCAACTTCGATGAGCTGACGCTGGTCATCGCGCGCGCGATCGAGCGACGGCGGCTGCGCGCCGAGGCTGGTCAGCTGCGCGAGCGCCTGTCCGAGCGGCACAAGATCGCCAACATCATCGGCTCCAGTCCGGCGATGCAGAAGGTGTTTGACACCGTGCTGCAGGTCGCGCCCTCGCGCGCTTCGGTGCTGATTACCGGCGAGAGCGGCACCGGCAAAGAGCTGGTCGCCGCCGCCCTGCATCAGCACAGCCAGCGCGCTAGCGGGCCGTTCGTGAAGCTGCACTGCGCCGCGCTGTCCGAGACGCTGCTTGAGAGCGAGCTGTTTGGTCACGAGCGCGGTGCCTTTACGGGCGCCGTCGCCCGTCGCGATGGCCGCTTTCAGCAGGCCGATGGCGGCACGCTGTTCCTCGACGAGATTGGCGAGATCACGCCGGCCGTGCAGGTCAAGCTGCTGCGCTTTCTGCAAGAGCATGAGTTTGAGCGCGTCGGCGGCAACCAGACGATCAAGGTCGATGTGCGCATCATTACCGCCACGCATCGCAACCTGATCGAGCGCGTCAAGCAGGGCCTGTTTCGCGAAGACCTCTATTACCGCCTCAATGTTGTGACCATCGAGGTGCCCGCGCTGCGGCAGCGTCCGTCGGACATTGGCCTTTTGGCCCATCACTTTCTGGCCCGCTACGCCAGGGAGAACGGCAAGCCGATCACCAGCATTACCGATGACGCGATGGAAAAGCTGATGCGCTATCCCTGGCCGGGGAACGTGCGCGAGCTGGAAAATGCCATCGAGCGCGCCGTCGTCATCTGCCGCGGTGATGCGATTCGTCCCGAAGACCTAGCGATCACCGTACTATCGAGTGGTGGGGTGACGAAGCAGGACGGCTATCCACCGGTGCCGGGCTCGCGCTTGGCGGAGATCGAGCGGTTCGCGATCCTCAAGACGCTGGAGCACACCGGGGGCTCGACATCGAAGGCAGCCGAGATGCTGGGCATCTCACCGCGCAAGATTCAATACAAGCTGCGCGAGTATCAGCAGCGGCCTTCTGCCAACAAGACGCCGGCCCCCGCCTAATGCCAAGCAAAGTGATCGAACAGGAGTCGACAATGCGATCTGGAAGCTACCACATTGCCGTCGGTATTGATTTTAGCGACAGCTCCGCTGGAGCCATGTACCACGCGCTGGCCCTGGCCGAGAAGCTGGGGGCCACGCTACACCTGGTTCACGTCGCGCCGCTGCAGGGCAGCTTGGCGGCGCCGACCGATCTGGGACTGAATATTCCGCCTGAGTTTGAGGAGGCGCAGCAGGCTCGCGAGCGGCTGGAGCGCATGCGGGTCATGCTCGGCAACAAGACCACCGTCGAGCTGCATCTGCGCATCGGCGAGCCGGTGCAAGGCTTCCTGCAGCTTGTGCAGGAGCTGAAGCCCGATATGGTGGTGGTCGGCAGCCATGGCCGCGGCACGGTGATGCGGCTGCTTCTGGGCAGCGTCTCGACCCAGCTGGCGCAGCGCTGTCCGGTTCCGGTGCTGGTGGTGCCCGCCCCTGGCCGCGAGCTACCGACGCACGCCAGCGAGCCAGTCGTCGAGCCGCCGCTGCCGTCGGTCGGAGAGGGAGTCTCCGAGTCGCTGGATGTCGCGCAGACCAACGATGCGGCCAGCGGCTCGGTCAATGTCTCGCCCGCCGGAACCTCGGGCTACGACGTCAATCCCGAGCTGCGAGTTCGCTACTAAGACCGCGCAGCCGCCGCGCTTATAGCGGCGTGATCGCGCTATCCGACAGGGCGGCGCCTGGCGCGAGCTTCTGCGGCAGCTTGAGGATCACGCAGGCTCCTCCCAGCTCACTATCCTCGACGGAGATTGAGCCGGCGTGCTGCTGCACGATCGAGTGCACAAGCGGCAGCCCGAGGCCGGAGCCGGTGTCCTTGGTCGTGAAGAAAGGCTCGAAGATGCGGGCGCGAATCGACTCTGGGATGCCGTGACCGCTGTCTTCGATCTTCATCACCACATCGCTGCCCACGGCCCCGACGCCGACGCGCACAACGCCACCACTGGGGGTGGCTTGGATGGCGTTTAGGATCAGGTTGAGCAGGGCCTGCTGCAACAGCCCAGCGTCGCCATCGATCTGCGGTCGCCCTTCCAGATCGCGCTCAAAGCGCAAGCCAGCTTCGGCGGCCTGCGCCTGTAGCAAGGCGAGCACAGCCTCGACCACCGCCACCAGGTCGACCTTGACCGGCGTGAACTCGCGTGGGCGAGCGAACTGCAAGAAGTCGGCGACGATCTGACCTAGGCGACGGATCTCGTGCTGCACAAGGTCGAGCGGCTCAAGTAGCTGGACCGCGTGCTCTGGCACCAAGCGGCGCACACGACGCTCAAGAAGCGTCAGCTGCAGCGAGGCGGCGTTGAGCGGGTTTCTGATCTCGTGCGACAGTCCGGCCGCTAGCGTACCGACCGCCGCTAGCTTCTCGGCGATGAGCGTGCGGCGACCCAGCTCGCGCTTCTCTTCCGCCAGGACGACGTGTCGCACCGCCTGACGGATGGTCAGCAGCAAGTCCTCCGCCGAGCAGGGCTTGGTCAGGTAGGCCCAGGCTCCGGCCCGCACCGCCGCCACCGCCGACTCCAGGGTGGCAAACCCGCTGAGCAGGATGATCTCGCAGTCGGGGCGCCGCAGCTTGATCTCGGCCGCTAGCTCTGTGCCATCACCATCCGGCAGGCGCACATCGACCAGGGCGACCGAAAAATCTTCGCTCAGCGCCAGCGCTTCGGCACAGCCTGCCGCCAGCCAGACGCGATAGCCGGCGTCCTCCAGGATCTCGCGCAGGTTGTCGGCTAGATCCCGATTGTCGTCGACGATAAGGACGGTTTTGGGGGGAGAGTTAACCATGGCATGCTCTGCTGAGCTGATAGATCTCTTCGACCTTATGCAACAGCAGTGCCGTGTCGAAGGGCTTGACGAACACGTCGGTGGGCGGCAGGGCCTGGGTGGCGTCGTGATAGGCGGTCATGACCAAGATCTGAATGCCCGGAAAGCGCGCTGCGAGCGTGCGCAGGGCTTCCCCATCCGGGCCACCAGGCACCCGGAGATCGACCAGCGCCACAAAGGGCATGACGCTGCCGAGTCGCGATGTTGCGAGCACGGTATCGGCGGTCACGGCGGCAAAGCCATGCTCGCGCAGGATCTCGGTCAGGTTGTCACAGAGCTTGCGGTCGTCCTCGATCAGCGCAACTAGGCCATTGCGACGGGCCCGGGCCAAGAGCTGCAGCAGGGTTGGCACCGGCACTGGCTTGGGCAGGATCGAGAGCAGGCCCTCTTGTCGCGCCAGCGCCAGCTCGTTGTCATGGGTGTAGGCCGTCATGACAATCGCCGGCAGGCCGGGATCGATGCGGCGGACACGATGCACGAGCTCTGCCCCACCAATACCGGGCATGCGCATATCCGAGATCATGACGTCAAACCGCTCGTGCCGAACGGCTTGCAGGGCTTGTTCGCCGCTGCTGGCGACATAGACGTCATGGCCGGCATCGCCCAGGATCTCGGCGAGGTTGTCAGCAAAGGCTTGATTATCGTCGGTCACCAGCACTCTAGGCATGGCTCCCCTCCTCGGGTGCGGGTGCTTTCCACGGCAGCTTGAGGACAAAGCAAGAGCTCATGCCCGGCACGCTCTCGGGCACATAGCTGACAGTGCCACCATGGCGTTCGATGATGCGGCGCACCAGCGATAGCCCAAGGCCGATCCCGCCAGGCTTGGCGCTGATCAGCGGCTCGAACAGGCGCTTGCGAATGCTGGGATCAACGCCTGGCCCGCTGTCCGCCACGATGATTTTGCAGAGGGCGTCATCATGTGTGGCGCGGACCAGGACCTTTCCCATCGGCCCGACGGCAGCGATGGCATTTTCAAGGAGGTTGCGCAGCGCCTGTCCCAGCTGGGTTGGGTCGCCCTGCAGGGCCGGCAGCTGCTCTGGGAGCTCCATCTTGACAAGGACGCCGGGCGGCAGGGTGAGCGAGCTGTGTACGCTGTTTAGCACCTGCTGTAGCTGCACCGGCTCGCGAACCAGCGGGCGATCGCGAATCATGTCGAGCAGCGTCGAGATGATGTTGTTAGCAAGGCTGATCTGCTCACTGATGCGATCGGCGTGCTTCTTTAGGCGCTCATCGCCTTGGGCGCGATTCTTGATGATGTACAGCGACGACTCCATCACCCCCAGCGGGTTACGCAGCTCGTGACCGATCGAGCCCACTAGCTGACCGAAGGTTGAGAGCCGCTCCACGCGGGCCTGCTGCGCTTCGAGGTCTTCGCGGTAGGTGTGGAGCATGATCGCCAGCTCGATATCGAGGACGCGATGCAGCGCGCTGAGCGCGGCGCTCTGGCGTGCGGGCTCTTGGCTATGCAGGAGCTGAATGCGCTGCATCAGCTCCTGCCGCAGCACGCCCATGGCGGCAAACATATAGTGCTCGGGCAGGGCGATGCGGACGTGGACGCGGCCGATGCGGCAGCGCAGCTGATAGTAGCTGTCATCCCAGGGGCCGCTGAGCAGGCGCTCCAGCCAGTGGATCAGCGTGATCTTTAGGCGGCCCACTTCCGATTCGCCGCCACGCAGCGCCGCCAGCGCCCCCTGATGCTCAAGGATGCGGGAATAGAACGCGTCGGCAATCGCTGCGAAGTGGGGGGTCAGGTGCGGCGAAAGTGCGCGTAGCTCCGCTTCATCCGCTGGACCAAAGCGGACATACTGCTTGAACTCTTCAAACCAGTCGTCCATTCGCATCTGCCATACCACCGGGTTGTGTGGTTAAGGTTGGAATTCAGGGCGGCGGGACACGCGGCCAAACAGCCCGCTCGCCGGTCGTAGCGTCAGCCCAGGCTCGGCCGCGACCTCGCGCGACTCCCCCTCGAATCTGAGCGGACGCAGGATGCTGGGCAAGATGATTTGTGCCAGATGGAGTGCCAAGCCCATGCCGATGCAGGTGCGCGGTCCGGCCCCAAACGGCAGGTAGGCGAAGCGATCAAGCTTGGGACCGGCCAAGAAGCGCGCCGGCTGAAAGCGCAGCGGGTCGGGGTACAGGTCTGGCCGACGGTGCAGGGCATAGGGACAGATGATCAGGATGGCGTCTTTGGGCAGCGCGCAGTCGGCCAAGCGCAGAGCATGATTGGCCTGTCGGCCCATAATCCAGGCCGGCGGATACAGCCGCAGCGTCTCGTTTAGCACGGCGCGCAGCAGCGGACTGGGAGCGGTCGCCGTCTGGTCTTCGCTGCTCGGCCGCCCGAGCTGCAGCCCGAGCTCGGCATCGACCTCGGGGTGCTGCGACAGCAGGTGTAGACACCAGCTCAGCGCGATGGAGGTGCACTCATGCCCGGCCAGCAGAAAGGTCATCACTTCATCGCGCAGTTCTTGCGGACTTAGCGGCTGCCCTTGCGGGTCGCGCGCCAGCTGCAGCCGGCTGAGCAGATCGTCATTCTCGTTCGGTGGGTGATCAGCGACGGCGCGATCGATGGCCGCGTGCAGCTCGGCGAGATCGGCGGCAAAGCGGCGAGTGCGCGGCAGCGGCAGATAGGGCAGCCAAGGAGCATCCAGGCGCGCATTGGTTTCGCGCCATAGCCGCTCGATCAGCTGACGCTTGTCCGACTGCGCAAACAGGTTCATGCCCACCAAGCCCAGGCTGATGATCTGCAGGGTCAGCTCGCGCAGCTCGCGATAGGCGTCGAACGCCTGGCCCGCGTCGGCGTAGCCCTGCCAGCGCTGGAGCAGTACCTGCGTCTCCTTGCGGGCAATCTCGCCGATGCGCTCGAGGTTGGCCTGGCGAAACAGTGGCTGCACGAGCTTGCGCCGGTGACCCCAGGCGTCGCCCTCAGCCAGGAACAGTCCCTGACCGATCAGCGGGCGCAGGACATGGTTGCCAAAGCCCTTGCGGAAGTCGGCGGCGTCGTGCAGCAGCACCTCGCGAATCGCCGTCGGAGAGCTGACCAAGTACAGCGGCAGCGGCCCCAGCCAGAAGCGCACGATGGGCTCTTTACGACGCGAAAGACCGGCATAAAACTGCAGCCGATCCCGGAAGAGCCAGCGCAGGCTGCCCAGCAGGGGGGCGCCGCGCACTTCGCCGATTGTCTGAGCCATCTTAGACAGCCTAACGCAAGCTCCATGCCGGCCCGACGCTTGGGTTGCGCGTGGGCTGCGCTTGCTGCTTGACCCTGGCGCACCGCAGAGACGAACCTTTAGCGATGGCACATGGCATGTTCTTGGAGCTGCGACCGCTATGGGAGGCCGCCGTCGCCCTGGCCCTGGGCCTGCTCATCGGGCTGGAGCGCGAGCACGCCCGGGTGGAAGCGGCCGAGAATAACCCCTCGGCAAAAGGGGCGCGGACCTTCGCGCTGATCGCGCTCCTCGGCTATGCCGCGATCCTGCTCGGGCAGACTGTGCCCGGGCTGCCGCTGTGGACCTTGGTGGGGCTATCGCTCTTACTGTCGGCGCTGCACCTGGAAAAGACACGGCGCGTCGGTCAGCCGAGCAGCGAGGCGAGCGCTGCCAGCGCTCCACCTCCGTCGCGTGGCGAAGACGTGACCACCGAAGTCGCAGCGCTTGTCACCTGCGTGCTTGGCATGCTGGTGCACCTGCAGCTGGGTGTGGCGGTGATGCTCGGGCTGTTCTGCGTCGTGGTGCTGATCAGCAAGCCGTGGATGCGGCAGCTGGCCAAGAGCGTGCAGCGCTCGGAGCTCGTGGGAACGCTGCAGCTGCTTTTGGCCCTGCTGATCGTGCTGCCGGTGGTCCCCGACCGAGCACTGACGCTGTTTCCGCCGCTTGAAGGCGTGCTCAACCCGCGCAGCGTGGTGCTGTTTGTGCTGCTGATCGCCGGTGTTGGCTATGTCGGCTACGTCCTGACGCGCATCCTCGGGGCTCGACGCGGCCTGAGCCTGGCGGGGCTGATCGGCGGCATGACCTCCTCGACCGCCGTGACCTTGGCGATGGGCGAGCGGGCGCATCACAACCCCAGCTTGCTCGCGCCGGCCCTGCAGGGCGCGCTGCTGGCCTATGGCGTGATGATGCTGCGGGTTCTGCTCGTCACGCTGATTGTCTATCCACCGCTGGGCATGCACCTTCTTCTGCCGTGCCTGCTGATGGTGCTGGGTTATCTGATCGCCTTCGGGCTGGTCGTCCTCCGCGCGCGACAGGCTGAAAATCCGGTCGAGGGCGACCGCCAGGGCGCGGTGTCACTGGCCAACCCGTTTGCCATCCTGCCGGCCCTGAAGTGGGGTCTGCTGTACATCGGCGTCGTGCTCACCGCCAAGATCGCGCGTACCTATCTGGGCGTCCGCGGGCTGTATCTCGCCTCGGCGGCGGCTGGCCTGGCCGATGTCGATTCGATCGTCGTCGCTTCTGCCAAGCTGACGCAGCAAGGCGGCGAGCCACTGCGGGTGGGCGTCACGGCGATCTGGATCGCGGTCGCCTCGAACACCGTGGTCAAGACCGGCATGGCGTGGTGGAGCGGCGGCAGGAGCTATGGCCTGCGCATCCTGCTTGGGCACCTGCCGGCCCTAGTTTTGGGCGGCTTGGCGCTCCTCTTCCTGGTATAGGGACGCTCACTGCCATGTCCTCTTTGAGCCCTTCCTCTTCCTGTCGCTTCGTGGTCTTGACCGGCGGTCCCGGTGCCGGCAAGACCGCGATCCTTGAGATCGCCCGGCGCAGCCTCGGCTCGCGCGTGGTGGTGTTGCCCGAGGCCGCGAGCATCCTGTTCGGCGGCGGCTTCTGGCGCAGTGGCACCCCGGCTGGTCGCCGCGCCGCCCAGCGCGCCATCTACTATGTGCAGCGCGAGCAGCAGCGCATGGTCATCGAGGAGGGCCAGCACCGCTTTGTGCTCTGCGATCGCGGCACCCTCGACGGCCTGGCCTACTGGCCCGAGGAGCCGAGCAGCTTTTGGCAGGATCTCGGCACCAGCTGCGAGGCCGAGCTAGCCCGCTATGCCGCGGTCATCCACTTGCGCACGCCATCGCCAGCCCACGGCTACAACCATCAGAATCCGCTGCGCACGGAGGACGCCACGCGCGCCGCCGAGATCGATCAGAGCATCCTGCGCATCTGGTCGCATCACCCGCAGCACTTCGTCATCGACAGCAGCGAGGACTTTCTGATCAAGGTCCACAGCACACTGGCGCTGATCGATGCCCTGCTCAGCGACAACGGCGCCTAGGCCGCACCCTTGCGCGCGTAGTACTGATCAAAGCGTCCCAGCAAGAGCTGCTGCACCTGGGCCGGCCACCAGTGCGAGTGGCCCTTCGGCGTCGTGTACCCAGCCTCCGAGAGCAGCCGCGCCAGTCGGGGATAGCCGGGGCGCACGAACGGCTCATCGGGATGGTATTTGTGATGACGCTCTTCGATATCGGCCAGCAGCTGCTCAAGGTAGCGACGCGGCGTCAGGTGCTGCGTCTCGTCCAGGTTACGCAGCAGCTTGCGCACGCTGGTCTCGGTGAAGCAGCGACCTTTGAGCGGCACGAAGCCCCCAGCGTTTAGCTCGCCGGCGATCTGGGCATGCGTCATCCCGCTGCTGCGCAGCTCCAGCATGCGCTCTTTGACATCGCCATCGCTGTGCGGGCGGCTGTTGTACGGTCGTGGCTGGGCCCAGCGCTGACGTAGCTTCAGGTTGTAAAGCAGGCTCTTGGTCCAGCGCGCGCCCTTGGGCGGCGGCACACCGTCTTCGTTCAGCCGCGCGGCGATCTCGGTGATGCCGATATCCTGGGCCAAAAGATCCTTGATTCGCGCCAGCACGGCCTGCTGCTCGGGCTCTTCCGCCAGCACGCGAAAGCGCGGGTTGTCCGTCGCCGGCACCGTCTTATAGCCATAGGGCACGCGGCCGAAGTGATAGCCCAGATGGCGGATGTGGCGGATCGCTTCGCGCGTTCGCTCACCGGTGGCTTCGCGCTCCATCTGCGCGAACACCAAGAGGATGCCGACCAGCGCTCGCCCCAGCGAAGAGTCGAGGCGAATCGACTCGCGAATCGCCACCAGCTCTTTCTCGCCGCTCTTAAAGTAGCGCTCGTACAGCTCGCAGAAGTGCTTGATGGATCGGCTGAGCCGATCGAACTTGAGCACGATCAGCATGTCGGCGCTGCGCTTGAGCGTGGCCAGCGCATCCTGCAGTCCGGGGCGCTGATCTTTGCCGCCCGAGATGACGTCCTTGCAGACGCGCACCAGCTCATAGCCATGGGCAGCGCAGTACTGTTCGATCGCCGCGACCTGAGCATCCAAAGACAGGCCATCGGCCGCCTGCATATCGGTCGACACCCGCACATAACCAACGGCACGCCGCATACCAATATCGTCGCGAAATCGCGGGCTTGCGGCAATCCTGTGGGCCGAGCCAGGCTCTACGAGCACACAGCCAGACCATGTAGCGAAACGTCCACGCCGACCTACAGGAGCCCTCGCACCGCAGCAGGGATAGGTGGCGAGAATCGCTGCGGATTTCCGCGAAACCCAGTGGATCGCACGGGCAGACCCAGGGCACGATGGGAATGTGCCGCACTCTGTTTCCTACGACCGCGTACTGCAGGAGTTGCGCGCGCTGCGTGAGGTCTCGCAGCAGCTCTCTCTGCGCCTGGATGCCTTGATCGACGAGGTAGAGGGGCCGCCGGCCGTTGAGCCGCGCATCGCCGCGCTGGCCCAGCGGGCTCTGGCTGAGCTGCGCTCCAAGCCATCGCAAGCCGCGACACCGCGCAGAAAGAGAGGCCGCTAATGCGTCCCAAGCTGCCTCCCCGCGTCGTCGGCATCTACCCCGATCGCGAGCGCTTTCGCGTCGTGGTCTGCGAAAACGGCAAGCGCAAGTCGCTGATCCTGGCCTCGCAAGAGGAGGCGCAGCGCGTCGCCTCTGAGCTGACCGCTTCACTCAGCCAGCCGCGGCGACAAGTCACGGTGGCGGAGGCGCTGGCGCAGTGGACGAGCGAGCGCGCGCGCGCCGCGACCTGTAAGCCACTGACCATTCGCGAGCAGGACGCACGGCTGCACGCGTTTCTGGCCGACTGCCTCAGCCAAGACATCGCCAGCCTGACCCCAGAGCACGCCACTCAGCTGTACCAAGCCTTCATCTTGCGGCCCGCCAAGAAGTCGGGGAAGCCGCCAGCGGCGGCGTCTCATCGGCTGTACCTCAAGCTCAGCCGGGCCTTCTTTGGCTGGGCGCAAGAGCAGGGCCTGTGCGCCGCAAATCCCTTTGCTCGCGTCAAGCCGCTTGGGCGGGTGCAGCATGGCAAGCCGCAGCTGCGCATCGACGAAGCGCGGCGCTTCTTGGCGGCCGCGTTTCAGCACCATGCCGAGACGCAGGAGCCGCTGGCCGTTGGCGTCGCTGCGGCTCTGCTGATGGGGCTGCGCACCAGCGAGGTCTTGGAGCGCCGCGTTCGCGATATCGAAAGTGGCGCGCAGATCCTGTGCATCGAGCGCGGCAAGACGGCCAACGCCAGCCGGCGCTTGGAAGTACCGAGCGTGCTGCGCCCTTATCTGCTGTCGCTAAGTAGCGGTCGGGCTGGCGATGAGCTGGTCTTCGGTCACACCCGGGCCGGTCAGCCGCGCAGTCGGCAGTACCTGCACGCGCTGGTGCGTCGCCTGTGCCAGCGGGCTTCGGTGCCGCCGATCTGCACGCACAGCCTACGTGGCCTGTTTGCCACCTTGGGTGTGCAGTCGGGCGCGGTCACTCACTCGGTGGCTGCCAGCTTGGGGCATGGCTCCTTTGCCACCACCGAGCTGCACTATGCGCAGCCCGGGGCGGCTGACAGCGCCGCCAGCCAGCGAGTCAGCGCGCTGCTGAGCGAAGCCCCCGCAGCGGAGCCAGCCGCACCGCCCGCCAGTCCTCTGCTCGCTGGCCTGTCGGCCGAGCAGATCCTGGCCCAGCTCGACAGCCAGACCCGCCGCCGCTTGCTCGTGCTGCTTACCCAGACAGCGCTCGCACCCGCCGCTGAAGCGTCCGCCACCCCGTCGCAGCCCTCCCCCGACCCAGACTCGCCTGAGCGCTCCTCCCGCTAGCTCTACTTTCGATCCGCGCCCTTCCGCAGCGCGCGCAAGTCCGCCAGATCCTTGCCACTTTAATCGGTCGATCATTCTCCGGCTTAAGG
>CAZVMD010000179.1:0-14421 GCA_964628555.1 uncultured Myxococcales bacterium | reverse complement strand
TTTGGCCAACATGCGGCGGAGGAGGTGGGCGAGGGGGTCGGGGACGAGGGGGTTGCGGTCGCGGATGTGGGGGGGCGGGGCGGTGACGTGCTTGAGCATGACGGCGTTGATGCTCTGGCCCGAGAAGGGCGGCTCGCCGGTGAGCATCTCGAACAGCATGACGCCGAGGGCATAGACATCGCTCTTGCCGTCGATATCGACGGCGCCATCGCACTGCTCGGGCGACATGTAAAGGGGGGTGCCGAGCATGGTGCCAAAGGCAGTCTTGACCAGTGCGCCTTTGCCCTGCTGCTCAGCGCTGAGCTTGGCGATGCCGAAGTCGAGGATCTTGGCGCGCTCGCCGGCCGCCGCTTCGGGGTCACGGACGATGAAGACGTTTTCTGGTTTCAGGTCGCGATGGACGATGTTTTTTTCGTGCGCGGCCTGCAGCGCCGAGGCGATCTGGCGGCCGAGGCGCATGGTGTCAGCGATGGTCAGGGCGCCACTCTGTACGCGATGTGACAGCAGCTCACCGTCGAGGAATTCCATGACGATGTAGGCGCTGTGATCGGGCAGGCGACCAGACTCGAAGATCGTCACCAGGCTGGGATGGGCGATGAGGTTGACGGCCCGCGCTTCGTTGAGGAAGCGGTTGACCGCCTCGGGAAACTGCGCGAGATGCGGGTGCAGGACCTTGATGGCGACGCGCTTGCCGATCTCTTCCTGCAGGCCCTCAAAGACCTGACCCATCGCGCCTTCGCCCAGCTGGCGAGTGATGCGATAGCTTCCCACGGTCTGTCCAACGCTGAGCATGGCCTCTTGCCAGGGGCTGCGCCCCCGTTCCCCCGTCGGAAAAGCATATCATTCGCCGGGGGCGGCAAAAAAGTGGAAAGACCGGCACTTGCCGGCCGCCGGGCCGAGCTGGGCGTGGTGATTTTCTGACACGCGCCTAGGGGATTGGCTGGGTGATACGGAGACAGCTGCGCAAAGGCTGCGTTCGTCGGCGGTGTCGCTTGTGTTTGGACGCAGGGATGCGGTAAAGGGGCATCCATGTCTGTGTCGCACTCTGCGGTCTCCTCGGCCGCCAAGGTTCCCCCGAGCTTCGAGTCGCACCCCAGCCGGTATCGCCACTGGAAGCTGAGCGTGGAGGGTCCCATCGCTCGTCTGGACATGGCGGTGCGCGAGGACGAGCCGCTGGTGCCGGGCTATCCGCTCAAGCTCAACTCGTACGATCTGGGCGTCGATATCGAGCTGTGCGATGCCGTGCAGCGCCTGCGCTTCGAGCAGCCACAGGTGCGGGTGGTGATCCTGGGCAGTGGTCGCGATCGGGTGTTCTGCGCCGGCGCCAACATCCACATGCTGGCGGCGTCGAGCCACGGCTTCAAAGTGAACTTCTGCAAGTACACCAACGAGACGCGCCTCTCGATCGAGGACGCTTCGCGGCACAGCGGGCAGAAGTATCTGGCGGCGGTCAGCGGGCCGTGCGCGGGCGGGGGCTACGAGCTGGCCATGGCCTGCGACGAGATCCTGCTGATCGACGACGGCAGCAGCACGGTGGCGCTGCCCGAGGTGCCGCTTCTGGGCGTGCTGCCGGGCACCGGGGGGCTGACCCGTCTGCTGGACAAGCGTCGCGTACGCCGCGATCGCGCCGACGTATTTTCGACGCTGGCCGAGGGCATTCGCGGCAAGCGAGCGGTCGAGTGGCGGCTGGTCGATGAGATCGCGCCGCGCAGCCGCTTCGCACAAGCGGTGCAGGCGCGGGCGCAGAAGCTGCTGGCCCGGGCGAGCGCCGCGCCGACCACGCCGGGCATCGAGCTAGAGCCGCTGTCACCGGAGATCCGCGAAGACGGGGTGCGCTATCGCTTCGTCGAGCTGAAGGTCGAGCGAGCGCGTCGCCTGGCGACGCTCACGGTGCGCGCCCCGAGCAGCCCCGAGCAGTGCCCGGGCACGGTAGATGAGCTACAGCGGCAGGCGCGAGCCGGCAACGTCTGGGCGCTGCGGGCCTTTCGCGAGCTCGACGATGCGATCCTGCGCCTGCGCTTCCATGAGTCGCAGGTGGGCCTGGTGCTGCTGCGCACCAGCGGCGAGCTCGACAGCCTGCGGCGCGCCGATGCCGGGCTGTGGGCGCTGCGCGAGGACTGGCTGGGGCGCGAGATCCTGTGCCTGATGGCGCGGGTGCTGCGTCGCCTGGATCAGACCTCAAAGACGCTGTTTGCGGTGGCCGAGCCGGGCTCGTGCTTCGCTGGCAGCCTGCTTGAGATCTTGCTGGCCGCGGATCGCAGCTATGTCCTGGATGACTCGGGGGCACCGACGCAGTTTTCGGCCACCGAGCTCAATGACGGGGCGCTGCCGGTGCTGGATGGTCGCAGTCGTTTGGACGTGCGCTTCTACGGTGAGCGCGAGCGAGTCGCGGCGGTGCTGGCGGGCCGGGCGGCGGCGCCGCTGTCCGCTCAGGCGGCAGATGAGCTGGGTCTGTGCACTGTGCTGGCCGACGAGATCGACTTCGCCGATACGCTGCGCTTGGCCATCGAGGAGCGGCTGAGCCTATCGCCCGATGCGCTGACTGGGATGGAGCAAAACCTGCGCGCCGCGGCCTGCGGCGAGGGCATGGAGCAGCGCATCTTTGGCCGGCTATCAGCCTGGCAGAACTGGATTTTCATCCGCCCCAACGCCACCGGAGAGCGCGGTGCTCTGAGCAGCTACGGCAAGCCAGAGCGCCCGATCTTCGACTGGACGCGAACCTAACGCCGCGTGCATCGAATACCATCGAGTCATAGTTTGAGAGAGCAAGGCGCATCAAGCTCTGCCCTGGGATAGGGACGCGGAGGGGGACAGAGAAAGGTTCCCCCTAGACCACAAGCGAGGCTCAGGATGTCTGTCGAACTCTTTGAGAAGATCCCCAACAACGTCAACCTATCCTCGGACAAGCGGCTGCAGCGGGCGCTCGAACAGTGGCTGCCTAACTACCTTTCCTGGTGGCAGGAGATGGGACCGGAGGGCTTTCAGGCCGATCAGGTGTACCTGCGCACCGCGATCTCCGTCGAGGCCAACGGCTGGGCCCACTTTGACTATGTGCGCATGCCGGAGTATCGCTGGGGCATCTTTCTAGAGCCGCCGGAGCCGGGGCGGATCATCGGCTTTGGCGATCACTACGGTCAGCCAGCCTGGCAAGAGGTGCCGGGCGAGTATCGTCAGCAGCTGCGCCGGATCATCGTGACGCAGGGCGATACCGAGCCAGCTTCCGTCGAGCAGCAGCGCCTGCTGGGCCAGACCGCGCCGTCGCTTTACGACATGCGTAACCTGTTTCAGGTCAACGTCGAGGAAGGCCGGCACCTGTGGGCGATGGTGTACCTGCTGCACTCGTACTTCGGCAAAGACGGGCGCGAAGAGGCCGAGGCGATGCTGGAGCGACGCAGCGGCAACCCCGACAAGCCGCGCATCCTGGGTGCCTTCAACGAGCCAATCAAGAGCTGGCTCGACTTTTACATGTTCACCATGTTTACCGACCGCGACGGCAAGTTTCAGCTCTGCGCGCTGTCGGAGTCGGGCTTCGATCCGCTGTCGCGCACCTGCAAGTTCATGCTCACCGAGGAAGCGCACCACATGTTCGTCGGCGAGACCGGCGTCGACCGCGTCGTGCAGCGCACCGCCGAGCTGATGCGCGACTCGGGCAAGGACGATGCCGAGTCGGTGATGAAGCTGGGCGGCATCCCGCTCGATATGGTGCAGCGCCACCTGAACCTATGGTTCAGCCTGTCGGAAGACCTGTTCGGCAGCGAGGTGTCGTCGAACGCCGCCGAGTTCTTCGCTGCTGGCCTCAAGGGTCGCTACAAGGAACAGGACCACTACGAGGATCACGTGGCGCTCAACGGCACCTATGAGCTCTTGGTACCGCACGCCGACGGGCACCTGGAGAAGCAGCAGGTGCCGCTGCGCAACGCGATGAACGAAGTGCTGCGCGATGGCTATGTCAGCGACTGCCAGCGGGCGGTCGACAAGTGGAACCGCACCCTCGATCGCGTGCTGGGTCCGCGGGCCGAGGCGCACAAGCTGCGGCTGCCGAGCCGTCGCTTCCACCGCCACATCGGCGTCTATGGCATGGAGTCCGGCAACTTCTTCGATCCGGAAGGCAATGCGCTGTCGAGCGCGCAGTGGACGCGGCTAAGTGATGGCTTCCTACCGACCGCCCGCGACCGCGAGTATGTGCAGGCGCTGATGCGGCCGGTCACCGAGCCAGGCAAGATCGCCGGCTGGATCGCGCCGCCTGCCCGCGGCATCAACGGCCAGGCCTTCGAGTTCGAGTACGTCAAGCACATCGTCGCCTAGCGCGAGCACCGACCGGGCCGCCAGCGCCGCTTCCGGGCTGGCGCTTAGCGGCCGCGGTCGACGCCGTGGATCTGGCCGCGGATGTCGCCAAAGTAGGTCTGTGAGGTGGTGTGCAGGTTGAAGTAAAGCTCGCCTTCGAGCGCGATCTGCGCCATCCCCGAGACCGTCGAGACCTTGGTCGGCTTCAGGCTGCCGAGCGAGGGGCTGTTGATGACGCAGCCAGCCGTCAGCGCCCCAACTAGGCCATGGCCATGCTCGACCGTCTTGGTGATGTGCTCGTTGCGAATCTCGACGGAAAACAGGCCATCGGCGAGGTTCTCTTGCAGGTTGGTGGCATGCGCGAAGTCGACCAGGATCGGGCCCAGGATGCCGGGCTTGCCGCAGTGGATGTGGAACATGTTGACGGTGCTGGGCTTGATGCCATCGATGCGCACGTCGACGTAGGCGCGGCTGAGATCCTTGCTGAAGCGGATGCGGCCGTGGCCGCGATGCCCGGCGGCTTCGCGGGCCGCTCGGCTCTGTGACTGCCCGGTCGAGCGGAACTGCTTCGGCGTGGTGACGGGCGTGTTCTCTTCTTCATCGGGTTCCTGGTGCGGGCTGAGGAAGGCCTCAAACACCATGCCGATGTCCTGCCCCGTCGCTGGATCGAGCCCAGCCGCCGGCGGGGGAGCGGCCTCGGCGCTGCTGATGAGGGAGAGCTCGGAGGCGGCGCGCAGCGCGGGGCTGCCGTGGCCCGCGCTCTTGGGCGGCTGGGGCGCACAGGACGCGGTCAGGGCCAAAGAGAGCAGCGCAAAAGGAAGAGCAGTCAGCCGATGCAGCGTGGACATGGGAACCTCCGAGGGGCAAGGGACGCGAGCGATGCGCCAGGGTCAGCGAACCGGGGAGCTTGCCGACCGGGCGGGGTCGAGGCTGGCGCAGCCCTGGTACACACCAGGATACGGCGCCGCTGGTCAGCGACGGCGAGATTCGACGCTCAAAGTTGGCCGCGCGATGGCCAAGAATTGACCATCCGGCGCGACCTGCGGCGCCAAACAAAGTTGTGGGTCCGCGCGTCGGCCTGGTTTAGATTGCGCGCTGATGTCCACGTCCTTGCCGACCGCGGTGAGCCAAGACCCGGCCGCCAGCCCTGCTCCGTCCCTTGCTGCGACCGCGGCTGAGCCGGCGACGCTGCCCGCCAATTCCGACGCCAGCGACCCGAGTCTGAGCCAGGGGAAGATCGAGCTGCGCGGCCTCGACTACGACGGCATGCAGGCCCTGGTTGCTCGCCTGGGCCAGCCGCGCTTTCGCGGCGAGCAGCTGTTTCGCTGGGTGCATGGCCGCGGTGCGACCGAGCTGGCGCAGATGACCGATGTCAGCAAGGCGCTGCGCGCGCTCTTGGCCGGTCAGGTGCAGATGTCAGAGCTGGGGATCGAGCTGGCCCAGGTCAGCGCCGATGGCACGCGCAAGCTGCGCCTGACCACCGCCGACAATCGGGTTATCGAGAGCGTGCTGATTCCCGATGATGACGCGCGCAAGCTCGACGATGGGGCGAGCCCGGGCGAGGACGGCGAGGCGGCGGACGAAGAAGACGGCGAGGGTCCGCGGCGCAAGCTGACGCAGTGTGTCTCTTCGCAGGTCGGCTGCGCCATTGACTGCGACTTCTGCGCCACCGCCAAGCTGGGCTTTAGCCGCCACCTCTCGGTCGCCGAGATCGTAAGTCAGGTGTATCTGGCCGATCGTCTGCTGGCCGGCTTACCGCCCGAGGATCCGACGCGACGGGCCGGGGGCGAGCGGGTCACCAACATCGTGTTTATGGGCATGGGCGAGCCGCTGCACAACATCGATAACGTGCTGCCGGCCTTGCGCATCCTCTTGCATCCGCTCGGGCGGGCGCTGTCGCGGCGGCGCATCACGGTCTCGACCTCGGGGCTGGTGCCGGCTATCGATCGGCTGGCGCAGGAGGGCCTGCCGGTCAACCTCGCGGTCTCGCTGAACGCCACCACCGATGAGGTGCGCGACCGCATCATGCCGATCAATCGCAAGTATCCGCTGGCTAGCTTACTGGCGGCGCTGCGGCGCTTTCCGCTGGAGAAGCGACAGCGCATCACCGTCGAGTATGTCCTGCTGCGCGACGTCAACGACAGCCTCGACGATGCGCGCCGCTTCCCGGCGCTGCTTTCTGGCATCCCGAGCAAGATCAACCTCATCCCCTGGAACCCGCATCCGCAGGCGCCCTACCGCCGGCCAGAGGCGAGTCGAGTGCAGGCCTTTCAGCAGGAGCTGATGCGGCTTGGCTATACGGTGTTCGTGCGCAAGACGCGCGGCGATGACATCGATGCCGCCTGTGGTCAGCTGGCCGCCGACCGCGATCCACGCGCGGCCCAGGCTCGCAAGCTGGCGCGGCTGCCTCTGCTGCCGAGCTCGCCCGCCGCCGCCCCCTCGCTTAGCCAGAGCGAGGGCCTGCCCCTGTAGCGGGCCGGAGCCACCTCTTGATGTCGTCGTCCGACCCCCGATCGTCCGTGCTGAGCCCGCCGTTTTCGCCGTCACTGACCCTGGTCATTCCGGCTTACAACGAGGCGGAGAACCTGCCCATCGTCCTGCCGCAAGCGAGAGAGTTTATCGCCTCGCACTGCCGCGATGGCCGGCTGCTGATCGTCGATGATGGCTCGGCGGATGCGACGCCGCAGGTGCTGCAGGCCTACGCCGAGGACCCGCGGATCCGGCTGCTTCGCCACCCGCAGAACCGCGGCCTTACGGCGACACTGCGCACCGGCTTCTTCGCGGCCGACAGCGAGTACGTGACCTGGATTCCCGCCGATGGCCAGATCGCGCTCGCGGAAGTGGCCAAGATCTTGGCGGCCAGTGACGGCGCCGATCTGACCCTGTCCACCTATCGCCGGCGTCCCGACGGAGTGGTGCGCGCGACGATGTCCAAGACGGTGCGTCTGCTGATGCAGGCGGCCACCGGCCTGCGCGACCGCATCGAGGGCCCCTACCTGTTCCGTCGCCGCTTGCTCGACGAGCTGGACCTAGTGTCGCAGACCTCGGCGGGCTCGATTGGGCTGGAGATCGCGGTCAAGGCCCGCCTGCTTGGCAAGCGCATCACGACGACCGAGATCGAGTGCGCGCCGCGCCTGGCCGGTCGCTCGAAGGTCGCCAACCTGCGCAACATCGCCTCGTATTTTCAGGAGATCTGGCGCATCCGCCGCTCGCTTTCCCGACGGGGCAGCCGTGGGCCTGGGGCGGGCGGTCGGCCATGAACGAGACCCTGCTGGCCTGTCTTTTGGGTCTGCTCTTGGGGATGCGCCACGCCGTCGAGCCGGATCATCTGGCGGCCGTGACCACGCTCAACCTGCGGGCCGGCAGTGCCTGGCGCAGCGCGCTGTTGGGGGCGCTGTGGGGACTGGGGCATACGCTGGCGCTGCTGGGGCTGGGCGGCGGGCTCTTGCTTATGCGTCGCCAGCTCTTGCCGCCGCAGGCCGCGCTGCTTGAGGGCCTGGTCGGGGTGATGTTAGTTGGGCTGGGCATCTCGTCGCTGCGTCGGGCGTTCAGCGCGGGACGCGGTGGGCCGGTGCAGGCGCACAGCCACCGCGGTCAGCCGCACAGCCATGCCACCTTGGGGGCTCACCTGCACCTCGGCGGCTTGACGCTGTTGCGGCGCCCGCTCTTGATCGGCTTTGCCCATGGCCTGGCCGGTAGCGGCACTCTGACGGCGGCGGCGCTATCGGCTCTGCCGACGGTGGCCAAGCAGCTGGCCTACCTGCTGATGTTCGGTGCAGGCTCGGCGGTGGGGATGGCGCTGCTGTCGGGCATGCTGGGGCTGCCGCTGTCGCAGGCGGCACGTCGGCCACGCCTGCATCGTCGCCTGTCGCTGTGTGCCGGCAGCTTCTCGGTGCTGCTGGGGGTGTACTGGACGGCGATGGCCTGCGGACTGTGGCCGTCGCGGCTGTAAGTGATCGCGGCGCCGGTGCGGCTTAGCTCTTGCCTGTCGCGACTGCTTCGCAGACCGCCAGGCACTCAAGCTCAGCGGTGTGCGGCATCAGATCGAGGGGCTGCACATAGCGCAGTGCGTAGCCAGAAGTGGCGAGCAGCGCCAGGTCGCGCGCCAGGGTCATGACATCGCACGAGACATAGACGACGCGCTGCGGTGCCAGGTCCGCGATAAGTGGCATCGCCTCTGCTGCGCCTGCCCGCGGCGGATCCAGCACCACGACGGCCGGGCGCTCACCAGCGGCACGCAGGCGACGAAGCACGGGGGCCACCGGCTCGGCATACAGTCGCGGCTGGGCCCGGAGAGCGGCCCTGGCTCGGGCCACCGCCGCCGCATCGCCCTCGACGCAGATCAGCTCAGCGGTCAGCGGCAGCAGGGCGCGACTGAGGTTGCCGCTGCCGCTGTATAGCTCCAGCACCTGCGATAGCTGTCGCGGCGGGCCGTCGTCTGTGGCGGGCCGCGCTGCCGCTGCGACGAGGCGGGGCAGCAGGGTATGACCGGCCAGGCAGGCCTGCGCGAAGCCGGACGCGGCGGCCCATAGCGGACCTAGCTCGGCGGCGTCACTGGGCGGCACGGCAGCGATGTGGGGGGCACCGATGACCAGCGGCCCTGCACTGGCGCGACCGGTCTGCAGGCTGGCTCCGGCGATGTCTCCCGCCCGGAGCAGCACCTCTAGCTGCCGTCGCAGGGCTGCGCTGTCTGGGACGCCCGGGCCGAGCGGCGCAAGCGCCAGGTGAACCGCCTCCTTGCCGTCGTGCCAGCCGGCTAGGCCAGACAGGACGCCGCCCTCGCCGAGCATCGGCCACAGCGCCTGGCTGCGCTCGAAGATCACCTGCGACAGCCGCGGCTCAAGGACCGGGCAGGTGGTGGGCGTGGCGCCGCGATGCGAGCCGGCCGCGGCAAAGCTTGGGCGGCCACCGCGGATCACCACGCGGGCCCGCTGGCGATAGCCAAGCGGAGCCGCCGGGGCCAGAATCGCGCGTACCTCGACGGAGAGCTGGCGCAGAGCGCGGGTCACCCAGGCCTGCTTGGTCGCTAGCTGAGCCGCACGAGTCGTTGCCATCAGCGGGCAGCCGCCGCAGGCTGCCTGGGTCTGCTGCGGTGCTGGCAGCGCCAGGGGACAGGCGGGGGTGACCCGCTGCGGACCGGGGCTTAGCAGGCGCAGCAGGCGGCCCCGGGCATAGCTGCGGTGGCTCTTTTCTAGCTGCACCAGGACCTGATCGCCGGGCGTGCCGCCGGGCACAAAGACCACCAGGCCATCTTCGCGACGACCCACGGCATCACCGCCCGGCGCGACCTCGGACAAGGTCAGCGCGAACGGCGGTGGCAGGTGTTCAGCGAGGGGGAAGGAGGCCGCGGCAGGCGGCGGCACGAGAGGACGAGGCGACAAGGGCGGCTAGTACTGGTAGCCAACCTGCATGATGGCGCCGAAGTAGTTGTCGGTGGCGCCAGGGGCGATGTGGCGGGCGCCCTGCTCCGGCCGGCGGTCCCCAGCCGGGGCGCGCGCCAGGTCATCGCCGAGCGAGAAGCTGTACTTGAAGAGCTCATAGAAGCCGGACAGGCGCACCGTCAGGCCCTTCCACACCATGGCTTCGATCGGCGTGAACGAGGCGCGCAGACCAAAGCCCGAGGCCGGACCATAGCCGCCGTTGCCGTAGAGGGCCCCGGCCGTCGACTCATCCTGGAAGCGCGTGCCGATCTCGCCAAAGCCGAGGACGGCGTGGAAGTTGAAGTTGACCAGCAGGCCAAAGAACATCTTGTCATTGGCGTAGTAGGGCACGCGGCCGCCGACCCCTATCGAGATGTACTGGTAGAAGATGTCCGGCAGGCCGTGGTCGTCGATGCCCTTGGCGGTCTGGTTCATGAAGTTCTCGTCCATGAACATGTAGGACTTTTCCTGCTTGGCGACGGCGAAGTAGTGGCCGCCAAACTGCACGTTGGCCAGGATCGACGGACGGCTGCGCTTGTTGAGGATGTTCCAGTGGTAGCGCAGGCCGACTTCGAAGCGGAACTCGCGCGTGTCCAGGGTGACCGGCATCGGGCCGCTGGTCGTGCTGGGCGGCCAGAACATGTAGTCGAAGGTCACGCCGATGCCGAGGCCGCGGATCGGGTCGAGGTTCATAAAGGCCAGCGGGTAGCCAGTGACATCGACGCGCACGCCGCCCGCCACCGAGGTCGCATACGACGGGCACTTGCTGAGCTTGGCGCCGTAGGTGTAGACGGGCGGCGGGTTCAGGCCGGGGTTGTTGGGGTCGGGGCGCTTGGTCTGGAAGTCATAGCAGCCTTGGAACGAGGGGTTGGCTTCCTCGCTGTAGCCGAAGCTGCGGCCGTTTAGGATGAAGCCAGCCGAGGCATCGACGAAGGGATACCAGACCGGTCGCTCGCCGGCCTGCGCCTTGCGCTGCTGCTCCTCAAGCTTCTTCATCTTGGCGATGGGGTCTTCTTCGACGCCAAGCTGCGACGGAGTGGGCGTGCTGGGGTCCTTCGGCTCGACGGGCTGAGCTGGCTCGGCAGCCTCGCCGGCGATGGCTTTTTCGACGGCCGGCCAGATCTCTTTTTCGACCTGGGCGACGGAGTCGGGATCGACCTTCTGCGACTTGAGGTCGATGCTGATCTTGCCGATCGGCTTGCCACTTGTGCCTTGGCGAGCGGCGATGTTGAGCTTCCAGCCGCCCGAGTCCTTGTCCTGCTTGACCTTGCCGGTCACCACCGCGTCGGCCTTGACGTCGCTGGCCACCATGGCGACTTCTTCGGTGCCCTGGCCGGTGACGTTGAGCTTCTTGGCCGCGGCATTCCACTTGGCCAGCGGGATGATCGTGTAGCGATCTTTGAGAGCGTTGATGATCGCTTGCTGGAGCTGCTTGTTACCGCCCTGGATGTCCAGGATCACGACGGTTTTTTTCTCTTGCGCCACCGCGCTGCTCGAAAGAGCGGCCAAAAACAGGCAGCTCAGAAGAACAAGCAGCGCGCGGGGCAAGAAGCTGCGCGAAGCGCCGGGGAGGGTCGTGACTGTGCTCTGTCCTGGCACCATGGTGTGCGATCTCCGAAGTGATGTGAGCGCGGCCGCTCTCTCGACAACCGGGCGACTTGTGACGGGAAGCCGCCTCTAGGGAACAGCGCCGATCCTATCACAAGCGCTCGTCGTGGCGGCGGTGAAAGTCGGGTACAGTCGCACTCCGTTTTGCCTGGCCGGGGGCCAGCGGCCGGACCCCAGAGTCGCTCCGCGGCGCCACGGTCTGTGCGTCCGCTCAGCGCGGTTGCCGCCATCCTGCGGAGGTCACCTATGGCGATAAATCTGAATCCAACATTTCCTGTTTATTCTTTAATTTATGCGGCTCCCAATTCCCCGCGGTAACACGTATATCGAAGCAGCTAATGGGTAAAATTCGGATCAGTTTACCCATTAACCGCGCCACTGCCGCAGAGCCGATTTAGCGGGCAGGCGGAGGAGAGCTAGGCGGCTCCGCCCAGTAGCGCTCTAGCTCGGCCAGGCGGCCTTGCGGATCGTGGGCCAGCAGGGCGAGGTGGCTGACTAGCTCGGGGCTGGGATGACCGGCGCCCGAGCGCAGGCGCGACAGGTAGCCCTGCGACAGGCCGAGCAGGAGCTCGAGCTTGCGCTGCGAGGTGTGACGCATCAGGGTGTCGATCGACAGGCGCACGCGCTGCTGCAGGACCCGACGGTACTCGTCGTGCAGCAGCGGCTCTAGGCGGGTACGGGTCTCGGGATCGATGAATTCAAAACGGCAGCGCACACAGGTCGGCACCGCGACATCGGCCGGCAGCGGCAGGGCGCCGAGGTTGCGGTAGCGGATGCTGCGGCCGGGGCGGGCGCGGCCCCGCACGGCTTGCGCGCCACACTGCGGACAGGTGCCAGACGAGGCTTGCGATGCAACAAAAGTAGATTCGCGGGATTCTTGGCTCATTGCGTTGGACTCTATCTAAAGGGGAGGGAGGTTTGACAATCAGAGCCGGACATCATTGCTACTGCGGAATAGAACTGTCAATCGAAACAGCAACAAAAAGGCGCGAACGCGGTTGCCGCCGCTAATCGCTGAATCGGCAAGTCGCGCTTTATCGACATAACCGGCCACGCGCCGCTATTGCAGCCGCCGAGCGCTGCCCGTAAGCTGCGGGCCCGCGCGTTTCCCCATGGCTGTCCGAGTCCGTCATCACGTAAACCCGCTGCGCCCAGCCCTGCGCAACCTAGCGCCGGCCCGCCTGCCCCTGCCCCCCGGGCCGGTCGACGTCGAGCTGGGCTGCGCCGACGCGCAGTTCCTGTTTCAGCTGGCGGCCCGCGACCGCCACACCACCTACGTCGGCATCGAGATCCGCGAGGCCTGGGTGCAGGACGTCAATGAGCGAGCGGCAGCGGCTGGCCTGCCAAACCTCCGGGCCGTCTTTGCCCATATCAACATCGATCTGTCGTCCCTGTTTGGCCTGGGGCGGGTGCGGCGCTTCTTCATTAACTTTCCCGACCCATGGTTTAAGCGGCGACAGCACAACCGCCGCATCGTCACGCCGGAGCTTGTGCGCGAGCTAGTCGGGCTGCTGGCACCCGGCGGCGAGCTGTTCTTTCAGAGCGATGTCTTCGAGCTCGCGCTGGATGCGATGGCGGTGCTGGAGAGCGAGCCGGGCTTGCGCAACGGCCGCGCGGAGTGGAGCTTCCTGACTGAAAATCCGTACGGCGCGCAGTCGCTGCGCGAGGAGCGGGTGCTGGCCCAGGGGCTTTCAGTATGGCGCATGCTGTACCGGCCGCTGCCGAGCGAAGCGACGCTGGACCTGCGCTCGGTCAGCTGGCCGCGGGGCGTCGCCGGGGCGTAGCGCGGCGGCTACTTGTCGGCCGGGGCATCCAGCTTGGCGATGTTCTTGAACCCAAGCGCGGTGCCGGCGACCTGGGCATCCGCTTCAAGCAGCAGCAGGCGCACGCGACCGCTGGCCACCAAGGTGCCGCTGTCATCGTGGATGGCTGTCTCCCAGACCTGGCTGCGCCGGCCGCGGGTCAGCGGCGTGGCCTTGGCGTGCAGGGTTCCGGAGCGCACGGCGCGCAAGAAGCTGGTGTGATTTTCGAGGCCCAGCACCGTCTTCTGATAGGCGAAGGCGCTGATGCCGGCCCCGACGGAAGACAGGGTCTCGATGATGCTGGCGTAGACACCGCCGTGCACCATGCCGTAGGGCTGATGATGCTTGTCGGCGATGACCAGCTCGGCGATGACCTCGGTGGCGGTGGCGCGCACGAAGTGCAGGCCTAAGAAGCCCGAAAACGAGCCCGACTCCATCTGATTGATGAGCGGGGCGTAGTCGCCGTCGGGCGGAAGCGGAGTTGTGGCAGGGGGGAGAGCCGTGGACATAGGAGGAAGTTACCAGGAAAGACGCAGCTTGTACGAGCTGGCAGCGCCGACGGTGCCCGAGTAAGGCACGACCCGCACGTAGCGAGTGAAGGCGCTGCTGCTGCTGTTGCGAACGCTGAGCGTCTCGGCCAGGCCCTGCCCATTTTCCGACTTGGCGATCAGCGTGCCGTTCGAGTTGTAGACGTACAGGTCGTAGTCCGCGGTGGCCGGCACATCGAGGCGCACCGACAGCGTGGCGCCGGCGGCCAGCGACATCTTGAAGAAGCCGTTGTCGCTGAGGCTGGCGAGCTGCCCCTGCACCGTCGTCCCCGACTGGCTGATGGCCATCGCGGTCTGGAAGCTGTTGTTCGGCTTGACCTCGCTTAGCGTCGGGCTGGTCGGAGCGGGCATCGAGCTGCCGCCACCTTGACTGGCGCATGGCGTCCACGCTCCAGGCACGCCGACGGCATCCCAGGCGCGGTGGGTGTTCTGCCACTCGGGCGAGCAGGCCCCATACAGGCTCTGTGCCGCCTGGGCGGTGGCGACACGGGCGCTCTGGAACGAGGCGTGCGCATCGAGGAGCGTGGTGTTGGCGGTGTAAAAGACGCGCAGCGCCTTTTCGAAGCCGATGCCGTTTACCTGCGTCGTCGTCTTCTGTCGCGGATGCTGGCCGCCCTGCGACAGCAGATAGAAGGCCAGGTTGGCGATGCCGCTGTTGCCGTGCACGCCGCCGTTGTCGTCACCCCCGGCCGGCAGGCGCTCGGGATAGAAGTCGCGGCTGTAGCCGTCGGCCGTCGGGTTGTTCATAAAGCGCAGCGC
>CAZVMD010000178.1:0-14439 GCA_964628555.1 uncultured Myxococcales bacterium | reverse complement strand
AGGGGAGGTGGCTCTGGGGGCGGTCGGCGGGGGCGGTGCCCCAGCTGGGGCTGGGGGTCTCGGCGAGGGTGAGGGCTAGCTCGCCGCCTTGGGCTAGCTCGGCGAGGGGCAGCCAGGGGCCGGGCCAGGGACGGCCGTTCCAGAGGACGCCGGTGATGTAGCGGGCGCGGGCTGTGGGGGCAGGGGCGGTGATGCGCAGGCGGGCGCCGCTGCCGAGGGTGAGGCTGAGGCGGGGCAGGCTGGGGGTGCTGAGCAGCAGGCCGCCGACGCCGGGCACCACGGGATACAGCCCAAGCAGCGCCCAGGCCTGCCAGGACGAGGTCGCGCCGAGGTCTTCGTTGCCGGGCAGGCCCGAGGGGGTGAGCGCGAAGGCCTGCTGCAGGATGCGCTGCACAGCGGCCTGCGTCTTGTGCGGGGCGCCGGCGAAGGCGTACAGCCAGGGGGTGGCAAAGCCGGGCTCGTTGCCGATGTAGAAGTGGCGGCCATGCGTCCCGCTGTTGAGCTGGGCCAGGTGCTCGTCGAGCCGGGCGATGAAGTTCGCATCGCCGCCGAGGGCGCGGATCAGCCCGGGGACGTCGTGAGGGACCATGAAGGTGTACTGTTCGAGGCTGCCTTCGATGACGGCGCTGCTGCTCTCGACTGGGCTGCGAACAAAGTCGGGGCTGCCGCCGCGGTCGACCGCGCGGCGGGGCTGCATGGCACCGCGGTAGGCTCCGGCGGGAGCGCTGGGATCAAAGACGTTCTGCCAGTAGGCGGCGCGGGCCTGGTACTGCGCGGCGGTGGCGGCGTCGCCCTGGGCAGCGGCAAAGCGAGCGATGGCGGCGTCGGCGATGGCGTACTCCAGGGTGCGCGCCGTCGTGCCGTCTAGGCCCTCGGAGCCATCGACGGGGCAGAAGTGGCGGCTGAGGTAATCGGCGAGTCCGGGGCGGGCCGCGATGTCGTTGCAGCTGGCGGCGGGATCTTCTGCCGCGTGCTTCATCAGGGCGAGCGCGGCTCGGGCATCGAAGTCGCGCGCACCGAAGGCCCAGGCATTGGCGAGCAGGATGGCCGCCGGGTCGCCGATCATGATGCCGGTCTCGCTGGCGCCATAGGCCCAGCGGGGCAGGGCGCCGCCTTGCTGGCCGGCCAGGATCAGCGAGCGCATCATGTCGCTGGTCTCGCTGGGGGCGAGCAGGGCGACGAGCGCGATCCACGAGCGATAGATGTCCCAGCCCGAGAAGTGGGCGTAGTGGACGTGGCCATCGCTGGGGTGGACGCGCTGATCGAAGCCGAAGTAGCGACCGTCGACATCGCTCCACACCGCCGGCTGCAGCAGCACGCGGTACAGGGCGGAGTAGAGGGCTTGCTGGGCTTCGTCGCTGCCCTCTTCGACGGTGACGCGGCCAAGATAACCGTCCCAGCTGGCCAGCGTCTGTCGATGCAGGGCATCGAAGTCCCAGGCGGGAAGCTCGGCGTCGAGGTTGGCGAGAGCGGCGGCCGTGCTGATCGCCGAGAGGCCGACCTTCATGTGCACCACGGGATTGAGCCGGGTATCGAAGCGCAGTGAGAGGCCGCCGGTCAGCTGGTGCGAGTGGGTGGGATCGGTCTCGCCAGCCCCGAACACCTCGGCGACAAACGGTCGGTCGAAGCGCGCCGCGAGGTAGATGCGAGTCGGGGTGCCCGAGACGCAGAACGCGTCGAGGCGCGAGCCGGTGATCAGGGTGGGCGAGACGACCTGCAGCTCGGCCTGCTGTGCGACCAAGAGATCGCCCTCGACGGCGTTGCGCAGGCTGAGCCGGGCCTCGGTGGTCGGCGGAAAGGTAAAGCGCCCCAGGCCGCTGTGCGTGGCCGCGGTCAGATCGACGATGATGCCGGAGTCGAGCTGTACCTCGTAGAAGCCGGGAGAGGCGAGCTCGCGCTGGTGCTGGAAGGCGAGGGGGGCGGTGGTGGCGCTGGCCAGGTCACCGATCGCCGGCAGGAGCGGGAAGTCCCGGCTGGCGGGACAGCCAGCACCGTTTAGGTGCGTCAGGCTGAAGGCGGCGATGTGCTCGTCGGCGTAGCGGTAGCCAGGCGGGGTGGCGCTGACCGTATCGGGTCCCCACTGCACCAACCCAAACGGCGCTGAGGCGGCCGGAAAGGTCGAGCCGCCGCGACCGTTGGGCACCGGACTCTCGACGGGGGGAGCATCATCGGTACCGACAAAGACGTTGACGTAGCGGGACGGCCCAGCGCCGGCCAAGGTCGAGACGGGCGGCGGCAGGGGTGAGGGCAGCAGCTCCGGCGTAGCCTCGCAGCCGGCCAGCAGGAACAGGGTGAGGAGAGAGCCAGGGATCGCGGCGCGCATCGGCCGGTCTTACAAGGCCGGGCGCTCCTCCGCTAGCTGCTTTGCACGGCTCGCGTGCGGCCGGGTGGGCTGCGCTGGCGGGCCAGGGCGCGGCTAGGATGAGCGGTCGCTGCGGGCTTGCCGCCGTCGGCGCAGCAGGGCCAGGCCAGCGACCAAGGCGGCCATGAGCAGCATCGGAGGCGTGGTCCGTCTGGCCACCGCCGCTTGCGAACAGCCGAAGCCGCCGCCGGCGAAGCGGATGTCGAGCGGATCGCTGTTGCGCAGGGTCAGGCTGGCGGTGTTGTCACTGGGCTGCGGATCGCTCGACGGGGCGCTAACGGTGGCGGAAAAGCGCAGGCTGGACTGGCCCAGCGCCGGGGTCACGGTGGCGGTAAAGCTGGCCTGCTCGCCGGCGGCCAGGAGCGGCAGCGTGCAGCGGAGCTGCGATGGGCTGGCACTGCAGTCCCAGCCGGGAGCGATAAAGCTGGTCAGGTGTACGCCGGCCGGTAGCTCAAGGGGCACGACGATGTTGCCAGTGCGACTGGGGCCGCGGTTCTGCACCGTCACCTGCAGCGTAAAGGGCGTCAGGCGCTCGGCCTGATCGGGCATGGCGGACAGCGACACGGCCAGATCAGCGACGGCGCACAGCGGGGCACCGGCGAACAGGCCGCTGACCGTGCGGCTGATGACCCCGGCCTGACCATCGCTGGCGCCGTTGCGTGGGAACTTGGCCACATCGGGTGACAGGCTGCGGCCACCGCGACCGCCGTCGGCCTGGGCGCTGGCGTTGGCACTGGCCGAGACGGCGATGAAGCCGCCGCCGCCGCCACCACCGGGTCCGGCCGGCAGGGTCGTCGCGCTGCCCTGATCGCCGCCTTGGCCGCCGTTGGCCTGTAGGCTGATGCCGACCACCTGGGGCACGGCGAGCACGATGCCACCACCGGCCCCGCCACCGCCGCCACCGCTGTCGCCGCCATCGGTGGTGGTGGCGTTGCCGCCGGCTTGGCCATTGGCCAGGATCATGCCTGTGCCACTGACGGCTGCGGCGTCGATGAAGACCAGCCCGCCGCCGCGGCCGCCGCTCCCGCTCTGGCCCTTGTAGTCATCGCCGCTGCCGCCGCCGCCGCCGAAAAATAGGCGGCTCTTTTCGTCGTTGGGGACGGGCCGGCCGCCGAGACCGCCGCGCTCGCGCCGCCCGTCTTTGCCCCAGCCGGCCTGGCCCGGGCCCGAGGTGGTGGGATCGAGCTTGGCATCCGACAGCGTATAGCCGCCGCGTCCACCGCCGGCCTGACCGGACATGGCGAGGCTGTGGCCGGGATCGAGGGGCCAGGCCAAGCTGCCGCCGGTGACGGAGTCGGGCAAGACCCCCTGACCGCTCCAGCTGAGCAGGACGCCGGCATTGCCGCCGCCGCCGCCGCCCGCCGCGATGCGGTTGCCACCGCCGCCGCCGTTGGCCGCCGCGCCCCGCCCATACTGACCGATCAGCGCGTAATCACTCTGGCTGCCGGCGATGCTCTCGCCGCGGTTGCCGCCGTCCTGCGCGCTCAGCGACAGGTAGTAGCTGCCGACCCCGGCCAGGCGATCGGCAAGGATCATGTTCTGGCTGCCGCCCCGGAAGCCGGCGGAAGAGGCGTCGATGTTGCCGGTCAGCGTGAAGTTGCCAGCCACCTGCAGCGCGATGATGCCGCCACTGTCGCCATCCCACGGCTTGGCGGCGAGGCTGGCGTTGTTTTGCACGGTCAAGCTGCGCAGAAGCGGCACGCGCACCACCTGCGTCTTGCCGCGTGTGAGATAGCCGTTCTTCAAGCCACCGCAGCCGCTGTTGACGCTGATGCGGTTGTTGGCCAGATCGACGCTGCTGACCTCGATAAACTCGAACAGGCCGGCGCCGTTGAGGTCGAGCACCTCGCCAAAGCGGGGGCTGTTTTCATCGCTGATCTCCGCTCCCTGCATCTGCATCAGCAGCAAGAGATCGCCGGCGACCAGGGGCATCAGGGCATCGAGTCCGCGGCCGGGGACGCTTGACAAGGTCAGCGTCGTGTTACCGGGATTGGCATCGGCGCCGAGCGCGGCATAGCGATTGAGCACCTGCCCGGCGACCGCGACATTGACATCGCCGTCCCGCCCCAGGCCCTCGGCCTGGGTGCGGCTCACTGCTGGCTCGGACCCACTGCCCGGCCCGCCGCAGGCAGCCAAGAGGGCTGCCGAAAGAGCCGCCGACCAGCCGAAAACCCCTGTCGTCACGCCTAGTCCGAGCCCGGTCCTACGCCTGTTCCTACAGAGCCAGTCATCGTTTGTGTGCATAGCTCTTTAGAATCGGCGCAAATAATGATCTAGGCAACGATGCCTGCGGGGAGGAGGGCCCATGCACGTCCGTCGCTTACTTTTCTGGTCTGGAACATCGAGGGGGCAGCGCGCATCGCAGTGCCGCTTGGCCGGAGGCTCGGCGGTCAGCTGGGCTTCCCGAATCGGCGCGATTTCTCGTCGAGAAACCTGGTCACTGGCCGGTCTTGTGGGGCTGGTCAGCCTGATCGCAGCCTGCGAGAGCAGCGTCCCAGCCTGCAACCCCGCTTTGGACAGCAATGCCTGCGTGGCGGCGCCGCAGTGCTCCGGCAGCCTGCGCGACTGCAAGAACAGCGGCCTCGATGGCTGCGAGACCGATGTGTCGGCCGACGTCAACAACTGCGGTGCCTGCGGCAACAAGTGCCCCACGCCGACGAGCGGCCAGGCGGTATGCGACGACGGCGTCTGCGGCTCGGCGGTCTGCGGCGGCCGCTACAAAGACTGCAACGGCGATCCCAGCGACGGCTGCGAGACCGACACCTATCGCAACACCGACAACTGCGGGGCCTGTGGCTCCAAGTGTCCAGGCGGGACCAACGCAGCGGCGGCCTGCAGCCTGGGCCAGTGCAAGCTGGCCTGCCAGGCCGGCTATCTGAACTGCGATGGCCAGACCGACAACGGCTGCGAGACCAACGGCGCCGCCGACATCAACCACTGCGGCACCTGCGGCAACCGCTGCCTGCCGAGCGGTGCGGCCAACGCCACCTGTGCGGCTGGTAGCTGCACCGTGTCGAGCTGTGCGGCTCCCTTCCTGACCTGCCAGGCTGGCCCCACCACTAGCTGCGAGACCAATATCAGCAACGACGTGAACAACTGCGGTGGCTGCGGCCAGGTCTGCGATCCGGTCAACAACGGCACGCGGGCCTGCAAGAGCAACAACTGCGCGATCGGGAGCTGCAAAGACGGCTATGACGACTGCGATGGCCTGCTCAGCAACGGCTGCGAGGCCGGCATCACCTACAATCCAGCCCACTGCGGGAGCTGCGCTCCCTGTCCTGGCTACGGCTATAGCAACAGCAACGTGGGCTGCAATATCAACGTCTGCAGCTTTAGCTGCCGCGGCGACAACTACGATGTGAACAACGACCCGAGCGACGGCTGCGAGACCCCTGACGATGCTCTGCCGGGCCATATTCCCGGCAGTCCGGCCGGCGATCGCGGCACCAAGCCCTGCGATGATGCCGCCAGCATGGATGTCCTCTCCGGCAAGGTGATCTCGGACTCGCGCACGCACAGCAGCCCGGCGATTCCTGGCTTTGTCGGCTCGGTCGGGAGCGCTCCTGACTACTGGGAAGTGACCGGCACCGGCGGCACCTTCTGCGTCAATGACTTCGCCTTTACCTTCACCACCTCGGGCGGCGGCAACACGGCCTGCTACCAGTTCCTGGTCGAGAGCGATCGCTACAGCGACTTCGTGATCCTGACCGGCTCACAGACCGGCTCGCTCGCGGCCGGCAGCATCACCTCACCGGCCTACGGCAGCAACACCAGCATTCAGATCACGGTGCAGAAGATCTGCTCGGTAGCGACGCAGGAAGCGGTCAGCTACCTGATCAGCTATCACCTGTAGCCAGGGCGATCGGCGAGGCGCGATGTCGGCCCCATCGCCAGCTGCATTTTCATGCGCGGGGCTACTTGATAGCCTGGGGGAGCGATGCCTGATGAGCCGGACATGCCTGGGGCAGGGCGGGGGCGCCACGCAGACGAGAGCGCGGAGCGAACCCACCTAGATCGGCGCGATGACGGCGCAGCGTGGCGCGGCGACCCGGTGGTGGCGGCTGATGAGCTGAGAGAGCGACTCCCCACCGCCACCGCCGCCGAGGTCTCGGCGCTGCTGGCTGAGTGCGGCGATCGCCTGGTGGAGCTGCTCGATGAGCTACACCGGCGCGCTGCGCTGTCTCTGCTGCTGCAGCACCACACGCTATCGCTGCTGCAGGCCGCAGCGCAGGCCGATGTCATCGCGGCCGTATTTCGCTGCATTGCGGCGGCGGGGCTGTATGAGTCGATGTGCGCTGGTCTACCACCGCCGGGACATGGCGCCGATGATCTGCTCCGGCGCTGGTGGCGGGCCCGGCCCAGCTTTGACGAAGAGGCGCTGAATCGAGCCGCGCTGGCCCGCTGGCAGGACAGCCCAGCTGACGAGTACGCCTTCGATGCGCTCATCGTGCCCGGCTTTACGCCGCTTGCTGCGACGCGGCCGCTTGGGGTCGCCGAGCTGCTGCCAGCTCAGCGACGCTTGGAGCTGGCGCTGCACCTGCATCGCCACGCGACGGCCCCGGTGATCATCGTGACTGGCGGCGCGGTCCATCCCCCCGGCACGCCGATCAACGAGGCCCTATCGATGCGCGACTATCTGCTCGATAGTGGGCTCTCGGCCGACCAGATCCTCGTCGAGCCCTACGCGCGGCACACCACCACCAATGTCCGCAACGCGGGTCGGATTCTGCGCCAGCACAAGCGGCTGCGCGGTCTGCTGATCAGCGGCTTCGACTCGCCGATCTTTGGCCAGGACTTCTATCTTTCGCATCCGACGCTGTCGAGCTTCTACGAGCGCTGCCGCCGCGAGCTTGGCTACTCGCCCGGCGAGCTCTCGCTTTACGCCGAGCGTCAGATTGCCTATCTGCCGAGTCCGGCCGTCGACACCCTCAACCTGGCCGATCCCTGGGACGCGTAGCTAGCCACGGTGCCAAGGGATCCGGCGTAGCGGCGTGGGATCGCTGGGCGTCAAGTGGCGATGGCCTAGGGGCCCGCGAGCGTCAAGCGGCTGGCTGGGGGATCCTCAGCACCGATGAGGAGTGGGCTGCGGGCTTGGCTGCCGCTGCGGCTCTGGGCCACGAGCTGGTACTTGCCGGGGGGCAGCGCGGCGATGCTGAAGCTGCCATCCGGGCTGACCAGGGCAAAGTGGGGCGACGGCACGACGAGGATCAGGCCCTGCATGGTCTCGTGAATGCCGCAGAACAGCTCGACCGCGCCACTGCGCTCGAAGCGCAGCGAGCGCTTCTCGCCTTGCCCGTAGTGTCCTAGGTCGAACTTCTTGACCGGCGAGACGGAAAACACGTTGTGGATGATGCGGTCATCGTTGGGTAGCTCGACGAGCTGACCGACGACCGCGACGGAAAAGTCGGGGCGAAAGCGAGCCCCGCGCTGCGAGATGACAAGCGGCGCGCTGGGCACCGAAAAGGCGGATGCAGCCACGCCCTCGACGAACACCACGGCCTGCTTGGGCGGGCTGCCATCGGCCAGCAGCACGCTGCCGCGCAGGGTCAGCCGCGGCGTGCTCTTGCCCGCGGTCGGCGCGGCGCCGTCGGACCGAGCAGGCGGGCTGTCGGCCGGCTTGGCGGGCGTGGTCGTCGGTGTCGGCGTTGGCGCTGCCTCGCTGCCTCCATCGTGGGCGGGTGTGGGCTGCGCCATGACACCGCCGCCCAGCAGGCAGCTGACCAGCAGCCCCAGCCGGCCTGGCTTGCGGCCGGTGCGACGAGTCGGGACGGGCAGAGCAGCGGTGGCAGAGGGGGCTGACTGGCAGGTCATGAGTGCTCCGACGGAAGGGCGCGGCGAATATGCACGGACTTACAGCGCGACCAGCAGATCGGCCTGCAGGCGATGGCTGCTGGCTTCGGTCAGGCCGGCGGCGCTCTCTAGGCGCAGGCGAAAGTTGGCGTGTAGGAAGACCTGGACCCCCAGGACTAGGCTGCGCAGCGTACGGCGGCGGACGCTGTCGAAGTACGCCTCTTCAAAGCGCAGCAGCGGCTGCAGCCAGGGCGTCACCGCGTAGTCCAGGCTCAGCGCCCAGGAGGCGTGGCGGATGGCGTCCCCTAGGCCGTCGGGGTTGCCGTCTTGACCGAGGACGACCTGGCCCAGCACATCCAAGGCCCCGGCGCGGAAGCGGGCATCAAAGCCCAGCCGTAGGAGCTCGTTATCCACCGGCAGCTCGGGCAGGGCCGGCACAAAGCGCCCAAGGCCGACGTAGGCCAGAGCCCCAAGCAAAAGGTGCGGCGAGCCATCGGGACGGGTGGCGCCCTTGAGGTCTAAGCGCGGGCCGCCCAGCTTGAGCTGCAGGCGCCCAAACACGTCGCGGCGACTCTGCAGATCTTCGAGCGGCCGCTGCCCGTTGGCCAGGCCCAGCACCCACTTGGCCCGTCCGGCAACAAGACCGTATAGCTCGATGGCGGGCGTAGCGGCGGCGAGCGAGAAGCCCTCGCGACCCACCGGCAGGGCGAGCGGCAGCGGCACGAACACGGCGCGCTGACGCTTGGGCTGAACCGCGAACAGATCCAGGCTCATGTAGCCGATCTTGAGGTTCAGCGTCGCTTCACCAAGCCAGCGCTCAAGCAGGCTGCGCACGACGACAAAGCTCTGCTCCAGATCGACGCCGCTTGGGCTAATTTCAACGGCGCCGAAGTAGGCGATGTGGCGGCCCAGGCTGCCCCCTAGGACCAGCTCGGCGATGGCCAGCGGGCTGAGGGTTGGCTTGGGCGCCAGCTCGCCCTGTGGCACGGTCAGCAGCACGCCAGCTTTGCCGACCGCCGACAGCGGCGGCAGGCCGGGAATCTCGCTCGACGGAATCTGGCTGCGCAGCGCCCCCGGCCGGCCATCGAGCTGCGGCCGCCCGAGGGTAAACGGCTCGATGCGGACGAAGGCTTCGGCATCGCCGGGGATGCGGTAGCCGTTGTCGCGAAAGGCCTCGCCAAAGGGGCTGAGCTTCTCGGGACCGCCGACGTGACAGGTGGTGCAGGACAGGCCATAGGTGCGGGCAAACGGCGGGATGGCCTGAGCCGATGGCAGGCAAAAGAAGAGCCAGAGCCCAAGGACCCCGAGCCACAGCGGTAGGTGCCTCATGACTGCGTGCGATGATTCATGGTGGTGTCCTCACGCAATAGGACGAGCGAGCGCAGATACGACAGGATGCTCAGTCGCTCGTAGCCGGCGAGCTGCAGGTATTTTTCGCGCGCGGTCGCGGCTTCTCCACCGTGCGCCAGGATGGCCTGCTCTAGGTCGGGGGCGCGGCCGTCATGCAGATACGGCGCCGTCGAGCCGACGCCCCACAGCCGCGGGGTCATAAACAGGTTCCGTGGCACCAGCTCTAGCTGGGCCTTCTCTGGGCTGCCGTCTGCAAGCAGGTAGTCGCTGGCGGCTCGGGCCAGCGGTGTGTCGCGCGGGTCCGCCAGCTCGGGGCCCAGATCATGGCGACGCAGATCCGAAAACAGCGGCAGCTGCACCGGCCCCGGCGAGCCCAGCCGCAGCGCGACGGGGCGTCGGCCGTGCAGCGGCAGATCGAGCAGCATCCCGCTGGTCGGCGCAGCCGGATCGGCGAGGAAGTAGCGCGGATCGGACAGCGGCAGCAGCGGCGTGTGACAGTCGGCGCAGCCGACATCGATAAAGCGCTGTGCACCGCTTGCGGCCAGGGCGTCCTGGGCAACGAAGGAAGGCACCGGCAGCAGGGCCTGATAGCCGACCAGCGCCGAGACCTGGCCGGGCGATAGCTCAGCGGTGACGCCATCCTGATCCGCATCGCGATCGGCGCCCACGAGCTCGCTCGGCTGGATGGCAAAGTGCGAGAGCAGGGCGCCAAGGTTCTGCTGCCGCAGCGTCGGATCGAGCCCCTTGGCCATAAACGGGCGCACAACGAGATCAGGCTGTACTGCGGTGCCTTGGTAGTGACTCTCTCCGCTGGGCTCGGCGCTCAGGATTCCAAAGTCGAGTCCCTTGGCCTGCAGCGTGACCGTGACGCGCTGCCCATTTTTTCGGGCTAGCTCGATGGCCTGCTGCCGCTGCGCGCTGAGCTCAGCGGTCATCTCGGCGGCCAGCCGCTCGATGTAGCCAACGCCGAACAGATGCGGTGGGTTGCGCACGACGAAGCGCCCGCTCTGGGGGTCAAACAGGCGCAGAACATTGCTGGCCAGCGTCCCACCGCCATCGTCGACCGGCGAGTTATGACACTCAAGACAGGTCTGCGATTCAGGGCCGTGTACGCGATCGAAGACGCAGGCGCCATCGCGGCGCAGGCCAGCCCCCTCGGCGCAGGAAAAGCGATGGTCGAAGATGCGCTCACCGATCGCAAAGAGCTCATCGGGCGTAAGCTCGCCGCGGTTGATCGCTGCTTGGTCGATGACGAGGGTTGGGACCCGCGGAGCCGTTGGACCGCCGCAGCCCAAGCCGCAGCTGAGAGCGACTACGCCCAATCGGAGGGCGCGACGCGCTCGCGAGCCCAGCCAGCTTGCGCTCGGACCGAAAGGACGAGACAGCAGGTCAAGCGGCTGCACGATGTCTTGTCGATGGCTGCTCACGCTGACTCGGCTCCGCTGGCTGGGCGGGCTGCCGGGCGCTCGCCGCCAGCGGTCTCGCCCGGCTTTACGCGCAGGCGCGACAACAGATCGAACAGGCGTGTGGCGTCGCGTCGCAGGCGCTCCGCCGACTCCTGCAGCGAGCGCGCTTGGCTCGCGTGCTGTCGCGCCACGTGGCCAATCTCGACGGTGGCCATCGCGACCTGGGCGCTGCGCTGCTGGCCATCGAGCTGAATGTCGCGAATGCGCTGCAGGCCCTGGCGCAGGTCGGCAAACTGGCGGCGGATCGCAGCTGCTGCGGCCTTGGGATCGGCGCGCAGGCCGCTTGGGTTGCTGCCGTCCATCAGCAGGACCAGGCCCGTCCCACCCGGCGCAGCGTGCTCAAAAGAGCTCATGGACAGCGACAAGAACATCGCGTTGTTGGTCTGCTGCGCGAGCTCCGAGAGCGCGGTCTCGAGCTTGGAGCGAATCGGCGAGAGCGCCGCCGCCACGGCGACGATCTGCTCTTCTTGGCGATTGGCTCCGCTCTGCACCGCCGCGGCTAGCTGCTCAAGATCGCTGATCGCGAGGTTGAGGTTCTCCGCCAGCTCTTGCCCGACACTGAGCACCTCGGCGATCCGCTTGGCGGCGGTATCAACGGTGCGCGACAGGATGCCGATCTCGTCCTCGCGCTCCAGCACCGGCTCGCTTAAGGCCTGACTCTTGTGCAGCTCGCCGAGGCCCAGGCGCTCTGCCGCTTGGCTTAGACGGATCAGCGGGCGGGTGATGCTGTTGAGCGTCACCAGCGACACCAGGATGCTTGCGACGAACAACAGCACCAAGACCAGGGCAATCTGCCGCAGCAGGTCGGCGGCAAAGGCCCGCACCACCGTGAGCGGCACCGCGATCAAGAGCTGCGCCGAGCCCAGGCGGCTTACCTCCAGCCGATAGCGCTCGCGCAGGCGTGCGAGCTCTGGGCTGCGCGGACTGCCCAGGGCGGCCGGGCTTAGCCGATCGCTGCCCGGCAGTGTGCTGACCAGCTGATCGTCGAGGGCCAGGCCAGCCAGCAGGCCGATGGGATCGGCGGCCTGTCGCAGGCCGGCTTCTTCGATGATCTGGGCCGCGATTAAGTAGCCGACCGGCTCGGGTTCGCCGATGGGCAGTCGCTGCACTTCGAGCAGTGCACCCGTCGCCAATCCAGCTGTACCGGCCGGCAGGGTCAGCCAGTCGCCCAGCCGCGGCCAGTCTGATCGTCGCAGCTGGGCCGCGATCTGCTCGACCCCCGGACCCAGGCTGGCGAGCAGCTCGCCCTGGCGGTTGACGATCCCTACCGCATGGGCACCTTTTTGCTTGGTGAGCTCGGCGAAGTAGCCCATCTGGGCGCGATCAGAAACGCTAAGGTAGGCGCGCAGAAAGGTCTGCTTGGCGACCGACTCGAAGAGGGCATAGCGCTGCTCGCGTCGGGCCTGCCACTGCTGCCGCAGGGCCTGGCTGCCGACCCGTAGCTGACCATCGAGCAGGGCCTCGGCGCTGCGAGCGGCGTGCTGCCCGAGGAGCCAGCTGCCCAGGAGCGTGCAGAGCAGCGTGGTAGCCAAGCCGGAGACGAAGATCTGGGTCCCCAGTCGCATCAGCGCAGCCCCCGCATGCTGGTTGTGAGCGTACGGTGGTTTCTTCGCGCAATCGATTCGTAGAGATCACAGCCGGGCGATAAAAGTTCGCGGGCTGGTTTGCGGCGGAGCCGAGGGCTTAGAGGCGCAGAGCGGAATCGGCCGCCAGCGACTAGCGCAGGCCGCAGAACTGCTGGCGGAGCGTGGTGGGAGCGAGCTGAGGCTGGCAGGTCGAGCCGGCAATGACGCCGCTGCAGCGGCCGCTCTGACAGTGGGTGGCGCTGCTACAAGGTGCGCCATCTGGCTGCGGCAGGCCACAGGTCGAGTTGCTCAGGCAGATCAGGCCAGCCGTGTCGTCGCAGGGCTTGCTGCCGCTGCAGGCCTGGCCACTCTGGCCGTTGGCCGTGCACAGGCGAGTCACCGCGTCGCAGTAGAAGCCCTTGGCGCAGGCAAAGCCGGACATGGCGCAGGACTGACCGCTGCTCGGCAGCGCGCGACAGGTGTTGGTGGCCACCTCGCAGTAGGCGGTGCTGACGCAGGGCGGACCGCTGAGGCCACAGGTCTGACCGACGGCTGGCAGCGCGATGCAGGTGCCGGCCGTGCAGACCGTCTCGGCGACGCAGTTGCCAATGCTGTTGTCACACTGGCCACCGGCTGGCGTGTTGGGCACGAGGATCTTGCCGCAGCTAGCTGGGGTCTTGGGCAGCTGAAACACCGGCTTGTCGCAGGTGCTGTAGTAGCCCGAGCGGAAGGCCAGACAGTCGGCCGCGGCGGCCGGGTCGTAGCGCAGCAGGCCCTGGCTGACGAACTCCAGGGTGCGCGTCGCGTTGCGGTAGAACGTGGAGTCGGTCGCGGTCGAGCAGGTGGTGCCGCAGCAGCGCTCGCGGGCCTCACAGGTCAGCTGGTTATCGACCCGGTAGTAGGCCTCCAGCGTGTCTGGGTTGCTGGTGGTCGCAGACGCCTGCACGCCGCAGCCAGCCGAAAACGCGGCCGCACAGAGCGAGAAGCAGAGCAGAAATACGTTCTTCATGACAAACCTCCTAGTCGGCAAGTCGAGTTAGATGGCGGTATGACGCAGCGGCTAGAACACGCCCAACAGCCCGAGCTTGCCGAACACGCTCACCGTGGCGAGGTTGTCGGCCCGCAGGCCCGAGGGTGCGTCCTGGGTCGCAAAGAAGTGATCGCCCTCGATGCCGCTAATCAACGTCAGCGCGAACTGCGGGATGAAGAAGAAGCGCAGGCCGGGGCCGATCTGGTACTTGAGGTGGAAGTTGTCGGTCGGGTACTGCGTGATGACCGTCGAGGGCAGCGCCGGATTGTCAGCGCGCGAGGTCACGGCGCGACCAAAGCCGAACTGCACGGCACCCAGAAGCTCCAGGCGACCCGAGGCGGCTCGCAGCGCCGCGACCTGCAGGCCCGGCGAGATCAAAAACGACGACGTCTGCGCACTGGTGGTCGAATTCCCAGACGGCGAAGACAGCGTGGTGGTCGTGGCGTTGTGATCGATCGAAAAGCCGAGACCAAACAGGAAGCGATCGAGCTTGTAGCCGGCGAACATGTCGCCGCCGATGCCGCTGGTCAGGGACGAGGCGGTGCCGCTGCTTTGCACGAAGGGCATGCGCGTGACCAGGCTCAGCTGCACGGCGATGCCGTTCTGCTTCTGCTTCAACCCCGAGCCGGACTCGCCACCTCCCAGGCTGGCGGCACTCGGCTCGCTGCTGGGGCTGGCGCTGCTGGGGCTGGCGCTGCTGCTATCGCTCGTGGCAGGAGGCGTAGCCGGGTCAGTCTGCGCGAAGGCCGGGCTCAGGCCACCTAGGAACAGGGCTGCGGCAAGGGTCAGGGGACGGTACGGATGCATAGACACTCCTATGAGGAATTTGAGCATATCAAGTTCCCATTGCTGGGTCCATGACGCACCCTCCTCAGG
>CAZVMD010000177.1:9602-14474 GCA_964628555.1 uncultured Myxococcales bacterium | reverse complement strand
GGTCGGGCTCCTTGATGCCGTTCCTCTGGCAGAGCAGCACGACGTACAGCCGGGCCGGGCCGTCGAGCTTCTGGTAGGCCTCGCGCGCCAGCTTGGTGTCTTTGATCGCGCAGGCTGACGAGCCAATGATGCGCCAGGCGCGCAGCGGACTCGCCGCCTGAACCGTCCGCGCCAGGCTAATCGCCTTGGGGTAGTCCTTGGCCAGATAGGCCAGCTGAGCATCGCCGAGCGCCTTGTCGACCTGCGGCTCGGGCGCCGTCCCCACCGGGCTTGGCGCCGGAGCCCCGGGACGCGGATGCGGCTCGATCGGCTCGACGTTGGCCAGACGGAATGGCGGCAGCTTCAGGCCGGGTGCGCGCGGAAAGATCAGCTGGCGCTTGGGCGGCTCGGGCAGGCTGGGGCCGGAGTTGCTGGGCGCCGTCGGATCGCCTGGGGTCCCGGCTGGCTCGCTACCGCTGTTCGGAGTGGCTGCCACAGACGGCGCGGCATCGGGCTTAGCCGCGACGGGAGGCGGCGAATAGAGCAGGCGCCCCAGGAGCAGCAGTCCCGCCACCGCCGCCCCACCCAGCAGGCCAAAGCCCAGCAGTCGCGACAGGCTCTTTACCGGCTGCTGCGGCGGCGGGCCGGCCAGCGCGGCTGGCTGCGGGATCGGCTCGCCCAGCCCCAGCGCGGCCAGGCTGGGATCGAGGCCCGGCGGGATCGGCAGGGCTCCCGGCTGCCCCGGCAGGACAGCGCCCGGCAGGCCGGCCGCCGGCCCAGGCATCGCGCCACTGGTACTGCCCAAGGCCACATGCGGTCGCGACTGCCGCGCCTCCAGCAGCGCCGCGGCCAGCGGTGACACACCCGAGCTAGACGAGGCATTGGCAGCCACCGGCGGCACCGCCCCCGTCGAGATCCGCCCACTCGGCGCGAACAGGCCGCCTTCGGCCGACACCAGATCAGCCAGGGCCTCGGCCACCTCGTCCATGCTGGGCCGCAGCGCTTTTTCTTTGATCAACAGCCGCGAGATCAGGGTCGTCACCTCGGGCAGCGTGTCGGGCACGATCTCGCTCAGGAGCGGCGGCGCACGAAACAGGTGCATGCCGACCAGATCCCCGGCCGCCTCGGCGACAAACGGGGGCCGGCCAGCCAGCATCTCGAACAGCATGATGCCCAGGGCATAGACGTCGGACTTGGCGTCGGCTTCGTCGGCTCCGTGGCACTGCTCGGGCGACATATAGGTCGGCGTGCCGAGGATGGCCTGGGCCGACTCTTTGCCGTGGGCTTCCAGCGCCAGCTTGGCGATGCCAAAGTCGAGGATCTTGACGCGCTCGCCGCCCGGCCCCAGCGGATCGGGGACCAGCATCAAGTTCTCAGGCTTGAGGTCGCAGTGCGTGATGCCCTTGGCATGCGCGGCCGACAGACCAGCGGCCACCTGCCAGGTGATCTGCAGGGCAAAGCGCGGCGGCAGCTTGCCCCCCGCCTGCTTGAGGCGGCTGGCCAGCGTCTGCCCCTCAAGAAACTCCATCACGATGTAGGCCGTTCCGTCGGGCAAGCGGCCTTGCTCGTAGATCTGGACGATGGTCGGGTGGGCGATGCGATTGACGGCTCGCGCTTCGTTAAAGAAGCGGGTCACCACGGTGGCGTCGTCGGCGTGCTCGGCCCGCAGGACCTTGAGGGCGACGCGGCGCTCGATCGACTCGTTGATCGCCTCGTACACGGCGCCGATCGCACCCTCGCCAAGGAGGCGCACTATGCGATAGGGCCCGACGACCGATTCGACCATGGGAAGTCGTCAGTATATCACGGGCCTGCCTGGGTTTTGTCGGCGGAAATCGGTGGGTTGTGCGGGACTTAGCCGATATTTTGCAGGGCTTGGACCAGCAAGCGCTGCACGCCCTGTGGGTCGTCCGTGTGGACCCAGTGGTCGGCCGGCAGCAGGTCGACGTGTAGCTGCGGCTGGGCCGCGGCCAGCGCAGCGGCTCGCTGGCGATCGGCGGGCGAGTACGACGTCGAGTGCTCGCCGATGATTAAGTGGATGTGCAGACCGGGTGCTGGCTGGCTAAGGAAAGGCCACAGGTCGGTCGCAAAGTAGCTCTGCAGCAGCGCCTCTAGCTCGGCAAGGTCGAGCGCAAAGCGCACGCCGCCGTCTGGACTGGGCTCGGTGCTCTGGGCCAGCCACTGCGAAAGCGAGCGAGTCAGCCCCCGCCCCTGCAGCGCATCGACAAACGCGCTGCGCGAGGCGTGCGGACCGGTCAGCGCCGCGAGCTGCCGCAGCACAGTCACCACGCTGTCGGGACCGCTGACCTCGCCGGCCTGCCGCACACCCGGGTTGCTGTCGAGGGTAAAGATATGCAGGGGCAGGGCCAGCCGCGCGCGCGTCGGGTCGGCCGGGCTGGTGCACAGCAGGCGCGCGACCTCCAGCGCCACCTTGCCGCCGAAGCTGTGCCCGACGAGCGCCCCGACCGCTGGCCCTCCTGTACACAGCGGCAGCACATCGGCAGCGGCGGCGGTCAGCGAGGGACTGGGCGACGACTTGGGCGAGGCGCCGTGGCCGCGCAGATCCAAGAGCAGCGCGTCCCAGCCCGGGCAGGCCTCGACGAAGCGCCGCGCCAAGCTGCGCAGGTTGTTGCCGCGACCGAGCATGCCGTGCAGAAACAGGGCGCGGTGGGCCGCTCCGCCGCTGCTCGCCAGGTGCTCGACGGCCAAGGTCAGGGGAAAAGACATGGGGAGCTCGTGTGCCCTCGCCGAATGAGGTGGGTCAGAACTGGATGCGGCGCATGACCGTGCGCGGCAAAAGCGAGATGGTCGCCATCACTAGCTGCCAGATGCGCGGCGTGTACAGCACCGTCGGGGAATGGCGGCACAGCAGGGCCTGCCGGACGTCGTTCGCGACCGCGGATGGCTCGCCGGCAAAGGGCGGCGGTGACAGGCCAGCGGTCATGCCGGTCTTGATAAAGCCCGGTCGCACGCACAGCACGCGCAGCCCCTGCCCGGCGAACTTAAAGTCGATGCCGTCGAGATACGCGGACAGCCCGGCCTTGCTGGCGCCGTACAGCACCACCGGCTTGCGCGCGCGATCGCCAGCCACCGAGCTAAACACGCACAGCGTGCCGCCGCCCTGAGCCAGGAGCCGCCGCCGCGCCTCTTCACAGAACTGCACTGTGGCGACGAAGTTCACGCGCAGCACGCGCTCGGTCAGCACCGGATCGGCTTCCAGCTGAGCCTGGGTGCCAAACAGGCCGGCGGTGACGACGATGGCATCGATTTTTTCGGGCGCGAAGTAGGCCGTGGCGGCGGCCAGCGCCGGGGCAAAGGACTCGCTGCGCTCCAGATCGCAGACCGCTGAGCCGGGCGGCGGGCTGTGCGGCTGCGCTAGCTGGCGGCGCACCGTCAGGTCCTGCACGCTGCGCTGCAGATCCTCGGCGCTCCGTCCGAGCAGAAACAGCCGGTCGCCGCGCTCGGCGCAGAGGCGAGCCAGGGCCCGGCCCATGCCTTTGGTGGCGCCCAGAATGACCACGTTCATGGCCGGTCTCCCAGCAGCCGCACCGACTGTCGGCTGCGCAAGCGATGCTGCGGATCCCAGGCGTCGCGGACGCGGGCAAAGGCATCGAGGCGCGGCTCCATGGCTCGCAGGTGCTCGGGACGCGACAGCCCGTCTTTGGTCAGATAGATGCGGCCACCCTCGGCGATGACGAATTCGTTGAGGCGGTCGATGTGCGCTTGGGTATCCGGCCGCAGCGGTAGGTCGAGGGCAATCGACGTCCCCGGGCGCGGAAACGACAGCAGGCCAGGCCCCTCCTGGCCGCAGTCCTTGAGCACGCACAGGAAGCTGGCGGCGCGCAGGCTGGTCAGAAGCTGCATGTAGCGGCGCACCGCGTCGCGCCCCGCCGAGGCTGGCAGCACCGCCTGATGCTGCGTGAAGCCGGCGGCGCCATAGATACGGTTCCAGCTGCGGATCGCATCGAGGGGATAGAAAAACTGCTCTGGCGATACCAAGCCCCGTCGCTGCTCGGCCAAATGGCTGTAGTAGACGCCAAGGTTGAACAGCCGCACCGACCACGGCTGCATGACCCAGCTGGGCAGCGCAAACGGCACCCCCAGGCGCAGCTTGGGACGAGGCGGCGACTGCGGCGCTTCGTGCGCCTCGGCCCAGCGACCGCGATACAGGATGCCGCGCCCCATCGCCGCCCCCGGGGTCAGGCAGTCGATCCAGGCCATGGTCATCGGCCAGCCCTGCGCCGCGGCATAAAGCCCGTCGAGCAGGCGATCCAGGTTGGCCAGCCTCTCGGTCTCTTGCAGGATCCAGCACGAGGGGATGCGGGCCATGCGGAAGCTGACTTCGAGGATGTGGCCGGTCAAGCCCATGCCGCCGAGCGTGGCGTAAAACAGGTCGGCGTTTTCGCTCGGCGAGCAGTCGATCAGGCGGCCATCACCGACCCGCATCCGCAGCCCCAGCACGTGCTCGCCAAAGCAGCCAGCGACGTGGTGGTTCTTGCCGTGTACATCCGAGGCGACCATGCCGCCCAGCGTCACGAACTGCGTCCCCGGCGTCACCGGGACGAAGAACTTCTGCGGCAAAAACAGCCGGTTTAGCTCTAGCAGCGACAGGCCGGCCTCGGCCCGCAGCACGCCGCTCTGCGGGTCGAAGCTCAGCAGGCGGTCGGCCAGGGTGGTGTTGCCCACCCGCGGCTCCGAGGGCGGCGGCAGCGACGAGTCGCCATACGAGCGCCCCAGGCCCCGCAGAAGCGGCATCCCCTGCGACAGCGCCGCCAGATCTTCGCCGAAGCGCTCGTCGGCCTCCGCGCTAAGTCCGCCCCAGCCCGAGATGCGGCGGCGCGGGATCGCGGTGTCGGTGTCTTTGCTCATCTATCCAGGCACTTTATCAACATC
>CAZVMD010000177.1:0-9502 GCA_964628555.1 uncultured Myxococcales bacterium | reverse complement strand
GCTGCAGGTGTAGACACCCGTCGGGCAGGGATTGTTGTTGTAGTAGTCGCAGAAGGCCTCGGCATCGCTGGAGGTCTTGCACTGGCCTGTCGACTTGTACTCGTAGTCCTGCTTGGCCTGGACGCACAGCGCGTGCTGCGAGCTTGTCGACAGGCTGGAGAACGGCTGGCCCCACCTGGTGTAACAAGCCGACGCTGCCGCGTTGGGATCCATGCCGGGATTTAGCGACAGAAGCTGCGTGATGCACAGCACCTGAAAGTCGATCTGCTCGTCGGGCACCAGGCTGTACGAGCCGGCGCAGGCGCTGTTCGGATCGCCCGGGCAGCACTGGTACGAGGTCACGTCGGGGTGATTGCCCGCCACCCACGGCGTCGGCAGCACCGAGCCGGGCAGCACCGTCGAGCCGACCGACAGCACGTTGACGTTCTGGCCGACGATCTTGCCCCAGGCGGTGCGGGCCGGACTGCCGAGCACGGTCACCGGCCGCGTCGCCGGATTGCCCCAGGCGGTCGGCGGCTGCGTCAAAAGCAGGATCATCGGCGTCAGGTAGTAGTGGTTGTTGGGGTCATTAAAGTAGGTCGTGGCGTCGGGCAGATAGTTCGTCTGACCACTGCCCGGCGCAGCAATCGGCCGTGAATCGACGGTGGTCTGATACAGCACCGGGTTGGCAATGCCGACCGCCTGCATGACCTGCGTCCAGCGATCCATCGTGAAGTTGTTCAGATAGTCGCCGTACGACAGCGAGGTCGACGGTGGATAGTCCAGAAACGAGACGGCTAGCTGGTTGACGAGCGGCAGGCCGAACGGCAGGAACATCGCCCACGGGGCGTTGCCGGGGTGCGGATCCCAGCAGCCCGATGTGCTCTGACACTGCTGCACACCGCCGAGCGCCTGCAGGCCATAGGTCATCAGCCAGGGATGCATCGTGGCGTAGTACGACGCCGCTGAGTTCGGCAGCGAGGTCTGGATGGTCATGTTCCCCGTCGCGGGGTTGTACTGGACGTTGGTCGCGATGATTCCGTCGCGCAGCAGCGACTGCCAGGTGAACTGTTCGACGGTGGTTGCGATGTCCTGATACTTGCCGCCCTGGGTGTAGTAGGAGGGCAGCCAGCTGACGTCGGGATACAGCGACTGAACCGTGGCGGGCGTGGCCAGGTTGTAGGTGTACACGCCGGCCAGCGGCCGGGCTCGCATCGCGCCCAGGCTGCCGCCGCCAAGCTGGCTCAGCAGGCGGTGCATCCCCTCGCCGAGCAGCGTGGCGCGAAACGGCCCCAGCGGCAGCGGTAGCTCGGGCCCCGGCTCCTGCACCGGCGTCAGGGCCGGCGGTACGAAGCTCGCTCGCTCGCTCGGCGCGCTGGGACAGCGGCGGCTTGGACAGTGGCCAGCGGATGCCAGCAAAAGAGCGGTGCCGCCCGCCAAAGCCAAAAGGCCGGCGCAGCGCAGGATCGTCAGGTTCTTGCTCATCGGCAGATGCCCCCCTTGCACTGCGCGTCGAGCGGGTCCTGCCCTGGCACTTCCCGAGCGTCGGGCCCACGCCGAGGCGCAGAAGTCCATCGTCGCTGGGGTAGGGATCTGTCGTCAAGAGCGGCTCGCCAGCCACCCAGGACGGAGGACCGGGCGACGAGCGAGCGGGGGAAGGCGGGACGTTCGGCGGGGGGCTACTCGCGGACGGAGGCAGCCGCTGAGCGGCGCTGGTAGGTCGGCGTATCGAAGTCGTCGTCTTCGAAGTTCAGGCGCGTACCAATCGCCATACGGGCCGCCCGACCGGCCGCCATGCCTGGCGGAGCCGCCGGCACCGGCGTTGCCACGCGATCCCGTCGCGGTCCCGAGGCGGGAGTGGCCGGGGCGGCAGCTTCGCGAGCCATAGGCGGCGGCGGTGGGGCCATCACTGGCGCCACCTCGACCGAGGGCGTGCGCTGGAAGGTGATCGGCACCTGCACCGAGCTACTGCTGCGGCTGGGACGCTCGCGCTCGACGTAGATCGCCGGCTCCAGCATCGCTTCGGCCTGCATGTCAAAGCCGGTGGCGATGACGGTGATGCGCACTTCATCGGTCAGGCTGGGATCAATCACCGAGCCGAAGATGATGTTGGCTTCTTCGTCCGCCGCTTCTTGAATCAGCGACGAGGCCTCATTGACTTCGAACAGCGTCAGATCCGGCCCGCCGGTGATGTTGATCAGGATGCCGGTCGCGCCGGTAATCGACACATCTTCGAGGAGCGGTGAGCTGATGGCCTGCTGCGCCGCTTCCAGTGCGCGACGCTCGCCGACTGCGCGACCGGTGCCCATGAGCGCCCGACCCATGTTCGACATGATGGTCTTGACGTCGGCGAAATCGACGTTGATAAGGCCCGGAATGGTGATCAGGTCGCTGATGCCCTGCACCGCGTTGAGCAGCACCTCGTCGGCCTTGCGGAAGGCGTCCAGCATCGTCGTCTTCTGCCCAGCCACCGACAGCAGCCGCTCGTTGGGGATGGTGATCAGGGTGTCGACGGCGCGGGCCAGGTTGAGGATGCCCTCCTCGGCCTGACGGCGACGCTTCTTGCCCTCAAACGGGAACGGCTTGGTGACCACACCGACGGTAAGCGCGCCTAGCTCGCGAGCCACCTCGGCAATCACCGGCGCCGCCCCAGTGCCAGTGCCACCGCCCATGCCGGCCGTCACGAACACCATGTCGGCGCCCGACAGCACCTCGGCGATGTGGTCGCGGTCTTCCTCCGCCGAGCTCCGGCCGATCTCCGGGTTGGCGCCAGCGCCCAGACCCTTGGTCAGCCGCTGACCAAGCGGGATTTTGATCGCCGCCTGGTTGCTCTCCAGCGCCTGCAAGTCGGTGTTAGCGGCCACGAAGTCCACGCCTTCGAGCCGCCCCTGAATCATCGTGCTGATGGCGTTGCCGCCACCTCCGCCCACGCCAATGACCTTGATTTTTGCGTGGTTGTGATTTTCGTCGAGTTCCAGCAGAGCCATTCCACTCCTCCGTCGATGAGGCCCATTGTCCGACGGCGATCCGATCGGTCAATTTTTTGCGGCGATTTTTTTCTCGACGCTGCCTCGGGCCTGACCAAGCGAGCTCTACTGCCGTCGCTGATCGCGGCCGAGCGGCGGGTCACCTGGCAAATCGCGGACTTGCGCGCGGCGCCCCCCGGCTGGCCCCAGTCGGTATCACAGCGCTTCCCAGCGGCCAGGCATCGCGCGATGATAGGCGCGGGCATGACTCGCCAGATAGACCGGGGCGTTCTCTCGGGACTGGTCCTGGGCCTCGGCTTTACGTTCTTCGTTATTTTCTTATTCGAGCGCGGCATCCCGCAGCGTCTGCTGCGACCGCTCCCGACCAGCGTCCTCGACGCCGGCAGCGCCGCCGGGCCAAGCCTGAGCGCAGCCGCGACGGACCTGGGATCACCGCGCCCGACCGCCGAGCCCAGCCGCCCCAGCGTAGCGCCAGCCCCGACGGGCGACAGCGCCAGCCGGGCGACCAGTGCAGCCGACCTGGGAGCCAGCCCACTTCAAGACCCACCTAATAAAGTAGATAAGGAAGCGGTTGCGGAAGCGGACCGGCTGTGGCCGCTGTGGCCGCTGCGCACGCCGCGCCCCGGGACCGAGGTTCAGCTACCACCGGGCAGCCGGGTGGTGGCGCTGGATCTCGACCCGCGTGGCGAGCAGGTGGCGCTGGTGCTGGCCCTGCGCAGCGGCGAACACGCGCTGCACCTGTGGCGGTTTGAAAACGATCTGCCGGCCGTGCTGCGCAGCGATGGCTCGGGCCCACCTGCCAGCGGCGAGACGGTACAGGAGGCGATATGGAGCCGCTTTGGCACGGGTCTGTTTGTCGTTGTGCAGGCGGCGAGCGAGTGGCGCATTGAGCTCTTGCGGCTCGCCCCCTCTGCCCCCAGCCCTGCGGTATCAGCGACGGCAAGTAGCGCCTCCGGGCGGCAGGTGCTGTATCGCAGCAAGAACCGGCTGGCCAGCTTGGTCGCCTCGGGCGTGCGCTACGGCGACCTGGAGCGCGTCTTCTTTGCCCGCCAGGCGGCCCCCGCAGCGAAGTCAGACTGGCAGATCCTGACCTGCGCCGCCGACGGCAGCCGCGTCTATGAGGTCACCTCCCCGCGCGGCGCTCCAAGTGCGCTCACGGACGAGGCGATCCGCACCCTCAACGCTGGGAGTGAGTATCCCGTCGCGCGGGTTCGCGTGCTGCCCATGCGCTCGGCGCGGCCGATGAGCATCAATCCCCTCACCGGCCGCCTGCTCTTCGTCGATCAGCTCGGCGCCTGGCACAGCCTGGCCTACGAGCATCTCAACTGGGCGGAAAAGAGCGACAAGCTGAGCGTGCCGGCCGGCGTGGAGCTACGCGACACCCCAAATGGCACGTTTCTCCTGCGGCTCAGAAAAGGCAGCGCCGGGGTGGATCTGGTCGAGTCGCCGACCCAAGCTCAGGCCACTGCCACCAGCGATGCCGAGCAGCACTATGCCCTGCTGCCGGTGGCCGCCCCGACTGGCCGCAGCCTAGTCGGCGTCGTCGAGCGCGGCGACCATCAGGCACTGCGGGTCAGCGCGGTCAGCGAGCGCATGGCTTTTGTGCGCTTTCTTGGCAACAGTGGCCGCGGCTATCGCGATGGCAGCGGCAAGGATCACACCGTCGAGATTCGCTCGGCTCTGCGCAGCCGCGGCCTGTACATCACCACGACCAACGCCGAGCAGCTACATCAAGTGTACGAAGGGGTCGAGTACAGCGAGTGTGGCGCCGAGCCGCTGGTGCCGCTTCTGGCCAGCATCGATGGCTTTCTAGAGGTCCTGGCGGCGGGCTTCCAGGCGACGTTTATGGCCACCGAGCAGCTAGTCTCGATCCCGCGCCTGCGTCGCTTCCTGCGCGAGCTTGAGCGGGTCAGCCACGGCCAGAGCGGGCTGTCGCGGGTCGGCCAGCTGACCAGCGTCGCACAGCGGGTGCTCAAGGGCGACTACGAGCACCCCGAGGGCAAGCGCATCCTGGCCGAGAAGCCCGCCGAGTCGAGCCTGCACACCGTGCCCAGCGCGGCGCCGGTCGACTTTGCCTCGTTCCATCCGCGCGGTCCCTACACCGCCACGCCGGCCTTGCAGAACTATTTCCGCGCCGTGCGCTACCTCTCTGAGCTGCGCGTGTCGCTGGATGAGCAGCGCCTGCTCGACGGGGATGCGGCGCTGCGACAGAGCTGGCGGGCCTGGGCCGAGACGCAGAGTGCGCTGATCTTCGAGACCCGCCTGCCGCTTCTGTTCGACCCTGAGCGCGCCCTGCCCGCCTATGTCCGCGCCGACTGTGTGCCGGCGGCCCTGCGTAGCTATCCACGCCTGCTGCCGCTGGCCTTCGGCATCGACAGCGAGATCTGGCACAGCGTCACCGCCCACCGCTCGCTGCCCGCCGACTGCCAGGTGCCAGGACGCCTGCTGCCCAGTGGCCTCGACCTCTTGACTGCGCTCGGCAGCGACGAAGCGCAGGCCATCCAGAGCAGTGAGTACTCGCAGCTCCCCGGGCTGCGCGAGGCCCATGAGCGGCTGCGACGCCGCTTTGCCCGACCGCTTGCCGCCGAGCGGGTGCCCGAGTCTTGGCTGCGCCTGATCCAGCTCTTGTCTTCCGACCGCACGGTGCCCGAAGGCGTCGATCCGGCGCTTTGGCGACGGCGCCTGCTGCAGACCGCGCTGGCCAGCTGGACCAACTATCGCCACACCACCGTGCTCCTCAACGAAAACCTCTCGGCCGAGTGCGGCGGCGATGGGCCGGTCTTCGAGGAGCTCACGCGCGAGCCGCTGCGCGGCGCAGTCGATCCGCTGCCCGAGGGCTGGGAGCAGCTGTCGCGCACGCTGTCGCTCTTGGCTCGGCACTCCGGCCGGCTGCTGCCCGACCAGCCGGATCTGGTCAAGCTCCTCGACGAGAGCGCGGCGAAAGCGCACGCGTTTTCCGATATGGCGGCCCGCCAGCTACGCGGCCTCCCCCTGACCCGCGACGAGTACCACAGCATCCAGTTCTTCTCGGGGCAGATCGAGCACCCCTATGTGAAGTTCAAGACCCTGCTGACGCAGGCCCAGGATGCCGGGCTGGTCAAGCCCGAGCCGAGCGCCAAGATTGTCGATATCGCCTCGGCGGAGCGGCAGGTCTTGCACATGGCGGTGGGCCAGCCGCTGTTCCTGGTTGGGCTGTTTGCCGACCGCGGCCTGCTGGTGCCAGCGACGGGTGCCGTGTACTCGTACCATGAGCTGGTGGCCGACCGGCCGCTCGATGACGACGCCTGGCGACGGCGCAGCGATCCGCCGCTGCCCTGGACTCCCCAGGCGCTGCAGCACCAGCTGGCAGGCAAGGCCGAGCCGACGCCGCGGCCCCAGTAGTCGCCCCCGATGCTCGCCTTCCGCCAACTGCCGGTTCTGTCGCTTGCGCTGGCGCTGCTGCACGGTGGGCTATCGGCTGCGCGCGCCGCCCCCGCGCTGGATGCGTCAGGCTGCTTGAGCTTCGTCGGGGATGTCTCGCTGTCACGCCGCATCGCCGAGGTCGCCGACCAGCCCGCGCTGTGGGCCGAGCTCTGGCGGGGGCTGCAGCCGGACCTGCCGCCGAGCGCCCCCCCGATGACGAGCCAGACCGAGCGCTGGCTGGTGGGCAACCTGGAAGGTGCGCTCTTTCCCGAGTCAGCCGGTGCCGCGAGTCCCTGCCGCAGTCCGCTGGGCATCTGTCTGCCCATCCTGCCGCGCCACCTGGATCGCTTGGCGACCAGCCCCTTTGTCGCGCTCGGGCTAGAGAACAACCACAGCCAGGACTATGGCGGGGCGGCCCGCGCCACCCTGCAAGCGCGGCTGCGCGAGCTTGGCATTGCACCGCTTAGCGACGACGAATCGACGCCGTTTACGCTGCTGCAGCGCGGCCAGCGGCGCTGGGCTTTGCTCGCGCTCAACCTGATCAACCGCTCGGCCGACGAGGTCGATGCGGCGCTGCTGCGGCTGCGCCTCCGCCTCGGGCTGGCCCGGGCGCACACACCCTGGGTCGTGCTGCTGGTCCACTGGGGCCGCGAGTACGATCCGCAGCCCGGCCCCGTTGAGAGCAAGCTCGGTCAGCTGTTTGCTGCCTGGGGCGCCCGGCTGGTCGTCGGCGCGCATCCGCATGTGGTCGGGGGAGCGAGCTGCCAGCCCGACTTCGCGCAGTACTACAGCCTGGGCAACCTGCTGTTCGATCAGCCGATGCCGGCCACTCACCAGGGCTGGCTGCTGCGCTGCTGCCCACAGACGCCGGACCAGCTCGACTGTCGGACGTTTCGCACGCAGCGACGAGCCGCGAGCCCGACCGCGCCGCTCCTCGGCCTGCTGCCACAGCTAGCCGGTGAAGCCAGCGAGCAGCGCTGTCAGCTGCGCCTGTCAGCGACTTCGCCGCCGTCGTCATCGATTGGGCAGCCGGGCGAGCAGCAGGTCGACTCGGCGTGGCAGCGCCATCCTCAGCGCGCCGCGCTGCTGTTTGTGCAGCCGTTTCGTTCCCTGGGCCAGCAGCACTACTTCGCGCTGCGCCGCCTGTACTCAACCTTCGACAACGAGGTAGCGCTGCGGCCCTATGTCTTTGCCCTAAAGGGCGAGCGCACCGTCGATGTCTGGCGCGGCACGGCGCTGTCCTGGCCCCTGCTCTACGCGCGACTATTGACGGCTCCCGACGGACGCGAGCTTCTGTGCGCGCTGCATCGCGGCGACTCGTACGTGCATCGCAATCCGCAGGTGGCGCGGCAGAAGCGGTTCCACGCGGTGTACGCCTGGACCGGCTTTGGCTTTCGACAGGTGGAGGATGCGGCGGGGCTTTCGGAGTGCCAGAAGCTCTAGGAGCTAGCGCTGCTGACGACGGTCTTCACGCAGCTCGCGACGGTCTTCGCGCAGCTCACGCTTGTCTTCGCGGACCTCGCGGCGATCTTCGCGGATCTCGGCGGCGGCCATGCGGTTCAGATCGACCAGGATGGCGCGGCGGCGCTCCATCGACGCAGGATCCGGGCGAGCCATCAGCGTCGAGTACTCCTGGTGCAGGGCGCGCAGGCGAGCGTTGTCCATAAGCTCGCGGTTGGCGTCGCGGCGATCGTCGCGGGCGTCGCGGCGGTCATCGCGCAGGTCGCGGCGATCGTCGGCGGCGCGCACCGGCTGGCCACGGGCGACATCACCCGCTAGCTCGCGGCGCCCGCGGCCCGCTTCCAGCTGACTGCGACCAGCCTCAGCCTGCTTCTGGCCGGCTTCACGGTTCGACTCCGCGATCTCGGCGTTGAGCGCGGCGAGGACTCGCTGATCCACCCCAGCCAGCGCGCCCGGCGGACCGGCCTTGGCCTGATCAAAGGCGGCGAGCAGGTTGGCAAAGCGGCGAGCATCGCGGCGGTCATCGGCCAGCTGACGCTGATCCTGCCGGATCTCGCGCTGATCCTGACGGATCTCACGGCGATCCTGACGAACCTGCGGACGGGGCTGAGCAGCGGCCAGTGCGGGGAACAGCGACAGAGCAAGCGCGAGGGTCTGGACTTTCATGGCAGCGTTCCTTTCTTAGTGCGTAAACAGTCAGACGAGCCAGATGGGCAGAGATTCAGAGTACGCCAAAAGCCCGCGGCTGCGGGGCTCTAGGCGCGATCTCGGCCCGCCCCATCCATCATAAAATCTGATGATTCGTATCATTCTATTGCCGATTCCAATTATGGATTGCGCGACGCATCCTGGGAGTCATTCAAGCAGCCTCGCTGGACCGCGGCGGATGCCCCGTCGAGCCAGCGACAAGGAGCCTCCCATGTTGATCGTTCGGCCCGGAAAGCAGCGCGGACACGCCAACCACGGCTGGCTGGACTCGCACCACACGTTCTCGTTCGCCTCGTACTACGACCCGGCGTACATGGGGTTTCGCAGCCTGCGGGTGATCAATGAAGACCGCGTGCAGCCCGGCCAGGGCTTCGGCACACACCCGCATCGCGACATGGAGATTGTGTCGTACGTCGTCGCCGGCGGCCTGCAGCATCGTGACTCGCTCGGCACCGGGTCGGTGATTCGCCCCGGCGATGTCCAGCGCATGAGCGCCGGCACCGGCGTCACGCACAGCGAGTTCAATGCGTCCAAGACCGAGCCCGTGCACTTCCTGCAGATCTGGCTTCAGCCTAGCCAGCCGGGCCTGCCGCCGGGCTACGAGCAGAAGAACTTTCCCGAGGCTGAAAAGCAGGGCCGCCTGTGCCTGGTCGCCGCCCCTAAGCCGCGCGAGGGCAGCCTGACTATCCACAGCGATGTCCAGCTGTATGCCAGCTGCCTGGCCGCCGGCGAGCGAGTCGAGCACAGCCTCGCTGCTGGCCGGCACGCCTGGGTGCAGGTGGTGCGCGGTCGCCTCCGCGTAAATGGCAGCGAAGCCGAGGCCGGCGACGGCATCGCACTGTCGCAAGAGGCCCGCGTCGAGCTCGAAGGCCTCGACAGCGCCGAGCTCTTGCTGTTCGACCTCGCCTAGCCCCGCATCGTCTAGTCCCCGCATTGTCTAGTCCCCGCATCAGCGCGCTGCGGCG
>CAZVMD010000176.1:0-14480 GCA_964628555.1 uncultured Myxococcales bacterium | reverse complement strand
CTGGTCGGCGCCACGCCCTACAAGCAGCAGATCGGCCTGATCATCGGCGTGCTGGTCTCGGTGCTGGCGATTGGCGGGACGCTGCTGCTCCTCGATCGCTCGGTGCCCGGGCTGGCGCACGCCATCGGCTCGGAGCGCTTCCCGGCGCCGCAGGCGGTCCTGATGTCGACGATGATCAAGGGCCAGCTCAGCCAGCAGCTGCCCTGGGGCCCGGTGCTGGTCGGCGTGGCCTTGGCCTTTGTTGCGCAGCTAGCGGGGGCCAATGCGCTGTCGTGGGCCGTCGGTGCCTACCTGCCGCTGTCGACCACCTCGCCGATCTTCGTCGGTGGCCTGGTGCGCTGGCTGGTGACCCGACTGCGCAAGAAGCAGCGCGGTCGCCATGGCGTCGCCGCCGCTGAGTCCGACATTGGGCCGGGCATGCTGTATGCCACTGGCTTGGTGGCGGGTGGCTCGCTGGCGGGCATGCTCATCGCGTTTCTGCAGGGCTTCGCCGATCCGCTGGCCCGCCGCCTCGACCTCGGGCACGAGTACTGGAACGCGCTCGGTGGCACCGGTGACCTGGTGGCCTTCGGCGTCTTCGGCCTGCTGGCCCTGGTGTTGGTGCGACAGGCGATGAGCAAGGTCCCGCGCCTGTAAGCCACGCCTCCGCTCTCTCCACTCCCGCTCTCCCGTCCGAGCTTTCCCGCGCCCTCTTCCCAGCCCCGCAGCCCCCTCTCGCCTCTGCCGTAGTCTGCAAATTCCGTCGTCGCGATGGCGGCTTGGCCTGCCATAGACGCAGGTTATAGGGCCATAAAATCGCGCAATATCTGCGTGAAGCAGCCGCCCCCTATACTCGGGTTTCATTTTTCTCGTCGAGGCAGGGGTGGGCTATCGCCGAGTGCTGAGGCGCGGTGTCTCGCGCTTGGCCGACGCTCCGGCAGCGACGCTTAGGCAAGGGGGAGTGCGCATGAAGACCAGGCTTATGTCCGCGACCTTTATCGGTCTGGCGCTAGCCGCGGCTGGCTGTCCGGGCGAGTCGATGAACACGATGATGATGATGAACCAGACCCCCAGCAAGCGGGTCTCTAAGTCCGGCACGGTCGCCATCAGCGACGATGATGCCACCGTGGCCATGGTCAATCCGGAAGATGGCTCGGTGTCGTTCTTCAACACCGCCAACAACCAAAAGCTGGCCACGCTCAAGACCGGTGCCGAGCCCTCGGCGGTGGTCATCGCCGGGGACAACACCACGGCGTTCGTCGCCAATCGCGCCGACGCGACCGTGGTCAAGATCACCGGCATCAACACCAACGCCCCCAGCATCGCTGGCACCGTGCCCGTGGGCTCCGAGCCCACCGGCCTGGCCCTGTCGCCGCTCGGCGGCAAGCTGTTCGTCGCTGAGTACGCCGAGAGCCACCTATCGGTCATCGACACCGCCGCGATGACCCGGGCCGACTTCGTGGCCAGCGTTCGCAACCCGCGCGCCATCGCCGTCACCAACAACCTCGACAGCAACGAAGGCGACGAGCTAGTCATCGTGCCCGAGTTCTTCGGCGATCCGCAGCCCGACGGCGAAGCCAAGAACAACGGCCGCCAGGGTCGCGTCCACCTCTATGGGCTCGACGGCAGCGACAAGGGTGTGATTGCCCTCGCGCCGTTTACCAACACCGCCGCCGGCATTGAGGCCAGCACCGCCCCCAACCAGCTGTACTCGGTTGCGATCACCAACGGCCGCATCTACATCCCGTCGGTGTCAGCCTCACCGGCCCTGCCGCTGAACTCGAAGAACAACGTCTACCCAGTGGTCTACGTTGGCGACCTGACGACCAAGCAGCAGGTGCTGGGCGGCAACGGCACGTTCAATCCCACCGAGCAGATCCTGACCTTCCCGGCGCCGCAGAACTTCCTCGGTGAGCTGGTCGATCTCGACTTCGTCCCCAGCACCAACATCGCCTACGCCGTGTCGCGGGCCGGGGATGCGGTGCAGCGCATCGACTTCTCGGCCTCGCCGCCGGGCCTGGGCTCGGGCAACAAGAAGCAGATCGATGTGCTGGGCACCGGCACCATGCAGTGCCAAAACCCCAGCGGCATCGTCATGGCTGCCAAGGCGCAGAAGGCTTACGTCAACTGTTGGGTGTCGCGTCGCCTGGCGGTGCTTGACCTGACCAACCAAGCCGTCGAGACCGTCGTCGATTCGACCCCGCTGGCCGCCGCTGGCAGCCCGGCCGAAAAGATCGACCACGGTCGCCGCCTGTTCTTTACCGGCCGCGGTCGCTGGTCGGGAGACGGCACCGGTATGAACCCGCCGATGGCCACCGGCCATGGCCAGGCCTGGTCGTCGTGCGGCACCTGTCACCCCGACGGTCTGACCGACAATATCACCTGGATCTTCGCCGCCGGTCCGCGCCAGTCGACCTCGATGGACGGCAGCTTCTCGCACGGCCCCGGCGCGCAGAAGCAGCGCATCTTCAACTGGACCGCGATCATCGACGAGATGCACGACTTCGAGGCCAACACCCGCGGCACCTCGGGTGGCCTGGGCGCCATCACCACCATGAACTGCGGCACGCTGGCCAGCGAGGTGCGCAGCGCCACCAACGCCTTCCTCGGTGCCTCCAACGCGCTGCTGGCCATGCAAGCCGGCGCCTGCGCTCCCAACGACTGGGATGACATCAACGAGTACTCCAAGACCATCCGCCCCCCCAAGGGCCGCCGCTTCCTCGATGCCGCCTCGGTGGCGCGCGGTGCGGCGCTGTTCGGTGCGGCCCAGGCTGCCTGCGTGAAGTGCCACGGCGGAGCCGGCTGGACGGTGTCGCGACGCTTCTACAACCCATCGACCAACACCATGGCCACGCAAGCCACGACTGCCTACAGCGCCCCGAGCGCGAACCTCAACACCGCTAGCTTCTCGAAGAACATGACGCAGATCTCGCTGCAGCGGCCTGATGCCGCCGATGCAACGGAAGATCAGTTCGCGCTGCCGCCCGGTCAGCTGACCTGCAACATCCGCGAGGTCGGCACCTTCGGTGTCCCCGGCGATGTGACCCGCACCAACGGCCTGGAGGTCGCCCCGCCGCGCGATGCCGTCGCCACCGGCGGTGGCACGATGATGACCAACCGCGCCCAGGGCCGTCGTGGCTACAACGCTCCCTCGCTGTACGGCCTGCAGGTCGGCGGCCCCTTCCTCCACCACGGCCAAGCCAAGACCCTCGACGAGCTGTTCAACGACGCGAAGTGGGGCAACCACTGGAAGGCCGGCAACCCCAACTTCCTGAGCAACAGCACCACCTCGGCCGCGGATCGCGCCGACCTGATCAACTTCCTGTGGTCGATCGACGCCAGCACGCAGGAACAAGCCGTCCCCGCCGGGTTCGACAACACCACCGCCACCGGCCAGACCGCCGGCTGCGTCTGCCCCGGCGGCGCCGCTAGCTGCTAAGTCTGCGCCGCCTCCTCTCTCCTGCTGCCTCCTCCCATCCAACTACCGCCAGCCACCGCCCAGCGCTTGATACAGACCGACCGCGGCGGTGAGCTGGCGCTTTTTGTTTTCGATGAGCTCTAGCTGGGCTTCGAGGGCGTCGCGACGGGTCAGCAGCACTTCCATGTAGTCGGCGCGCGCCGAGGCGAACAGGCGGTTTGAGATCTCGACGGACTGGCTGAGCTTCTGCACTTGCTGCGCCTGCAGCTCGTAGCTCTTCTGCAGGTTGTCGATCTGGGCCAGCAGCCGCACCACGTCGATGAAGCCAGCCAAGATGGCGCGCTCGAACTGGAAGACGGCCTGCTTCTGCTTGGCGTTGGCGACAAAGTAGCTGGCGGTGATCGCCCGCCGATTGATGAGCGGCGCCAGCACGTCGGCGGCCAGGCCATAGACCAGCGAGGCCGGGAAGGACACTAGCTTGAGAAAATCGAAGGACTGGATGCCGATCGTCGCGCTGATGCCCAGCGACGGATAGAAGCCAGCCTTGGCGACACGAAAATCGAGCTCGGCAGCGGCCAGGGCCAGCTGCGCCTGCTTCACATCGGGCCGGTTTTCCAGGAGCTGCGATGGCACCCCGGTGTGCACCATCGGAGGCACGAGCTCCGAGAACGGCTGCGCGCTGCGCTCGACCGGCTGCGGGAAGCGACCGACCAGAAAGTTGATGCGCGTCTCGGCCTCGACGATGTGCTGGCGCACGGCGAACTGTCGGCTCTGGTTCTTGAGCAGCTCGGCCTCGAAGCGCTTGACGGCTAGCTCGGTAACCCGCGCGGCTTCTTTCTGCAGTCGCACGACCAGAAGAGCGCTGCGCAAGATCTCGATGTTCTGCTCCAACAGCGCAAGCTGCGCGTCGAGCGCCACGAGCTCGTAGTAGACCTCGGCGAGCTCACCGACCAGGCGAGTGACCGCGAAGTTCCGGCCCTCCTGTGTCGCCAGATAACGCAGCGTGGCGGCCTTGGTGGCGTTGCGCAGCTTCGACCAGACATCGATCTCCCACGAGGCGGTAAACCCGAGAGCAAAGTTTGGCAGGTTGGCCGGCACGCCGTTTGTGTCGTCGCTCTGCCCCTGGCTGCTGTACTGCCCAACCTTGTCGATGCCGACGCCGACCCGCAGCCCAACCTTGGGCAGGAACTCGCCACGCCGCGCCATGATCTCGCTCTGCGCGATCTCGATCTCGAACCCCACGATGTTGAGCTCTTGGTTGTTCTTCAGTGCCAGGTCGATCAAAGCGATGAGCTTGAGATCGGAGAAAAAGCCACGCCACCCCAGCTGCGCCGAGTTCTCGCGGTCGCTCGCTCCCCCATAGCTCGACGGAGTCGCGGGGTTGGCGACGCGGGCCGGGCCACTGGGGAGGGCTGGGATGCAGGCGGCGACAGAAAGGATCGCGCCCAGGGCTAGCCAGATCAGGCATCGCGAGCTAGGCATGGTGAACCCCGCTCTCGGTCAGCGGCGTCTCTTCCTCGTCGCGAATCAGCTGCTTGCCTTCGACGAGCCGCGCGAACACGTAGTACAGGCCGGGCACGACGATGACGCCAAAGATCGTGCCGAACAGCATGCCGCCAAGCGCGCAGCCCCCGATCGTGCGATTGCCGATGGCCCCTGGACCCGTCGCTCGCACCAGCGGCACCAGACCAGCGACAAAGGCAAACGAGGTCATGAGGATCGGCCGAAAGCGGACCTTGGCACCCTCGATCGCCGCCAGGGCCACAGGGTAGCCTTCGGCGTGCTTCTGCGTCGCGAACTCGACGATCAGGACCGCGTTCTTGCTCAGCAGACCGACCAGCATGATCAGGCCCACCTGGGCATAGATATCGTTGGCCAGCCCCATCAGCTGTAAGAGCTCAAACGAGCCAAAGACACCGGCCGGCAGCGAGAAGATCACGGCCAGTGGGATGACGAAGCTCTCGTACTGCGCCGCCAGCACCAGATAGACGAACAGCAGCACGACCAGAAAGATGTACAGCGCCTCGTTGCCCCGCCGCGCCTCGTCGAAGGACAGGCCCTCCCAGGCGATGTCGTAGCCACGCGGCAGGGTCTTTTCCGCCACCTCGCGCACCACGCGAATCGCATCGCCACTGGTGTAGCCCTCGGCCGGACCGCCGCGAATGGCCGACGAGTTGTACAGGTTGTAGCGCGTGATCTCGTTGGGGCCCTGCGTCTTGCGCAGCTTCATAAACGCCGAGTAGGGCACCATCTCGTCTTTGTCGTTCTTGACGTAAAGCTGCAGGATGTCCGACGGTAGCCGACGGTATTCTGGCGCAGCCTGGGTATAGACCTTGAAGAACTGACCAAAGCGAATAAAGCCCTGCTCGTAGGTGCTGCCGATCAGGATGTCGAGGTTTTCAAGCGCGCGACCGATCGACACGCCCTTCTGCATAGCGAGCTCGTTGTCGATGACCAGCTCGTACTGCGGATAGTTGGCGGCGAAGAACGTAAACAGGCCGGTCAGCTCCTTGCGCTTGCCCAGCTCGTCCATGAAGGCCTGGTTGACGCGATCGAACTCCTGATAGTCGGTGGAGTTGGTCTTATCGAGCAGGCGCAGGGCAAAGCCACCTGCCGCGCCATAGCCTGGCACGGCCGGCGGCTCGAAGAATTCGACGACAGCGCCGATGTCCTTGGTCCGCTGCTCAAGCTCTTCGATCAGTGCGTGCAGTGACTGCTTGCGCTCGGACCAAGGCTTGAGGTTGATGAGGCAGGTACCGGCGTTCGAGCCGCGGCCCTCGGTCAGCACCTCGTAGCCAGCCAGCGATGAAACCGACTGCACGCCGTGCACTTCTCTGACCACCTCTTGCACCCGCCGCGACACCTCGTTGGTCTGCTCCAGCGTCGAGCCGGGCGGGGTCTGGATGATGGCGTAGATCATCCCCTGGTCTTCGTTGGGCACAAAGCCACTGGGCAGCCGCGCGGTCAAAAGCAGGATGCCCAGCGAAAAGCCAAGCAGCAGGGCAAAGGTCACGCTGCGCCGCGTGACGATGCGCTGCAGGACCCGCACATAGCCGGCGCTGACACGATCGAAGGCGCGGTTGAACAGGGCCAAGAACCGGTCGATCGGCGTGCGTCGCGTCGTGCCTCCGTGGCGTCGCAGGATCATCGCGCACAGCACCGGCGTCAGGGTCAGCGCGACGATGCCCGAGATAATGATCGACGTGGCCATGGTGACCGCGAACTGGCGAAAGAAGATGCCGACCGGGCCGGTCATAAACGTCACCGGCACAAACACCGCGGTCATCATCAGCGTGATGGCGATGATGGCGCCGCTGATCTCGCCCAAAACCTGGGTCACCGCGCGATACGGCGAGACGTGCACTTCCGCCATCTTGGCGTGGACCGCTTCGACGACCACGATGGCGTCATCGACCACCACACCGATGGCCAGGATCAGCGCAAACAGCGTGATCAGGTTGATGGTCATGCCCAAAAACGACAGCACGGTGAACGTACCGATCAGCGAGACCGGCACCGCCAGCGTCGGAATCAGCGTCGATCGCCAGTCGCCAAGAAACACGAACACCACCAGCGCAACCAGCACGAAGGCCTCGACCAGGGTGTGCACCACCTTTTCGATCGAGGCGTCGAGAAAGTGCGACACGTCGTAGCTGATCTCGTAGGTCATGCCGGGCGGGAACGACGACTCAAGCTCGTTCAGCTTGGCTTTGACATCGGCGATGACCTGGCTGGCGTTGCTGCCGAAGTTCTGCTTGAGCATGATCGCCGCCGAGGGGTGGCCGTTGAGGTTCGAGTAGATGTCGAAGAACTCGCTGCCCAGCTCCACGTCGGCGATGTCTTTGAGGCGCAGGATCTCGCCGTGCGACTTGGCGCGCACGACGATGTCGGCGTACTGCTCGGGCTTGTTGAAGCGGCCCTGGTAGACCAGCACGTACTCCAGCGCCTGCGCGTGCTTGCCCGAGCTCTGGCCGGTGCGACCGGGGCGACCGATGATGCTCTGCTCGCCGACCGCCCGCATCACCTCGTCGGTCGAGAGGTTATAGGCGCGCATGCGATCGGGCTTGAGCCAGATGCGCATGGCGTACTGCCGGCTACCGAGGATCTGCGCTCGACCAACGCCGTTTATACGCTTGATCTCCGGCAGCAGGTTGACGCTGGCGTAGTTGTAGATGAACTTTTCATCGACGGTGGGATCGGTGCTGTAGAGGTTGACGTACATCAGCATGCTGGGCTGCACGCGCGACACCACCACGCCCTCGCGCTGCACCAAGATCGGCAGCAGGTTCATCACCTGATCGACCGCGTTCTTGACGTTGACCACCGCTTGGTTGGGATCGGTGCTCAGGTCGAAGATGACCTGGATGGTCGCCTCACCAGCGCTGGTGGCGTCGGAGATGATGTACTTCATGCCCGGCACGCCGTTGATCGCTTTTTCCAGCGGAATCAGCGTCGACTGCACCAAGACATCGGCGCTGGCGCCGGGATAGGCAATGGTGACGATGACGCGCGGCGGCGAGATCTCGGGAAACTGCGAGACCGGCAGCGCGCGCATCGCCAGGATGCCCATAAAGACCAAGATCAGCGACGTGACGATGGCCAGGACGGGACGATGAATAAAGCGAGCAAACATATCGCACCCCTGTCTCGACGAGGACGGCGCTAGCTGGCGGGGACTTCAAGGTGGGCGATGACGTCTTTGGGAGCCAGGTACTGCGTCGCGATGTGATCGCCATCCTTCACCTTGCGCAGCCCTTCCAAGAGGACCTGATCGGTCTCGGTAAGCCCGCTTTGCACGACGTAGACCTGCGGTAGCTCCAGCCCCACGCTGATCGCGCGCGAGTGCACCACGCCGCTCGCATCGACGACGAAGACCAGCTTGCGATCCATCACCTCGAACGTCGCCTTCTGCGGGATCAAAAGCGCGCGCGGCAGCGGCGTCGTCATCAGCACCTTGCCGGTCTCGCCGTGTCGCAGCAGGCCGGCCGGATTTTCAAACGTGGCGCGAAAGGCGATGGTGCCGGTCTCGCTGTTGAAGTCGGCCTCGATGGTCTCGACGCGGCCGCTGTTCTGGAACAGCTTGCCGTTCGCCATCAGCAGCTTCACCGTCGCTGGCTCACCGCTGCCGGCCCGCGACTTGTAGTCCAGGTACTCGGCCTCGTTGACGTTGAAGTAGACCCACATCTGGCTGTTGTCAGACAGCGTGGTCAAAAGCTCACCCTCTTCCACCAGGCTGCCGCGCCGCACCTGCAGGCGGTTCATGATGCCGTCGAAGGGCGCGCGAATATCGGTGAAGCCGAGACGGACCTTGGCCAGATCGAGCTCAGCGTTGGCCTTGTCGAGCTTGGCCCGCGACAGCGCTAGCTCGCTGGCCGAGACCACGTGGCCGTTGGCCAGCTTGCGCGTGTTCTCAAACTCGATGCGCGCCACCGCCGCCTCGGCCTGCGCCTTGCGCCGCTCGGCCTGATACAGCGCCGGGCGAATCTGGAACATCGGCTGGCCGCGCCGCACCGACTGACCTTCATCGACGAAGATGCCCTCTAGGTAGCCGCTCTCCAGGGCTCGCAGCTCGATGTGCTGCACCGCGCGAATCTGCGCCACATACTCGCGCGTGGCTTCGGTGTCGGTGCGCAGCGGGCTGGTCACCGGAAACCTCGCCCCCCCTTCTTGTGGGTGCGCCTTCGAGCTACAGCCCTGCGACAGCTGCCCGCTGAGCAGGACGCTCAGCGCGAAGACGACAAGGCTTTTCGGCTTGGTGAACATGATGCCCGCTCGGCGATCTCAGCAGGGAACGTGCCAGTCCCTCGTCGGCGGAGCGGTGATCCCAGGCCGGTTGCGGCTGCGGAGAAATTCCCCGCTGCGGCGTAGCCCCCGCCTGGGCTGGCGGTGCTCGGGCCTGGCGCGACGCGGCTGTAGAAAATCTCCCCAAGGGGCATTGTTCCCCAGACACCCTGGCAGCTGGTCGGATCAGCCGCTGGACGGGCCCAGTGCTGGCTGCTCGCAGGCAGGACAGGCGACGGGCAGGGCCAGCGTGTGTGGTAGCGTCGCGGCATGAAGCTAGCGGCGATTGACTGCGGTACCAACACCGTCCTCCTGCTGATCGCAGACTGGCAGCCGGGACACCATCCTCGTCTGCGCCGGCTGGCCGACTTCATGGAGATGCCGCGGCTGGGCCAGGGTCTCGACGGCAGCGGGCGCCTACAGCCGCACGCTATCGAGCGCGCACTGGCTGCCCTGCAGCGACAGCGCATCCGCGCTCAGGAGGCCGGCGCCGAGCACCTCGTGGCCATCGCCACCGAGTCGGTACGCGCGGCGCAAAACGGCAGCGAGTTTCTTGCGGCTGCGGCCTCGCCAACCATCGGCGTACCGCTGCGGGTGGTCGGGGGCGACGAAGAGGCGCGGCTGTCTTACCGCTCGGTGGCCGAGAGCTGTGGCGGCCCAGCAGTCAGCAGCGAGACCGATGGCGGAAGCTGGCGCAGCGTGGTCGACATCGGCGGCGGCTCGACTGAGCTCATCGTCGGCAGTGGCCGCAGCTTGCATGCTCACCGCAGCGTTCCGATCGGCTCAGTGCGCCTGACCGAGCGGCTGATCCGCAGCGATCCGCCGAGTGAGCGCGAGCAGCAGGACCTGTTTTCCGCCATCGATCAGGCCATCGCCGAGCTACCCGAAGCGCGGGGCGAGCTGGTCGCGCTGGCCGGGACCGCGACCACCGTGGCGTCTCTGCACCTCGGCGCGGCGATGCCGACCTACGACGGCGAGCGCGTCGATGGCCTGCGGCTGACTGTGGCCCAGCTTGGCGAGCTGGTGACGCGCCTCGCCCGCCTCTCGCTGGTCGAGCGACGGGCGCTGCCGGGCCTCGATCCGCGCCGGGCCGACGTGATCTACGCCGGAGCCGCGATCCTCTGGCGCATCGCCCTGCGGGCCGGCGTCAGCCACTTTACGGTCAGCGATCGCGGCGTCCGCTGGGGCGCGCTTGAGGAGCTGGTCGACTCACTGAGCGAGCGTGCCTAGCGCGGCGCGGGCCCTTGGTTTGACCTGCGCCGTGGGCCATGTTCGTGCTAGTGCTTCTCAGTTAGGCGGACGCCCGCCTAGGATGCCTTGCCTGTCGAGCTTTGGCCTGCTCAATCCCCTCGCTGCTGGAGACCCCCATGCCACGCTTCCTCCCGAATGTCCCCCGTCACGCCGCCGCCCTAGGCTGGGCCGGATCGCTACTGACTGCCGCGCTGTCACTGTTTGCGCTCGGTTGCGGCGAGCCGCTGCCCGCGGTCACGCCGTCAGCACCGGACGGCTTGGCTGCCTTCTCGACGGGGCTGACGCCGCAGGTGGTCGTGCCGCACGAGCTGCCTTATGACGGGGTGGCCGATGCCCAGCTCTCCCCGAGCACGGCGGGGCCGATCATGTCGCGACCCTACAAGTACAAAGTCCCGTCGCGCTACGACGCCAGCAAGCCGACGCCGCTTCTGATCATGCTGCATGGCCTCTCCGCCAGCGGCGATATCAATGAGCTGATCCTGCATCTCGCGCCGCTCGCTGAGTCGAAGAACTTCCTGTACGCCTTCCCCGACGGCACCAAGAACCCGCTCGGCATCCGCTTCTGGAATGCCACCGACTTCTGCTGCAACTTCTTTGGCAGCACGGTGGATGATGTCGCCTACATCAGCGCGGTGATCGACGATATGGCCAGCCGCTACAACGTCGACAAGAAGCGGGTCTTTTTAGTCGGCCACTCCAACGGCGGCTATATGTCGCACCGCATGGCTTGCGATCGCAGCAGCAAGATCGCCGGCATCGTCAGCCTGGCCGGGGCGCAGTGGAACGATGCCACCCGCTGCACGCCAACCGACAAGGTGTCGGTGCTGCAAGTCCACGGCAACCGCGATGGCCTGGTCGCCTATGGCGGCGGGCCGCTGTATCCCGGCGCGCGCGAGACCGTCGGCATCTGGGCCAACCGCAACGGCTGCACCGGACGCCTAGACTACGCCGGCAAGCGGCTCGACCTGGAAGGTGTGCTGCCCGGCGCCGAGACCAAGATCGAACAGTACGGCGGCTGTCCAGCGACGGGCGCCGTCGAGCTGTGGACAATTGAGGGCGGCAGCCATGTCCCGGCCTTTACGTCGTTTTGGCCGACCGCGATCTACGACTTCCTGATGGCCCACCCCAAGCCCTAGACCGAACGCTCGGTCTACCCGCCAGCTGGCTGGGCAGCCGGGCGCTGGAGACGCAGTGATGAGTGAACCCTCTGTCCGCCTACGCTCGCTTTCGACCGATCAGGCTCGGCTGCGCGTCCACGGGCCCGATGCCCGACGCTACCTGCACGGCATGGTCAGCAACGACGTGCAGGGCCTGGTGCCGGGCCGCGGCTGCCACGCTTGCCTGCTATCGGTAAAGGGCAAGCTGGTCGGCGACCTCGTGATCTACGACCAGGGTGAGGCGGGGCTCCTCCTGACCCTGGTTGCGGCGGCCCGCGAGGGCGTGCAGCGCACGCTCGAACGTCACCTCATCATGGACAATGCCACCGTCGAGGATGTCAGCGCGAGCAGCGCAGCGCTGCAGATCGTTGGCGAGGGCGCTGCGGCCCAGCTTGGGCAGGTGCTCGCCGATCTCAGCGCGAGTGCTCTTCTCGGCCTGCCGCGCTACGCCTACCTCAGCGCAACGAGCTCAGACGGTCCCGTCCTTGTCGCAGCCGTCGCACCGCTCGGCCGGCCGAGCTTTCAGCTGTTTGGCAGCCCGGCGGCGCTGGCAGCGATCGAGCAGCGCCTAGCTGCAGCTGGGGCCGACCTGCTTTCGTTCGACGACTATCAGGTGCTGCGGGTGGAGGCCGGCCTGCCCGAGTATGGCCGTGATCTCGACGAAGATCGCATGCCCGCAGAGGCCGGCATGGAGGACGCGGTGAGCTTCAGCAAGGGCTGCTATCTCGGGCAAGAGGTCGTGGTCCGGCTGCGTGACCGCGGCCACCTCAACCGCAAGCTCTGCGGCCTGCGCTTGCCCGCCGGCCCGCTGCCTGCCGTCGGCACTAAGCTGCGCGCTGGCGATCGGCCGCTGGCCGCTACCTTGACCTCGGTCGTAAAGTCGCCCCGACTCGGCCCGATTGCCTTGGGCTACGTGCACCGCTCGCAGTGGGAGGTTGGGACCCAGCTTGAGCTGCTGGCGGAAGGCGACCAGCCCACCGGCCAGCTCGCGACGGTCTGTTCCCTACCCTTCTCAACCTGAGCTGCTGCGTAGGAACTCCTCGGCCGCCCCCAGCGTCATCGCGGCGCAGTGCAGGAGCTCGGCCAGCGCCTCGCCAATCCCCTCTGCCTCGGCGCCCTTGACGGCGGTGTAGGCCGCCTCGGAGCGAGCGCCAAGGCGGTCTGCCCCAAGGATCATCGCAGCCCCCTTGGTCGAGTGGATCAGCCGCAGGGCCTCGCGATGATTGCCCTCCCCCAGCGCCCGCTGCACCAGCTCCATATCGGTCAGAAGCTGCGTACGAAACATCTCCAGCATCGAGATGTACAGCGAGCGACTGCCCAGCATGCGGCTGACCGCCGACTCAACGTCGAGCAAGGCCAGCTTGTCCCAGGCTTCAGCCGCGACTATCGCGCTCTCGCCATTCCCCCCCATGGCGTCCATGCTCGTGCCCCCACCGTGGATATCAAACCGCCAAGGCCGGCTGCGGCTCCCAGCCAACCGGCCAGGACCTGAGCCCCTGCGTGTCCTCGACATCGCAGAGCATCACTTCAGCAGCCCAGGGCCGGGCCCGCCTAGCCCGATGCTGTACCTAGTCAGCCCGTCTCGGTTAGCGCGGATGCGGCGATCGCCTGCCGCTCTTCTCACTAGGCGCTGCTACGGTTGCTGTCGTCAGCCAAGAGACGACCAGCTCGACCAGCGGCGCCGCGGATGATCGACGGAGATCGGCGACATAGCGCTGCAGCCCGCGCGGCTGGCCCGTTGTACCCGAGCCGCCTTCCGACGGAAGCAAGTGCAGCGTGAAAACGCGTCCATCGTCATCACCAATGGCCGGCTCAGCCCGCTTTTCGACTCGCCCGTCGAGGGTGTCAAGCCCGGCCTGCTGCAGCGCCGCCAGCAGCTGCTGCTCCTCGGCCGCAGACAGCCCGCGCAGCGACGGTGCTGGAGCTGGGTTACGCGGCACAAAGCCTTCCTGCGGCTGCACGCGCAGCTTGCCGCCCTCGATCACTAGCAGTCCACCTGGACGACGGCGCGGCTCCAGCTTCACTTGCAGGCGCAGCGCTCGCAGCTCGTCAAGTGTCTGCGGCACCGCGACAGGCTTGCGGGCCTCGCTGGCCTGCTGGATCCGCCGGCCCAGCTCATCCAGAAAATCGGGCAGCGCCATCCCATCGGGCGGCACCGGAAACTCGCTGCGCGGCAGCCGCCAGCTCCCCAGGCTGCGCGCGCGCAAGGCCAGCGTCAGCGTGCGATCGCTCGGCAGCGGCGTCTCGGTGCTCTGCAGCCCCGCTAGCTCACTGGCCCGCAAGCGCGAGACAAGCTGCGCCCGCTCCCCGCCGCTGAGCACAAGTGGGGTGCCGACGGGCGTACAGGCGGCTTCGACAGCCTCAGGACAGCGCAGCAGCGTGGCGGTGCCCCCTTCAATGTCGAGGCGCTGACCTCGCGCCAGGCTGAAGCTCAGCCGCAGCCCAGAGGCGCTATCGTCGCGCAGGACCTCGGCCAGGCTCTTGGTGTTCTCGGCCTTGGCCAGCCTGGGCAGCACCGCGGCGGGCCCGCCAGATAGGAGCGTGAGCACTCCGCTGCCCCCCAGCAGCACAGCGAACAGCCTCGAACGAGCACGTGGGTAGGTGCGTCCCATCAGTGCGAGAGAGGGGAGTCGAACCCCTACGCCTCACGGCGCCAGATCCTAAGTCTGGTGCGTCTGCCAGTTCCGCCACTCTCGCGCGGCCATCGCAACATACTCAGATACAAATAAAAACGCCACAGCTGATTTGCTGTGGCGCTTGGAAACTTGAAGACTCGGCGAACAGACTATTAAGCAATCTAGCGATTGCTCACTACTGCTATTCTGTTGGTTTCCCGTCTTCTTCGTGAGCCCAGTAGGAGTCGAACCTACAACAAACGGATTAAGAGTCCGCTG
>CAZVMD010000175.1:0-14493 GCA_964628555.1 uncultured Myxococcales bacterium | reverse complement strand
GGTAGTCGCGGAACCAGCAGACCTTGGCCTTGTTGGGATCGTCCCAGCCGCACTCCGGCGAGCCGCAGATGCACTGCTTGCCGCCGCCGAGGTCGAGCGGATTGAACCAGCCATCGCTCATGTGCATGGCATAAAGCGGCGAGTCCTTGTGCACATGGTTCATGGCGTAGTCGATGAGGATCTTCAGGCCCGCCTTGTGGGCCTCGTCGATCAGCGTCTTGAGCTCGGCCATGGTGCCAAAGCGCCGCTCGGTCTTGTCGAGATCGCGCGGCCAGTAGCCGTGATAGGCGGTGTAAAGACGCCCGTCATCGCCCAGCCCCGTGCCGTCGGTGTTATCCATCGGCACGGTCAGCCACAGTGCGTTTACGCCCAGGCTTCCGAAGTAGCCGTCCTTGATCTTCTGCGTCACACCGGCCCAGTCGCCGCCCAGCCAGTTGGTCGAGGGATCCAGGCCGCCAGCCGAAGACGGCATATTGTTCGCCGGGTTGCCGTCTCGGAAGCGGTCGACAAAGACGAAGTACAGGACGGCGTCGCGCCAGTCGAAGCTGCCGGTCGAGGGTTTTTCGCAGGTCGGCGTCGGCGCGGCGCAGGTCCACTTGCTGCAGGTCCCGCCCATACCCACCGAGTTCATGCCGCCGAAGCCATCCGGCTCGCTCTGCGGGTTTTCGGGATCGGCGATCCACTTTTCCATCCCGGCCGAATCGACGATGCGGATCTTGTAAAGAAAGCGCCCCTGCCAGGGCAGCTCGACGGTGGCTCGCCAGACCTTGCCGTCCCACGAGAAGGGATCGCCGGCCATCCAGGCCCCGGCGCGATAGTCGCCGCGTAGCTCGACCGAGCGCTCGTCGCCCTTGCTCGGAACCGCCATCGTCCCCTTGTAAAGGAACTCGCGCGGACAGCGGCGCAGCGACTCGTCACAGCTGGGCGGCGGATCGGGATCCTTGACCATGCCGCCGGAGCCCGAACCATAGCCTGTCCCCAGCGGCCGCGGCCCGGGATCGAAGGGATCGTCAGGCGTGCCGCGGGCCGGTGAATAGCTGCCGCAGCCCACGCCCAAGAGCCAGCCCACAAGCAGGACCAAGCCGAGCCCCCGCCCGGTCAACGACGGCCTGACCAGTCGATTGGCCGACGAGGAAACATCCAAGTGCGCGCGCATGCAGCCTCCTTGCAAGAGGAGCGCAATCTATCGCGCCAAGTCGCCCCAGCGAAAGCGCAAAACCCGCTGTCTGCACCGCGCCGGGTGACGCAGTCCCGATGCCTGGCGCTCTGCGCTTGGGACGTGACTAGGGCTTCTTGTGGTAGATGAGGCCGCCGTCGCCGACCACATAGAGCTCGCTGCTAGAGACGACATAGACGTCGTTTAGCTGGCTGGCGACGGGGAAGGTCTCGACGGTCCAGCTGGTGCCATCAAAGAACCACACCGTGCCGCTGTCCCCGACCGCAAACATCGCGTTGTCCGAGGCACCGTGGATGGCGCGCAGGACGACGATGCCGGTGCCGCCTGGCTTGGTCATCGGCGTCCAGCCAGGGCCGGTCGGGTTGTAGCGCAAAAGGGTGCTGCCGCGACCCACCGCGGTCATGGTGCTGATGGTGTTGCCGTACAGCCCATAGAGATCGGTCGCAGCGTCGGGCAGGTTCAGGTAGGGGTTGTGGCGCACGCTCTTGCCGGCGTTGCCGGCCGTGAAGTAGTTAAGCGAGTCCGCTCCCCAGACCGCGTTCCAGGCGAAGTTGCTGTTGCTGCGGTTGACTGCGGCCCAGGTGGTGCCGTCCGACGCTAGCCAGGGATTGCTGGTGCCGATGGGATCGCCCACGGCATAGATCGCCGCGACCTCCGCGGCCCACACCCCGCGCAGGTTCGCGGTCGTGGTGCTGGTCATCACCGACCAGCTGTCGCCCGAGCTGGTGGTCTTTAGGATCGTTCCGGCATCGCCGACGGCATAGCCGATCCCGCCGGTGATCCCGTGCAGACCGCGCAGGCTGGCGGTCACCGGTGAGTTGATGCGCTGCCAGGTCATGCCGTTCCACTGCAGGATGCGCCCCCCATCGCCAACGGCGACGACGCGGTTGCTGGCGAAGCCCCAGACCGCGTTGAGGTTTGTGGTCTCCCCCGGCATGGTCTCGGGGCACCAGCCGTGACAGGTAAAGCGGGCGGTGACCGTCGTGGCTTGCGACAAGGTGATCATGCAGCTTCCCGTGCCGCTGCAGTCGCCCGTCCAGCCATCAAAGGTCGAGCTCCAGCCGGGGCCAGAGGCCAGCGAGTCAACGCTGAGGGTGATGACCGTGCCGGTGTCCAGCTGCACCATCTTCGAGGGACAGGCGGTATCACAGGTGAGCGCGCTCGGGGTCGCGCTGATCACGCCGCCACCGCCACCGACCTTGTTCAGCGTGACCGGCAGCATGCCAGCCGCAGCGCATAGGGGCGGCTGCTTGGCCGCAAGGGTCAAGGTCCGGGCATAGACCTCGTTGGCGACGAGCTCGATACTCAGCTGGCCGAGCGCGACGATGCAGCCTCCGGCATCGCGGGCCGTGGCCTGCAGATCGATCCGGCCGCGCGCCTCCTCGGGCAGGCTGACGGTGAAGCGTCCGAAGCTGCCCCCACTGGCACTCTCAGTTCGCGTCTTGCCGCCCAGGCTGGCATCGACCTGCAGCTGGGTAGTGGTGATGGGAATGGCGCTGACCGTGATATCGAGAAACGGAGCCGTTAGGTTGCGCGGGCCACAGGTGGCGCCGACCAGCCCAAGCACGGCGACGATCAACAGCGCCGCAAGCCGCTTACGAGGTGGGCCAAGCGACGTGCCCAGCGACAGGCCGGGAGCCACGCGTTGGCGCACACGTGGCCGACGCAGCGCTCGCCAGCTCAACAGGGGCAGGGTGGGCATCGACATGGTCCCTCCATCGGGTGGCTTGAAGTCTTTACGTCACTGAGGGGGAGGCTCCTCCGGCTTGGCCGGATCTGGGGGCTCCAGAACCGTCCCCCATGAAGGCAGCGCTGCACTCGCTCGGCTCAGAAGGCGATATGAAACGGGGCCCGTGCCGGTTCCGCCGCGCTACCCGCGCTGCCCGCGCTGACCCCCACCCCAACGCCTACGGCCGTTGCTGCGGCGGCTGCTGTGCCGCCAATCAGCAGCCAGAACCACCAGCGCTTGTACACCGGCTTGGACTCGGCCGGAGCGGCGGAGAGTGACTGCGCCTGGCGCTGCTCTTTTTCTTTTTGCGCGGCGAGATCGCTCTCGGCCTGCTTCAAGTACTCGCGGGCTGCCGCCACAGCCTCCGGCGCCTGCTGGCCGGGCTGGTTCAGGAAGCGCTGGAACGAGGCCATCGCATCGGCCAAGCGCCCCATCTTCTGCTGCACGCGGCCGATGTTGATGAGCAGCCAGGGCGATGGGCGCAGTGCATAGGCGTTCTGATAGCCGGTGAGCGCCGCGTTGTACTGCTGCGCGTCCGATAGCTGGCGTGCGCTCTCAAACGTACTGCGACACTCGTTGTCTTCTAGGCAGTCGCCGCTCTCGCTGGGAGCGCTGCTCGCTGCAAGCGCCTCATTCGCGGGGGTCGAGCGCGGCTCGGCCGCCGGCGGGACGGTGGCCGGCGGGACGGCGCCTGGCGAAGACGGCTGACGCTGCTCTTTTTCTTTTTGCGCGGCGAGATCGCTCTCGGCCTGCTTCAAGTACTCGCGGGCTGCCGCCACAGCCTCCGGCGCCTGCTGGCCGGGCTGGTTCAGGAAGCGCTGGAACGAGGCCATCGCATCGGCCAAGCGCCCCATCTTCTGCTGCACGCGGCCGATGTTGATGAGCAGCCAGGGCGATGGGCGCAGTGCATAGGCGTTCTGATAGCCGGTGAGCGCCGCGTTGTACTGCTGCGTCTCGGACAGTCGGCGGGCGCTCTCAAAGATTCTTCGGCACTCGATGTCCTCTAGACAGTCGCCGCTATCCGAGGGGGCGGCGCTCGCTGCGGCCGCTTCGCTCGCCGTGGGCGCGGGCTTGCCGGACTCGCCGCGACAGCGGGCGGGCAGGCTGGGCAGTCCCAAGACTAGACAGAACAGAAGCAGGCTGAGGTGGCTATTTCTCAAGGATGTCTCGGAAGGTGGGGCGCGAGGCGTTGGGGGCACGAGGCGCCTCCGGCTTCTTGCTTGCTGCCGAGCCGGGCTTGGCTGCGCCGGGGGTGGCAGTGGCAGCCGGGCTGCTGCGCTTCAGCGGACCGCGCGAGCCAGAGCGCGGCACAGGCGCCAGGCGCCGCTCGATCTGGTGGTTGCTGTCGCCATCCAGCGAGAGCTCAACGGCTTGGTAGCCGGGCTGCCGCAACAGCAGCAGCACCGGCCCAGGCGCGGCGAGCCGCTGGTGATTTAGTGGCGTCAGGCCGAGCACCTCGCCGGTCTGCTGGTTTACGACCTCGGCCCGCGGCGGCGTGCTGCTGATGCTGAACACCACCTTGCGTGGGTCGGGACTGGCAGCCGAGGCTGAGGTGGCAGCCGGGCCAGCCGGAGCATCAGCCAGGAGCTTTTCGGCTGGGCTTGGCGTCGAGCGTCCCCGCAGCCAGAGCAGGCTGCCGGAGAGCAAGAGCACGCCGAGGGTGGCCGCGGCCAGCGAGATGGGCAGCCAGCGGGCCCGCCGGCGACCAGAGCCAGTGCTCTCGCCCGCCGTGCCTCCAAGGGTCGAGGGTTCGCCCGGCGAGCGCACCAGAGCAATCAGCGAGCGGAAGCTGGAGCGCGAGGGCAGCTGTGGCGTCGCGCTTAGATCGCCGTCGAGTAGCTGGCCGATCAGCTGGGTGGTCTCGCTGGCCGTCGGGCGCAGGTTGCGATCTTTGACCATCAGCCGATGGACCAGCGCTGCCACGCCCTCCGGAATGTGTGGCGCCCGCTCGCGCAGCGGCATCGGCTCCTCATACATGTGCATGCCGAACACCGCACCCGAGCCCTCGGCGACAAACGGCCGCCGACCTCCCAGCATCTCGTAGAGCATGACACCCAGCGAGTAGACATCGGCGCGGCCATCGACCCGATTGGCGCCGCGGCACTGCTCCGGCGACATATACGCGGGCGTGCCTAGCACCGCGTCGGTCCGCGTCTGCACGTCGCCCGGCTGCTTGCCCTCCATCAGCTTGGCGATGCCAAAGTCCAACAGCTTAGGCAGAAGCCGCCCCGAGCCATCGGCGTTCGGCACCAGCATGATGTTGTCGGGCTTGAGATCCCGATGCACGATGCCGCGCTCGTGGACGGCGGAGAGGGCGCTGGCGATTTGCCGCGCGATGTCGAGTGCTTCCGCGATCGGCAGCGTACCGTCGCGCTTGATCCGCTTGCCGAGCGACTCGCCGCGCAGAAACTCCATCACCATGTAGGCGGTGCCGTCGGCCGTCTGACCGAAGTCCCAGGTCTGGACTAGGGCGGGGTGGTCGATAACGTTGACCGCTCGCGCCTCATTAAAGAAACGCTGCACGAAGTCTTCGCGGACCGAGTGCTCGCGGTGCAGGATCTTGACCGCCGCGTGTCGACCGATGGAGGTGTGGATCGCCTCGAACACCGCACCCATACCGCCTTCGCCGAGCTTGCGCAGCACGCGGTACGAGCCAAACTCCGTGCCTTCTACCACACGCGGGCTGGCGGTCATGGTGCCTCGCACAGGTACAGGGGATACACCTCCGTTAGAACATCTTCGCCGGTGCAGACTCACCGGGTCAAGCCACTCTCGTCCCGGCGCGCCAGGCGGCCACGTCGATGAGCGACGAAGTCGATGGGCGACCAGCGCGTAGAGCAGCAAGGGTTGGGCGCTCTTAGGCCGCCTCTTGGCCCCTTTGAGCACCCGCTCTTCCGAGTCCCGCGTGTGCCTAGCTGGCTCGCTCGCGAGCGCTTGGGAATTGGGCGGTCTTGCAGTCGCTGGGCGGGCAGTGGGCGCGAACGGAGCTGCGGATTTGACGGCTGAAAACGCGAGCCCTATGAAAAACCGCGCCCTGGGCAGGTCTCCCTACAGGGGCTAGTGTCGTCGGGCTTGGCGGAGCCGGAACGCTGGAGATGGACTCAGGAGTCGGCTGATGTTCGGGGCGGCTACGTGGCCCAGGGGCGGACGCAGGCGCTCGGCCAGAGGGGCTGCACCGCAGCGCCACGAGGACGGCCAAGCCATCGACTCGGCAAGCAGCGCTGCAAGGCGTCGGCTCAGCCGCCGATTGAGACCATGTGCTTCTGTGGGCCGCCGCAGCCGGTGGCGGAGAAGACGTGGCCGTCGCGCTTGCGGGTCAGGCCGGCCTGGGCCGCGGCGATCACGGCTTCCAAGCGGGCGGCGGGCGGCAGGCTAGCGAGCTCGGGGCTGCGGAGGATGCGTCGCAGATCGATGGCGTCATCGTAGGCCAGGCAGGCGTGTAGCTCGCCGGTGGCCGAGAGGCGGACGCGGTTGCAGGTGTCGCAGAACGGCTCGGTCACGGCCGAGATGAGGCCGACGCGGCGGACCTTGTCGCGATAGCGCACAAAGACCGAGCGGGCCGGACCGACGCCGGGCACGGGGTCGCCGCTTGAGCTGTCGCTGGCGAGCAGCGGACCGAACTCGCGCACCAGGATCTGCCGTAGCTCGGCGGCGGGCAGGAAGGTGCCGGGATAAAACAGCGCGCCCTCCGACATCGGCATGAGCTCAATGAAGCGCGGCAGGAAGTCGCGGTCGAAGGCGTAGCGACACAGGTCGCCGACCTCGTCGTCATTGAAGCCGCGCATGGCCACGGCGTTGAGCTTGGTGTGGCGGAAGCCGGCGGCGCGCACCGCTTCCAGCCCCGCCAGCACGCGATCGAGGTGGCCGCGGCGCGTCACCTGCGCGAAGCGCTCGGGGTTAAGCGTGTCGATGCTGACGTTGAAGCGATGCAGACCGGCCGCCCGCAGCGGAGCGGCCAGCTCAGCCAAGCGCTCGCCGTTGGTCGAGAGCGAAAGATCGTCCAGACCCAAGCGCCCAAGCCGCTCGACCAGGGCCACCAGATCCTTGCGGATCGTCGGCTCGCCGCCGGTCAGCCGCACGCGCCGCACACCGACGTGCATCAGCGCCTGCACCAAGAGCTCGATCTCTTCGAAGCTGAGGATGTCGGTCTTCTTGACGAGGTCGACGCCCTCGGCCGGCATGCAGTAGGTGCAGCGATAGTTGCAGCGGTCGGTCAGCGAGATGCGGACATAGACAATCGGTCGATTCTGGCCGTCCTGCATGGCGCGCAGCGGCGCGGCGCTCGTCGGGCTGTCGGAAAGACCATGGCCTAGGACCGGCAGATGGCGAGCGCTGCGACGCGCCTCGTCGGGCAGCGCGCCGCCCAGCGCGACCGGGGTCGCGGCGTCTGCGGCTGCGGTCTCGCTCATCGCCGCGCCTCGAAGCGCAGATGGCCAAGCTCGGGAATGATCAGCTTTTCCAGACCCAGCTGCACCGCCGCGGGTGAGCCCGGCAGGGCAAAGACCACCAAGTGGCTGTCGCGAACCAGACCAGCGACGGCGCGCGACAGCATGGCAGCCGAGCCGATCTCGGCATAGGACAGCATGCGGAACAGCTCGCCGAAGCCGTCCAGCCGCTTGGCCAGGAGCTCGGCGATGGCTTCATAGGTGCTGTCGCGACGCGAGATGCCGGTGCCGCCCGTGCTGACCAGGACATCGGTCCCGCCCTCGCCAGCTCCCCGGGCCGCGACCTCGGCGATGCAGGCCCGCACCGCCGCCGCGTCGTCCTTGACGATGGCCGAGCCAGAGACCTCGTGCCCCGCCGCGCGCACCAGCTGACGCCCGAGCTTGCCGCCCTCGTCGGTCTCTTCCGTCCGCGTATCCGAGATGGTCAGCACGAACACGCGGACCACCTTGGGCGCATGGGATTTGTGATGCAGGTGCGACATGAGGCAACTATGACCGGCTCAACCTGCTTTGCATAGACCCCGCGCAGAGTCGCATAGACTAGAGGGGATGTCTGAGCGGGCCTCCGTCCATCAGCCCCTGTCACAGGTTGGACCCTATCGCCTGTTGCGCCGCATCGGCCAAGGCGGCATGGCCGAGGTGCACGAGGCGATGGTCTACGGCGGCAGCGGCTTCGAGAAGCGGGTGGCCATCAAGATGCTGCTGCCCGAGCTACGCGGGCGCGGCGACTTGGAGCGCATCCTGATCGAGGAAGCCCGGCTGGGGGCGCGGCTCCTGCACCGCAACCTGGTGCAGGTCCATGACCTTGGACTCGACGGCGACATTTATTACGTGCGCATGGACTTCGTCGATGGCGCCGATCTGGCGAGCCTGATCCGCCCAGGCCAGCCAAGTCCCGAGCCGGCGTCCGGCGGTCGCCCGCCGATCGAGCTGTCGCTGCTAATCGCCGAAGAGATCGCGGTCGCGCTCGACTACGTGCACCGCTTCTGCGATGACGCCGGCCGGCCGCTGGGACTGGTGCATCGCGACATCAGCCCCTCGAACATCCTGATCTCACGCTCCGGTGAGGTGAAGCTCGCCGACTTCGGCATCGCCAAGGCGACGCATCAGACAGAGATCACGCGCGGCAACGTGCGCAAAGGCAAGTACGCGTACATGTCGCCAGAGCAGGTGGAAAACCAGCGCCTGACGGCCGCCAGCGACCAGTTTGCTCTCGGTGTGACCCTGATGGAGCTGTGCCTGGGGCGCCGGCCCTACGACGCCGACTCGGTGCTGGGCACGATGGAGCGCATCCGCCAGGCCGCGCCACCGGATCTTAGCGGGCTGGGCGGCGAGCTACAGACCATCATCCGCCGCTGCTTGGCTCGCGCCCCCGAGGATCGCTATGCCACAAGCGAAGAGCTGCGGCGCGAAATCGCACGCCTGCGCCGCTACTTACCGCTGGTCACCTGCAGCGATCTTGGGCGCTGGCTGCAGTCGATCTTGGAGCGCAGCCGCGCAGAAAAATCCCAGCGCGAGGCGCGTGGCGAGTCCGAGACGCTGCACGAGGCCATCACGCAGCAGATCTCCGAGTCGCGCGCCGATACCCGCTCAGACGGCGAGGCGGCGCCCCCGGCTCGTGCCCAGACCAGTGAGCGCGATCGCGAAGCCGCACCTCCGCGCGAAGCCACGGCTCCGGCCAAAGAGCACGATGCCGACAAGGTGATCGTCACGCTTTCTTAGTGGCGTGCGCCGCGGTCCCTCCTGCTAGACTGGGGGGCGAAACGCCCGAGGAGACATCCGTGACCTCACAACGAACTTTTCGTCGCCCTGCCATCGCTGTGCCTTGGGGTGTCGCGCTCATGGCTGGCCTGCTAGGGCTGTCGGGCCTCGGCACGCTGAGCCAGCTTCTCTCTGAGCATGCGGCGCAGGATCCGGCGCTCGCCAGCGTGCCGCAGGATGTCGACCGTCACACCCTGCCCGAGCTCATCGTCGATCTGGATGATCGACTCAGCGACGCGCAGGTGGCTGAGCTAGCAAGTCGCTACGGCGCGCGCTTTACCGCCGCATCGAGCTACGTGCCCTACGACCGCGTGTATCGCGTGCAGGTCGATGGCGTCGCTGGACGCAGCCGGCTGGGTCAGCTTCTGACCGCGCTGCGCCGCGACGCCCAGGTTGAAGCCGCCGACTACGCGCTCTTGTATCGCATTCCCGAGACGGCGCCGGGTGCCCTGACTAGCGCCGCAGACGAGGGCCTGCGGCTGACCGAGAGCGGCGCCACGCCAGCTCGTGAGACGCCGCGCTTTCTGCCCAACGATCCCAAGTACCGCTATCAGTGGCATCTGGACCAGATCCACATGCCGGAAGCCTGGAGCAAGAACCAGGGCGACGGGGTGGTGGTCGCCGTCCTCGATACCGGCGTCACGCCGGTGGAAGATCTGGGCGGCACCGAGCTGGTGCCGGGCTGGAACTTCGCCGACAACAACGCCGATACGCACGACGACCACGGCCACGGCACGCACGTCGCAGGCACCATCGCCCAGACCACCCACAACGAGCTCGGCGTGGCCGGCGTGGCCTACCGCGCCAAGATCATGCCGATCAAGGTGCTGTCGGGCTCGGGCTCGGGCAGCGTCGGTGGCATCGCCGAGGGCATCCGCTGGGCCACCGATCACGGCGCCCGCGTCATCAACATGAGCCTGGGCGGGCCGTTCTACTCGCAGGTCCTGGCCAAGGCGGTCCGCTACGCCGCCGATCACGGCGTCGTCGTGGTCTGCGCCGCCGGCAACGATGGCCGCGGCAAGGTCAGCTACCCGGCCGCCAACAGCGGCGCCATCGCGGTCGCCGCCACCCAGTTCGATGAAGCCACGACCTTCTATTCCAACTGGGGCAAAGAGATCACCATCGCAGCCCCCGGCGGCAACACCCGCCTCGATCAGAACAACGACGGCGTGCCCGACGGAGTCTTGCAGAACACGGTCACTCCAGGCAACACCGACAAGCACGACTACCTGCTGTTTATGGGCACCTCGATGGCCTCGCCGCACGTCGCGGGTGTCGCGGCGCTCTTGCTGTCGGCGGGGGCGCGCGATCCGGCCGAGGTCAAGCGGCTGATGGAGCAGACTGCCTATCGCCCGGCCGCCTATCGCGGCAAGCAGGATCCGCACTACGGTGCCGGCATCATCAACGCCAGCGCAGCCCTCGACGCCCTGACCACGACCCGCGCCAGCCAGGAAGCCGTGCCGGTGCGCTCGGGTGCCGGGCTCTTCGCTGGCCTGCTCGGCCTGGGCCTGGCCATCGCTATCGCTCTCTTCCTGATCCGCAAGCTCGCCCTCGTCGCCACGCCGCACGCCTAGTCAGCTCGCGCTCTCTTCCCCACCCTCGGCCCTCTCCGGCCAGCCCCCAAGCTCCTAGCGCCTCTCCCCTGCCCCAGGTGACGTGCTGTGGATAAGCGCCGGCCACTGTGTGAACGGACGGCCACAAGCCGGCCGAAAATTTCGCCTCTCCGACGGAACATCATTTGGAACGAGGGTTGCTTAGACCTCCCGCAGACAAGGAGAGGTCCATGTTTTCTGCAAGGCTCGCAGGGGTTCTGTTCGCACTGTCCATCGCATCGCCGGCTCTGGCCCGGGCGCAGTCTGCACCGCTGCCGCCTCCCCCGGTGTATGCCGATCCGGCGTACCCGCAGCCCGCTCCCGCGGGGACGCCCGGCTCGCCGGTCTATGCACCAGCCCCGGTCTATGCGCCAGCCCCGGTGTACGTGCCGCCGCCGGCCTATGCGCCGCCCACCGCCTATGGCGCAGCGACGATCTATGTCCAGCCACCGGCTCCGCCCCCCCGCCCACCGGTCTTTCGGCCGCAGCTAGGGCTTGGCTTTCGCGTCACCGGAGCCTGGAGCGCCAATGCCTACAGCGACGTCGGACAGGGCGGTCTGGCCGGCGACCTGCTGTTTCGCGTCCACCCTCGCCTGACGCTGGAGCTCAGCGCCGGCTGGCTCAGCACGACGAGCAGCAGCGAGTACGAGACCGCGTATAGCCGCACCGACGTGCCGTTTACCCTGGGGGCGCGCATTCATCTGGGTAACCCGCAGTGGCTGGCTTCGCCCTATGTCGTGCTGGCGGCCGGTGGTGGCTGGGCCCGCGCCTACACGCCGGTCTTCGACGAGCTTGGCAACCTGTTTGAGGCCACCGACTCTGGCTGGTTCGTCGATGGCCAAGCTGGCGGCGGACTGGAGCTTCGCCTCGGTCGCCACGTCGCCATCAACATGGACCTGCGCTTCGCCACCCGCCTGCGGGTCGACCGCCAGCCGCGCTTCGAGGTGCAAGACTTCTTCGGCAGCAGCGTGCCCATCTTGGGCCATCAGTTCGGCGGCCAGGCCAACTTCGGGCTGAGCGTCTTCTTCTAACCCCAGGCCCCGCAAGTCGCCGTCGGTCACCGCGGCTCTGGCGGCCCGGGGCTATTCGGGATCAGCCGGGGGCGGCGGCGGCAGCGCGAGACCCGGCCGGCCGCCCTCTTCGGGCTTGTCGGCCTTCTTGCCGCGCCGAGCAGGCTTGGCCGTCGGCTTGCCGGCCTCGCCCCCACCCGGCGGCGGCGACGGCTTTTCGGCCGCAGCCTGCGCTGGCTTTTCGGCTGGCTTGCCCGTCTCACCCGCGGGCGCTTTTTCGCTCGGCTTGTCCGCCACTTTTTCGCCCCCAGCAGCCGGAGTAGCTGGGGAGGGCGCCGCAGGCGGCAGGCTGCCCGTCGCGGGCGGCGTTCCTGCCGCGGCTGCCGCGGAATCCGCTGCGGTCGCACCCCCAGCCTGGGCATCGACCACTGCGGGATTTCCGCCAGTGCTGGCCCCGCGATCGACGGCCCGCTTATGCAGCAGGAAGAACACCACAGCCGTCCCAACCACCAAGAGGCCAATCGCCGCCATCACCAGGCCCCCGCCGCTGCGATCGCGCTTGCGCCGACGCTCCTCAGCTTCCAGGGCATCCAGCACCGTGCCAGAGGTCGAAGGGCTGCCGGCTGACGCGGCGAGTGGAGCGGCCGCTTCGCCGGCTCGCTCACGGGCCGATTCACCGCCGGTAGCGGGGATCAGCGCCGCATCCGACCGCCGCGCCGACGGCCGCGGCGCCGACTCCGCTTCAGCCTCCAGGCGGGCAATAGCGTCGTCAGAAGGGAGCTCCGGACGCGGCCGACTCTCTGGCGGGAGCAGCTCCTTGAGATAGGCCTCGACGTCGTAGTTCGAGCAGGACGAGTGCTGATCGGCGAGGAACTGCTCGAGATCCACCTTGAAGTCGCGCGCCGACTGGTAGCGCTTCTCCACGCTCTTGGCCAGGCCGCGCATCAGGATGGGGTGCAGATCCGGCGGAAAGGAGGAATTCAGCTGCTCGGGCGGACGCGGCTCGCGGCTGGTGATCTCCAGCGTCAGCTTGCCAGTGGTCTCGCCCGGAAACGGCCGCTGGCCCGTCGTCAGCTCGTACAACACAGCGGCCAGCGAAAAGACATCCGAGCGCGCATCGAGATCCAGCCCCTGGATCTGCTCGGGGCTCATGTACGGCACCTTGCCTTTGATGATGCCGATGCCGGTGCGCACCTTGGTCCCGGCGATCGACAGCGCCATCGCCTTGGCAATGCCGAAGTCGAGCACCTTGGCCACGCCATCCCAGCTCACCATGATGTTCGACGGCGAGACATCGCGATGCACCAGGAGCAGCGGCGCCCCGCTTGGATCCTTGGCCTTGTGCGCATGGTCCAGCCCCTCGGCGGCGTTGCTGACGATGCGCACGGCAATCGGCCAGGGCAGCGCCGGCTGCCCCGTCGCGCGGGTCTTTTCCAGCACGCTCTCCAGCGTCACACCGTCGACGTATTCCATGGCCAGGAAGTAGTCGCCGTCGATCTGCCCGAAGTCGAGGATGTGCACGATGTTGGGATGCGAGAGGCGGGCCGCGATGCGCGCCTCTTGCAGGAACATCTCGACGAAGGCCTGGTTGCCAGGATCCTGGACCAGCGTCGGCAGCACGCGCTTGATGACGCACTCTTTTTGAAAGCCCCCTGGACCCAGCTGACGGGCCAAGAAGACATCCGCCATACCCCCCGTCGCCAGATGCGACAGCAGCGTGTACTTGCCAAAACGGCGGGGGAATCCTGCAGCTTTTCCAGTCGGGCCCATCGAGTGACGAACAGAATAGCGAGCCAGCCCCAGGAAGAAAAGCGTAGTTGCAGGGGGGTCTGCCCGGCGATTCGGACTATAGTGCCGGCGTCCTGAGTTTAATCGTGGCGATTGCGCCCAAGTTCTCCGCAGATGACGCCACAGGCTGCGAAGGTCTCCTCGGTACACACCTCGCGGCAACCCAAGCTCTAGCAGCTGGAGTCGGCCATGAACTCGCGAAGCCCCCTGCGCTGTGTTCCCTTCTTTGTTGCGACACGCTCGCTCTTACCGCTGTGGTCGCTGGCCTTGGCCGCCCTGCTGGCGACGGGCTGCAACACCCAGACGATGATGGTCGAAGACGAGGAGGCCAGGCGGCGTGACATGAGCTCGACCGACCCGCGGCCGGATCTCAGCGCGCCTCCCGTCGATCTGGCGGTGCCGCGCGATCTGACGCCGGGTCCGGACCTGGCCGGCAAGCCGGATCTGGCGCCCTGCATGTCTGGCAGCGAGTGCCAGAGCGGTGCCTGTCAGCCGGTTGGCAGCGATGGGGCCTCGATCTGTGTGCGCAGCTGCCGCAGCCAGAGCGACTGCGCCGGACTGCCCGGCGGCCTGTTCTGCGCGCCCAAGAAAGCCGGTGCCAGCGACGGCTTCTGCGTCCCGGCCAGCGGCCAGCACTGCGCTAGCTGTCGCAGCGACCGCGACTGCGGTGGCCTGGCTGACGCCTGCCTCCAGGTGCCCGGCGACATCGCTCCGGCCTGCCACATCGACTGCTCGCTCTCGGCAGCCGCCTGTCCCAGCGACTACGAGTGCCTCGACATCGCCAGCGGTCCGACGGGGGCCGACATGGGAGCCAGCAGCCGCAAGCTCTGCGTGCCCAAGGCCAAGCTGTGCCTCGACTCGCTGGGCGGCTTCTGCGATCGCGTGTCGCTGCCTCAGACCTGCTGGCGCGAAAACGACGCCGGAGCCTGCACCGGGCAGCGCACCTGCTTGGCCGGCGGTCGCTACGATCGCTGCGGCGCCACCACACCGC
>CAZVMD010000174.1:0-14598 GCA_964628555.1 uncultured Myxococcales bacterium | reverse complement strand
CGTCGCTGGTCGCCGGTGGACCGCCGGCAGTGCGGATGCGGATGCTCTCGCGCCGACGCTGCACCGGCACGCGCTGGCCGCCGATCTGGGCGACCTCGCTGTCGCCACTGCCTTCGGTCTTGACGCGCCACAGGTCCAGCACATCGGCGAAGTTGGTGGTCGCGGTCCAGCCGACATGGCGGTTGTGGCCAAGCTGCACGCCGGGTGTGCCGGCAAAGGCAAAGCCGATGACATCGAGGCTGCCGCCGCGCTCGGCGCTTGACAGATGCTGCGCGAAGAAGCGGCTGGGGCTGCGCAGTGGCTGGTGCGGATCGCCGGCCAGAAGCGGCCGACCGTTGTCGGTGTGTCGACCGGCCACCGCCCAGTTGTTGCTGCCGGTCACCTTCGCAATCGGCTGATAGGCCGCAAGTGCCCGAGCAATCGCCTCGGCATGGGGGTGGCGGTAGCTGGGCAGCGGCGCATCGACCTGGCCCGGCGCGCGCAGCGGCGTGATCTGCGAGGCCGAGGGCATGGTGTACGCCGGTCGCACCGGCATGCTGAGCGGAAAGTCGTTGAAGGCGGGAGCCAGCGTGCGCAGGAGAGTCGCCAGGATCTCGCTGTCCAACGACGAGGACATGCCCAGCGACAGCAGCTTGCCGATGACGTAGGGATCATCATCGGTGAAGCGATCTGGCTGATAGTTCAGGGCGGCGGCGCCGAACTCGGCCGGCAGCGGCTCATCGCCGCGGCGGACACGATCGATGTGCAGGTTGATGCCGGCGACAAACGATCGCATCAGGCGCGCCACCTCGGGATACTCGGCCTCCATGCGCCGCCGCGTCTCGATGCCGTAGCGGGCAAAGCCAAGCGTGCGGCTCGCGACATCCTGCGCAAAGCGGTCTTCGCCCAAAAGCTCGGCCTGACGTCCCCAGGCCTGACGGCGCACCATCTCGATCTGAAACAGGCGCATGCGGGCCATCATGTAGCCCGAGCCAAACAGTGCATCGGCATCGCTAGCGGCGTAGACGTGCGGCACACCCATGCCATCGAGCACGACCTCGACCTCGGCAGAGAGAGCCGGATCGCCACCGCAGCCCGCCCACAGGCCAAAGGCAAGTAGCGAACCGAACCGGGAGAGCAGCGACGAACGAGGAGACAGCGGCGGCATGGGCGGAACGTATCACAATCCGCGGACCGCGCGCGGCCCAGCTCGTGGGGTCTGGCTATTCTTCGTCTTCGTCGCTGAGGTCGGCTGCCTGCGGGCCGCTTGCGCCCGCTTCGTTCTTGTCCAGCTTGCGATAAATGGTCCGCGTCGCGATGCCCAGAAGCTGGGCCGTCAGGCGCTTGTCGCCCTTGGTGTAGCCGAGGGTCTCGCGGATCACCGTGCGCTCGATCTCTTCAAGCGGCGTGCCCATCGGAAAGCTCAGGCGCGGCAGCCCAGCCCCACCGACCTCACCGCCGATCGGCAGGCCACGGCTGCGGATCTCGTAGGGCAGATCGTCGACGTCGATCACCGGCTGGCGGCACAGCACGACGGCGCGCTCGAGCGCGTTTTCTAGCTCGCGGACATTGCCGGGGTACTGATAGCGCATCAGCAGATCCAGGGCCGGACGGCTGATGCCGCTGATCGCTTTCTGGTTCTTGTCGCGGAAGCGATTTAGGAAGTGATCGACGAGCAGCGGCACATCATCTAGCCGCTCGCGCAGTGGCGGGACGTGTACGGCGATGACGTTGAGGCGGTAGTACAGATCCTCGCGGAAGCGCCCCTCGGCCACGGCGCGGCGCAGGTCTTTGTTGGTCGCGGCGACCAGGCGGATATCGACGTGGCGCAGCTTGCCGCCCAGCGGCTCGATCTCGCCTTCCTGCAGCACGCGCAGCAGCTTGACCTGCACGTGCAGCGGAATCTCGCCAATCTCGTCGAGGAACAGCGTGCCGCCATCGGCCTGCGTGAAGCGGCCATCGCGCCGCGCGATGGCGCCGGTGAAGGCACCTTTTTCGTAGCCGAACAGCTCGCCTTCCAAAATCGTCTCGGGCAGCGCGGCGCAGTTGACCGGCACAAAGGCCCGCCCGGCCCGCGGTGACTGCTCGTGCAGATGGCGGGCCAAGAGCTCTTTGCCAGTGCCCGACTCGCCGAGCAGGAGCACCGTGGCCTGCGAAGGTGCGGCCTGGGTCAGCACATCGAGGGTGCGGCGCATGGCCAGCGACTGACCGACGATCGGCCGCTTCTGCACCGCGGCGAGCTGACTGCGCAGGGCGCGGTTCTCGGCGACCAGCGACTGACGTTCCAGCGCCTTGCCGACGACGCGCAGGATGTGGGCCCGCTTGAGCGGCTTGGTGATGAAGTCGTAGGCGCCATCTTTCATCGCCTCGACGGCGGTCTCGATGGTGCCGTAGGCGGTCATCAAGATGACCTCGGTCTCGGGAGAGATCTTGCGCGCTGCCTTCAGCAGATCCTGCCCCGACATGCCGGGCATCATGAGGTCGGTCAGCACCACGTCGATGCGCTGCTTGCGCAGCAGATCCAGCGCCTCTTTGCCGTCGCGGGTGGTCAAGACTTGCAGGTCGCGCACCGGGGCTGGGGCGTAGTCCTCGGCCGCGCCTAAGCCACCCGCCGCGCTCGCGCCCGCGCCGCCTGGGCCCGGCGTACCGCGACTCCAGCGGGTGAAGATGCGCTCCAGCGATTCCAGGTTCGAGCTCTCGTCATCGACGACGAGCAGGGTCTTGGCGGGCGAGGACGGTGACATCGCTTCCCACTTTGCGATTCGATGGCGCACCGCGTCGAGGAGTTTTGTCAGCGCGCTCGAACAGTTAAGAAGTTTCAGTAATACGAAATACAAAATTTATTTGTCGTGATAGCCTTTCCCGAGGCTGACTAGCTGTCTCTTCCCTTAGGAGGTTCCCGATGGCAACGACGTGGTCGCGCATCATGAGTCGCTTCGGCATCATCGGTCTTTTCGCCGGCAGCACTGCGGTCGGCATCTGGCAAGGCTGCGCGGGCACCAACCCGCAGTACGACGGCCTGGGGCCGGCCGGCACGCCGGTCAAGGTCGATCCTGGCTGCGTCAAGACGCCCGACATCGATGTCCCGGACGACGCGTTCAAGGACAGCGACTGCGATGGCATCGACGGTACGGTCTCGACCTCGGTGTTCGTCGCGCCGGGCGGCGATGACCTAAACCCCGGCAGCCCCGAGTCGCCGCTTAAGACCATCAACGCCGCCATCGCCAAAGCGGACGAGCTAAACAAGCAGGCCGGCAACATCGTGTTCAACGCGATCGTCGTCGGCAAAGGCGACTTCAACGAGACGGTCCAGCTCAAGCCCGGCATCAGCCTGTACGGCGGCTACGACCAGACGATGGGCTGGAAGCGCGACAAAGCCAATGTCGGCAATATCGTCGGCACGTCGGAGGCGGTGGTCGGCGTGAACCTGGATCGCGAGACTCACATCGAGCAGCTAACGCTTCACGCCACGACCAGCCCGATCGGCGGCAAGTCAACCTACGCACTGCGGCTGAGCAACAGCCCGGGCCCGGTCATTGTCCGGGTCGCGCAGCTTGTGGCCGACAACGGCAGCGACGGAGCTAATGGTGCCGAGGGCGCCGATGGCGCGGCGGGTGGCAACGGCGGCAACGGCATCACCGGCTGTGAAGGCAACCCTTCCTGTGGCGGTGGCGTCGCTAGCCATGGCGGCACAACCCCGGGCAGCGCTGGCAAGGGGGGAACCTCTTCTTGTGGTGTGCCTGGCGGCGACGGCGGCAACGGCGGCTACGGAGAAGGCGACCGAGGCGAGCGCGGCGCAGACGGAACCACGTCCTCGGCTGGCGCTGGCGGCGGAGGTGGGCCGGGCGGCTCCGGTGGATCGATCGTTATTGGGCTCGGTTGCACTGACGGCTCATCCGGCAGTGGTGGTGGACCAGGTCAGCCTGGCGGATCGGGCACAAATGGTCGCATTGCCGCCTCGACTGGCATCTTTGGCGCTGGCGGTTACGACTCGAGCCCTGCCAATGGCGGGAGCGGCGCCAACGGCGTCAATGGCTCCGCGGCTGGCGGCGGCGGCGGCGGCGGCGGCGCCCCTAACAACGGAATCCTGTGCGATATCGATCGCGGCGGCGGCGGCGGCGGCGGCGGCGCAGGGGGCTGTGGCGGGGTCGGCGGCGGCGGCGGCGGCGGCGGCGGTAGCTCGTTTGGCGTGTACCTGTGGGCGAGCAAGCTCACCCTGGTCAACAGCAGCCTGCAGTACGGCAGCGGCGGCAACGGCGGCAAGGGCGGCAAGGGCGGCAAGGGCGGTGCCGAGGGGGCGGGTGGTATGTCCGGCGGCCGGGCGAGCGGCGGCCAAGGCGGCAGCGGCGGCGCCGGCAATGCGGGCGGCAAGGGCGGTGCTTCGGGCGCCGGGGCCGGTGGCTCGGGCGGGCACGCTTTCGGCGTGTTCGGACGCAACGGCTCGACCTACGTCTCGGATCAGGTGTCGATGATCGGGGGTAGCGCCGGTACAGCCGGAGTCGGTGGCATCGGCGGCCAGGCCGGCAATCCGCAGGCCCCGAACGGCTTTGTCGGCACCAACGGCAACCTCGACGTGCGCTAGTCGCGCGGTCGGCTCCCCTCCCCTGCTCCGTTCCGGACTCGGCTGTAACAAACCCAGGCCCTGCGGCACTCTGAAGTGCAGAGGCGCAGCGTCCCATGCTCATCAAAGATCCCGAGGACATTCCGAGCCGCGAGATCACCCCGCCTTCGCTGTTCGCGCGCCGGCGATTCCTCGTCGGAGCGGGCCTGGCCGGGGTCGGTGCGCTAGCCGCCGCGGCGGCTGGTCGCAAGCTGTTGCAAAAGCCGCCGCTGCCGCCGCGGGTGCCGATGGGCGGGGTGCAAAAGTCGGCGTACACGCTCGACAGCCTGGGCGGCGAGCGGCTGAACAGCTACGACGAGATCACGCGCTACAACAACTTCTACGAGCTGGGTACGAGCAAGGAAGATCCGTTTGAAAACGCCGGCTATCTGCGCCCGCGCCCCTGGACCGTGCAGCTCGACGGCGAGGTCGAGGCCCCGCAGACCGTCGATATCGAGCGCATCCTTACGCTGGCGCCGCTAGAAGAGCGGGTCTATCGCTTCCGCTGCGTCGAGGCCTGGTCGATGGTGGTGCCGTGGCTGGGCTACTCGCTGTCGCGGCTGTTGGCCCTGGCCAAGCCGACCAGCCGGGCCCGCTTCGTCGCGTTTACCACGCTGCAGGACCGCGAGCAGCTTCCCGGGCAGCGCGATGCCGTGCTGCCCTGGCCCTATGTCGAGGGCCTGCGCATCGACGAGGCGATGCACCCGCTGTGCCTGCTGTGCCTGGGGCTCTACGGCGAGCTTCTGCCCAATCAGAACGGCGCCCCGCTGCGCCTCATCGTGCCCTGGAAGTACGGCTTTAAGAGCAGCAAGTCGATCGTGCGCATCACGCTGACCGAGAGCCAGCCGCCGACCTCGTGGAACCTGGTCAACCCGCGCGAGTATGGCTTTTACGCCAACGTCAATCCCAGCGTCGAGCACCGCCGCTGGTCGCAGAGGAGCGAGCGCCGCTTGGGCGAGCTTTCCCGTCGCCGCACGCTGCCGTTTAACGGCTACGCCGAGCAGGTGGCAGGCCTGTACCAGGGCCTCGATCTGCGGCGCAATTTCTAGGCGCCGCGCCGCCGCCCTTGCCTGTATCGTGCCGGCGTGAGCACCGTGCCCCCGTCCCCGCTGCGCATCCTGGCCATCTGCGCCAGCCTGCAAGCCAAGTCGCAGAATCGATCCCTAGTCGAGGCCGCCGTACGCCTGGCGCCACCGTCGGTGATCGTCGTGCCGTACTTTGGGCTGGGCGAGCTACCGCACTTCAACCCGGATCTGGAGGCTGAGCGGGCTGTGCCGGCGGTCAGCGCATTTCGTCAGGCCATCGCAAGCAGCGACGCGCTGCTCTTCGCCTGCCCGGAGTACGGCCACAGCCTGCCCGGCGTGCTGAAAAACGGCATCGACTGGCTGATTGGCACGGGCGAGCTAGAGCACAAGCTCGTCGCCATCACGGCATCGACTAACCAGGCCGAGCGCGGCCGCCGTGGCCTGCGGGCTCTGCGCGATGCCCTGGTGCCGGTGCAGGCCGATGTCGTGGGCGGCGAGCCGATCGTCCGCGGTCCCGATGCCGAAGCGCAGCTCCTGGGACTTTTGCATGCCATGCAAAAGCGGCACGCCGCGCGGCAGGCCCCGCCAGCGGAAAAGGCGCTGTCCAGCTATCGCATCGCGACGCTCGCTGCCGAGGATGCCCCGGCCTATCACGAGTTCCTGCGCCGCGGCCTGCTGGCCCACCCAGATACGCTGCGCATCGCGGCGGAAGATCTGCTCAGCGCGCCGTTTTCCACCGCCGACACCCCCGAGGGGGCGACCTTGGTGGCCTGCGATGACGACGGACGCTGGCTGGGTGTCGTCGCGGTGCAGCGCGAGAGCGGCCGAAAAAAGCGCCGCCACGTCGCCTGGATCTATCGCATGTACGTGCCCAGCGAATTCGCCGGCGCGGGAGTCGGTCGGCGCCTCTTGCAGGCCGCGATTGCCCGCGCGCGCAGCATCCCGGGCGTCGAAAAGGTCAACCTCACCGTCGCCGCGCACAACCTGGCAGCCCTGCGTCTGTACACCTCGGCCGGCTTCCGCGAATTTTCGCGCGAGACCGACGCCTTTCGCTCCCCGGACCCGCAGATCGAGGTCTCGCTATCGCTGTCGCTGGCCTGGTAGGCCGCCGGTCGCCGCACTGCCGACAGCTCACTGCACCGTGACCTTGCCCGGCATGTTGCGGCCGTGGATGGCGCAGCCATAGTCAAAGACGCCGGCGCGCGGAAAGACGTACTCATAGGTCCCGGTGGCCTGCACCGGACTCTCGGGGAAGCCCATGTCCCAGGGAAAGACGCCGTGCGTGCCGCCGGCCATAAAGACCCAGCGGACCTTGCCGCAGACCGGAATCGTCACCTCCTGCGGGCTGTAGTAGTCATCGCGCACGGTAATCGTGGCCGCCGGCGGCTTGTTGCTGGGACAGCCGGACATGTCCACGACGGTAAGATCAGCCGGCATGGCCATGTCACTCGCGGTCTCGCCGCTGGGACAGCCCAAAGTGAACGTGCACGTAAGCGTCAGGATCAGGCCGGTTATGCGTCGCATCGGACACTCCTTTATTCATAGACGGGAGGAGCGTAGCGCGGAATTCCCTCGGGCAGGCTCGGAATAAGCGCGCAAAGAATGCAGCAGCGCAACGGAATTGCTTGCTTCTGCCCGCGAATACCCCGACTATCCTCGCCCAACCAGGTCATAGGAGTCCGTCATGATGATGTCGTTCCTCCGTCGCTCGGTTGTACAAGCTGTCTCTGCCTTGGCTCTGCTCACCGTCGGTGCTTGCGGGCAGCCGCTCGATGCCGAGCTCACCACGCGCGAGCTTGCTGAGTCGAACTTCTGGCTCGGCACTACCACCCGCCTACGTCTGATGGGAGCCAACATCAGCACTGGCAACAAGCAGAGCTACGACCCCGGCGAGGGTAAGCGCATATTCCTAGGAATCAAACCAGATGTGGTGATGATTCAGGAATTTAACTACGGAAACAACTCGGCCACCGATATACGTTCCTTTGTCGATGCGGCCTTTGGACCTTCCTATGCCTACTATCGGGAAGGTGGGGCGCAGATTCCCAACGGTGTGATCAGCCGCTATCCGATCGTCGAATCGGGAGAATGGGATGACTCCTCGGTCAGCAACCGCGACTTCGCCTGGGCCCGCATCGATATTCCCGGCCCCGTCGATCTGTGGGCGATAAGCGTGCACTTTCTGACCTCTAGCTCATCGAAGCGCAAGGCTGAAGCCAGCGAGCTAGCCGGCTACATCGCCAGCAAGGTGCCGCCGACCGACTATCTGGTCATCGGTGGCGACTTCAACACCGACACCCGCACCGAAGCGGCGCTCGGCGCGCTGGGCAGCACGGTGGTCACCAGCGGCGGCTATCCCGCCGATCGCAACGGCAACGGCAACACCAACGCCTCGCGCGCCAAGCCCTATGACTGGGTCTTGGCCAACCCGACGCTAGACGGCTACAAGACCGCGACGGTGATCGGCAGCAGCAGCTTCCCGAACGGCCTGGTCGCCGACACCCGCGCCTATTCACCGATCAGCGAGATCAGCCCCGCGCTGGCGAGCGATAGCGGCGGTACCAACATGCAGCACCAGGGCATCGTCCGCGACTTCCTCGTCCCCACCGACGCCCCCACCGCCCGCTAGACCCGCCCGCCGCCGCCCGCCTACTTCCCCACGTCCAAGCACAGTGTGATGCAGCCGCTCTGGCTCGCGCCCGGGGCCAACACCCGCAGGCCGGTGCCCGGCACGCCGCGCTCGGCGAGGTTGCAGGCATCGGTGGCCTGGCTAACCGGCTCCAGCGCTAGGCTGCCGTCGGGGTCGCCGTTGTAGACGACGAAGTGGCCAAACAGCGGATCCGCCTGTAGACGCAGCGTCACCCCACTGCCCGGCCAGGCAAGCTCGGCCTGCCCATCCCAGCCCGCAAAAACGCAGTCGATCTTGGCGGCGTAAGCCGAGCGCGGTGTCGCGAAGTCGTGCCTGGGCGAAAGGGGCTGCGCGGCGGCCGTGGGAATGACTAGCTCGTCGACCACGTACTCTCCTTGCGCGCGGAAGCGTAGCTTCGGATCCGCGCAGCCCGGCCACAGCCAGCGCACAAAGTAGGGGTGGATGCCCAGACCAAAGGGCAGCGGCTCAGCGTCGGTGTTGAGCAGCGCAAGCTCAATGTGCAGCCTCGCTCCATCGAGCCTGTAGTGGGTGATGAGCTGATAGTGAAACGGAAAGTTGGGCTGGCTGGCCCGGCGCGAGTCATAGCTACAGCGTAGGGTCTGCGCGTCTAACTTCTCGACGACAAACGGCCGCATGCGGACATCGCCATGGATCGTCTGTCCGTCCGGCCAGTTGGGTCGGAGGTCATAGTCGCGGCCCCGGAAGCGGAAGCGGCCACCGCGGATGCGATTGCAGTACGGAGCCAGCGTGTAGCTGGCAAAGCGGGCCGAGTCGCCGACGACCAGCGCAGCGGCAGCAGTCGGGCGCATGATCGGCAAGTAGGTCGGCAGCCCAGCCGGAGCCGCGACAAGAGCGGCCGAGCGCAGGCTGAACTCGACGGGACTGGCGCCGTACTGGCCGGCGATCTGCAGGCGCAGCCAGTCATTCTCGACGCTGACCAGGCTCATGCTTGCGAGGGCTGGGCGCGGCTCCCCCCTGGGGCTGGACCGCTCTTGTCGGCGGTGCTCAGGCGGGAAAGCAGGCTGGGGGCGAGCAGCAGCACGACCACCGAAAGCTGCGCCAGCAGCCCCTGCCACGTCGGGTAGATGCCCAGCGTCGAGATGCCCGACCAGGCGTAGTCACCGAAGGTCAGCATCGACATGCGCAGATAGCCACCTTCCTGCAGCGAGTGGACGCCATGCCCGGTCAGCGACACCGACAGCACGGCCAGAAGCACGCTCGAAGCCAACATCACGGGCCGCGGGTTGAGCTTGCGTCCCAGCCGACCGACCAGCAGCACCAGCCCGACCAGCAGCGCCACGCCCAGCGCGATCCCGCCCAGCACCGGCCGCAGTCCGCCTGGCCCGGCGTCCAGCAGCAGCGCGCGATAGAACAGCACGGTCTCCAGTGCCTCGCGATAGGCGGCAAAGAAGGCGATGCCGAACAGCACCAGCGACTGCCGGCTGCCCTGATCGGCCGCCGCCTCGACCCGCTTGCGCAGGAAGCCCAGCCAGTGCTTGGCCTCGCGGGCGCCCAAGACCCAGTGCGTCACGGTGATCAGCACCACGGCGGCCAAGAGCGAGATCAGGCCCTCGGCTAGCTCGCGCCGCGCTCCGTCGATCAGCTGACCGATCAGGGCAAAGGTCAGCAGGCCAGCCGGCAGCGAGGCCAGCCAGCCGTAGTGGACGCTACGCGACAGTGCGCCCTGACCGCTCTTGCGCAGAAAGGCCAGGAGGGCTGCGATCAGCAGCGCCACCTCCAGCCCCTCGCGCAGAGCGATGATCAGCGAGGCGAGAAAGGACTTGGTCGCCGAGCGTGCGCCGCCTGCGCTGTGATCGGCAGAGCGCAAGAGCGAAAGGATGCGCGCCTGTGCCTGCGTCGCCGCGGCCAGCGTCGGTGTTTTGTCGGGATCGGTGGCTTGGCGGAGCGCCGCGAAGCCAGCTTCCAGGCTGCTGACCAGGGCCGGTTTTTCGATGCGCAGCGCCGCTTCATGCGGCTCGATTCCGTCGAGATAGGCGGCAATCGCCAGCCGGTGGGCAGCGGCAAAGTCGCCCCGCCCCGCGGCATCGACCGAGCCCTGCAAGAGCTCACGCGCGAGGTCGAAGCGCGAGCCGGCAGGCGCAGCATAGGGCGCGCCGGTGCGCAGATAGGCCAGGTGCGCTGCCAACGTCCCGCGCGTCGCCGCGTCGGCGGAAGGGCCCACGCGCCCCGCCAGCTCAGCAGCGAGCTCATCGTCCGAGAGCTCGGCCAGCGTCGCCGCCTGGGCCAGCTGCGCAAGCCCCGGCAGCGACGGTGCAGGGGGTGAGACAGAGGCGCCCGGCTTGCCGTGCCGCAGCGCGACGACATAGAAGGCCAGGTGCCAGCGATCTTGGGTCGGCAGCGTGTCAAAGGCCGCCATCGCCGTGCCCGGAATGCCGAAGGTCAGCGCGTGAAAAGCCAGGGCCGGGGCCACCTTGGCCATCCGCTCAGCGTCGTGAAAGGACACCGGCGGCGGCTTGAGGCTGGCCGCCGTGGCGGTATCTGCCCGCCCGCTCACGCCATGGCAAGAGGCGCACAGCTGGCCGTAAAGAGCTGCCCCGCGCTCGGCGCTGACCGCTGCGGCGGGAACCATGTGCAGAGCGAAGTCGCGCTTTAGCGTCGCCCGCACCGTGCGACACAGCCGCTGCACCTCGTCGGCGCCAGCCTTGGCGGCCACTGCGCGCTCGACCGCTTCGATCTCAGCCTGAAGCTGAGCCAGGGCCGCTGGCTGCCCAGCGCTGGCCGCAAGCTCAGGCAGGAGCTTTCTCGCAGCCGCGATCAGCTCGGCCTGCTCGGCATACTCACCGGCGTCGACCACCTGCCCGTTCTTGACCGCCCCGGCATAGTCGGCCGCCACGTAGTCGACCACCTGCGCCACGCGCTGCGTCGCCTGCGTCACCGGTGTCCCCGCCGCTTGCGCCCCGGCCGCCTCTAGCCCCAGCCACAGCACGGCCAAGAGCGGCAGGCGGGGCAACATTTTGCAAATGAAAATCGTTTTCAACACGCCCCTATTTTCCGTCCGCGGCCAAGCCCCTGTCAAGCACCAGCCGAGGGAGCAAGGGTGGCGCCGCAGCCGTCGCTCACGCGGCGCCAAGCGACGGAGCGGCCGAGCGGGCGGACGGGCAGGCAAAGGCGATGGTTGACCGCCATCGCCGTTCGGTGCTGCAATCCGCCGCCATGCCGCTTCGTGCCTGCTCTTCCGCCGCCGCCCCGCCAGGCCCGTGTGCTCTCGGCCGACTTCAGCCGCCCGCCGCGCGCGGGCCCCGCAGCAGACCCCGGCCATCGTCTCACCACCGAAGCCCCGCGTCGGTGCTTGGGCAGTGCCTTTTGTCCTGGGCCGGCGTTCCCGGGCTGGCGCTGGCAGCACCGCCGGTCCCGGTCGCGCCCGCCCAAGCTCCGATACGGCAGCCCAGCCCAGCGCTTCCAGTGCGTCATCCCCCGCAATACCCGTCGCTGGGAACCACCTCGCCGCCGCCCCCAGCCAGTGCGGTCCCACGCTGGGCTCCGCTGCCGAGCCCTCCGCCTGCCGCACCGCCCGCGCCGGTGCTGCCAGCGTCGCCCCCCGCCCCGGCCACGGTCGCCCCCACGGCGCCAGCGCCAGCCCTCCCCGATGTGCCGCTTTATCGCCTGACCGGCTATGAGCTAAGACAAGAGATCCTCAGTGATGCCGACTGGCGACGCATGCTTGGCCCGGCTCGCTACCGGCAGGATCAGGCCGGCAAGTGGCTGCAGATCCTCGGCGGCGGCACAGCCTTTGTCGGGGCCATCTCGCTCTTGGTGGGCCTGGGTAACCTCGCCAACCAGACCAGCTGGGGCCGCATGCCCGCCGAGAGCCATCAGCCGGACTTTGAGGCCTTCGTGATCGGCTTCGGCGCCATGGCCGGGGTCGGCGGCGCTGCGCTCTTGACCGGCCTGATCCTCAAGTGGTCACTGCCCGAGCGGGTCCGACCGATGTACCTGCCGCAGCTCCAGCGCGAGACCAGCCCGGGCCAGTCCCCGACGCCCCCAGCCCGCAGCGCCCCACTGTCGTCGTTTCCGACTTGGGCCTGGGCCGCACCTGCCAGCCAAGCTTGGATACAATAGCGCTCATGATCGCGGACCCGCTGTCCTTTTCAGACTGCCGCCCCCGTCGATGCGCAGCCGCCGGCTGGCCGCTTGTTGGTGTGACCCTGGCCGCGCTGTCGGGCGCGCCGCAGGCCCTGGCCCAGCCCGCCACGGCAGCCGCCCCCGCCGCGTCGACCGGTAGTGGCTCGTTTGCCTGCCCCAACTGGATGGGCGCCGATGAGTCGGCGGTGTTCTGGGTCTCGCAGTTTGACGATGGCTCGATGCACCGTCAGCCGACCGACGGTCCGCCGGTGCTGTTGGGGCGCGGCTGCACCCGCATGGCGCAGGGCTCGGTGCGCCTGGATCGCGACGCCATCTACTGCACCGATGGCAACTGGCAGAACATCCTGCGCCTGGACAAGAGCAGCGGCGCCCCGACCTTGCTGCGCGTCGGCAAGGCGCTGCGCGGGCCGATTAAGCTAGTCGGCGACTCGGTCGTCTTCGGCTATGCCGAGCCCAACGATCTGAACCGCCTAGCGGCGATTCCCAAGGCCGGCGGCGCGCCCCGCACTCTGGCCGCGGTGACCACGCCGATCCAGACCTTCGACGCCGATGCCCAGGGCGTAGTGTGGCTGGATCAGCAGGGCGGAGTATGGACCGCTCCCGTCGGCACTGCCGCCAATCCAGCCCGCCCAACGCCGCCGCGCAAGCTCAACGACGCTCGCCTGTGCGCGCAAGGAGCGCGGGTCCCGCCCGACTGCAGCCTGGCCATCGACGGCGACTTTATCTTCCTGGCTTACCAGCCGCGCTGCGCCGGCAACGAGCCCTGCCCTAAGCCCACCGCCCGCATCGAGCGCATGGGTCGGGGTGGCGGCGGCTGGGTCTCGGTGGCCTTCAGCCAGAACACGATCCAGGGCCTACACATCGACGGTGATACCGTCAGCTGGGCCGACTGCGTCGCCGGGACGCTGGCTCGCATGCCGCGTCGCGGCGGCACCATCCGCGCCCTGCAAGCCCCCGGGGCTTGCCTCAGCTATGCCGTAAGCGACAAAGAGCTCCTGTGGTTCAATCTGGGCCCCAAGCGCGACTACAGCGACTGCTCGCTGCAGCGGGCCCGCAAGTAGCGCCTGCGCGGTCTACGCCGTGCGCTCTGCCGCCCGGATGAGCCACGCGCTGGCGACCTGCGCTGCTGCGATCTGAAGCGATCGCTCCCCGCGCACGAGATCTGTCCCGCGGCGCCAAGATCCACCCCGCTGCGACGTTCGCTGCGGTGCACTGGCCCGCTGCTGGGGGGCTAAGTGCGCGCAACTACAGCGAATTCTCGTCGAGGTTGACGGCGTGCGGCGGGACAGCGACCGTTTTACTGAGCAGTGACCGCGAGATAGCCGACCTCAAGGCCGGATCGCGCGCGGCCTGGCTCAGGGGGAAAAACGATGAGCACGCGCACTGGGAAGGCGAGCAGTACGACCACCAAGAAGACCACCGCTCGCAAGAGCACAGCGACGAAGAAAGCAGCCGCGGGAAGCAGCAAGGCCAAGAAGCCGGCGGCGAAAAAAGTCGCGACCAAAAAGCCTGCGGCCAAAAAGCCTGCGGCCAAAAAGCCTGCGGCCAAAAAGCCTGCGACCAAGAAAGTCGCGGCGAAAAAGCCGGCGACCGCCAGCAAGGCCAGCAAGGTCGACATCAAGAAGGCGGCGGCGGAAGCCAGTGAAGTCGCCAAGTCTGGCGCGCTGGTCAATCACGTCATCTTCGTCGTCGATCGCTCCGGCTCGATGAGCAGCATCCGCCGCAAAGTGGTCAGCGTGTTCAACTCGCAGCTCGCAGCTCTGAAGAAGAACGCCGAGTCCAGCGGGCAGGCGACCTTCGTGAGCTTCTACACCTTTCACTCCACGGTCGATACGCCGCGCTTCTTCGCCACCCCGATCGCCAAGGTGCCGAAGCTCGACGCCATCTCGACGACCGGCGCAACGGCGCTGCTCGATGCGACGGGTCAGGCGCTGGTCGATCATCAGAGCCTGCCGGGCGGCGCGCTCGACAACGTCTCGTTCATCGTGCTCGTGCTGACCGACGGCTACGAGAACCACTCGCGCAAGTACAAGTCGAAGATCGGCTCGATGATCAAGGCGGCGCAGGACAGCGGTCGCTGGACCCTGGCCTTCCTGACGCCCAAGGGCGGCGAGGCGACGCTGATTCGCTATGGCATCCCAGCCGGCAACATCCAGGCCTGGAGCACCTCGGGCAGCGGCGTCACGACCATGGGCCAGGATCTGCAGCGCGGCCTGCAGACGTTCTACGAAGCGCGTCAG
>CAZVMD010000173.1:0-14691 GCA_964628555.1 uncultured Myxococcales bacterium | reverse complement strand
CCGTGCGCAGGAGGCGCGGCATGAAGGCGTAGCGGCGCACGGTGTGGCCCATCAGGTACAGGCCGATGCGGTTTAGGCACAGGTCGTACAGCGCATAGCGATACCCGGCTCGCCACTGTGCGGCGGGAATGTCGCGACCGCTCGCCTCCGCCAGGGCGCGGCGGTGCACCTCAAGATAGTGCCAGACGGCCTGCGGATCGACTGGCCCGTCGAGGACGAAGCACAGCAGCTCGGCCAGATCGTGCTGCGGCAGGTGCAGCGTGGCGAGCTCCCAGTCATAGGCACACAGGCGCAGATCGCTGGGGCGCAGGCCGATGTTGCGCGGGTTAAAGTCGTTGTGAATCAGCGTGCGCGGCTGCTCTTCGATCGCGCTCCAGAAGCTGGGCAGGCGCTCGACCAAGGCGCGCATCACGGCCAGATCGGCGGCGCTGACCAGCTCGGGAAACTCGGTCGCGCCGTGCTGCCACAGGGCAAAAAAGAGCTCGCTCTGCGCTTCGCGACTCGCGCGGCTCGGCACGCTGCCCAGCCACGGCTTCTGCTGCAGCTCCGCCTCGCGGCCGTACCAGATCGAGTGGACCTGGGCGATGCCGCGCAGCGCCGCGTCGATGTGCTGGGGCTGCCAGCCGCTGACATCATCGCCGCTGTTCATCAGCACCAGGTCATCGAGCCGCTCCAAGACGACAACGTAGGCTTCGCGCAAGTCGTTGCGATAGGTGCCGAGCACGCGCGGCGCATGGGCCAAGAAGCGCGCATCGGTCTGGCCATACACGCCCAGCTCGCGGATGTGGCAGCCGGCAAAGCCGGTCTGGTGGCGCAGCTTGCTGTACAGCGCGGCCAGCCGTCCACCGCAGGACTGGGCCACGGCGTTGCTCATCAGGATCACTTCCTCGTCGAGCGGCTTGACCTTGGCGACCACCGAGACGGCGCCTGGCTGACCGCGGCCATCGTGATAGTCCAGGCGCAGAGGAAAGTGACCGATCAGCTTGTTCACCTTGCGCGCCGTCAGCTCGGTCAGGATCGACGTGCCCATCCGCAGCGGCTCGGTCTGCACGCGATCGCAGCGCAGCGCCGGATCGGCCAGCGCCTCGCGCAGCCCAGGCTCAAAGAAAGCCGGCGACAGATCGTCGGCGGTCAGCCAGCGAATCGGCCGGTTGCGCCCAAGCTTCTCGTGCGCGCTGGCGAACTCGTTGCTGGTCACCGCGGCCAGCGTCGATAGCTCTAGCGCCAGACAGAAGCCGGCGATGATCTCGGCCAGGCGACCGACGTGACCCGCGCCCTGGCAGCCCAGCAGCTGCAGCAGCGCCTGCTGCGCCGGCAGATGGGTGCCGCCGCCAACCGTGCCGACGACTAGGCAGGGCAGCATCAGGCTGGCGTACAGATCGCCCTCGCACAGCGACATCGACAGCTGACCCAGGCTGCACTCGTGGACGCAGGCGATGTCCTGGCCGGTGGCGACAAACAGCGCGGCGATGATGTTGGCGATGTTGAAGTTAAAGCCGACCATCCCGACCTGCGTACTGACGACGCTGGCCAGCGAGTAGGTGTGCAGCGCCTGCTCTGGCGTGACCTTGAGCACCTGCTGCATGATCGCGCGATCGATCCGACACTCGGCCACCACGCGGCTGCCGCGTCCGCTGGTGAAGGTCTGCAGCGCGACCTTTTTGTCGCCGCTGGCGTTCGACTCGATCTGGAAGTGGACAAAGCTCATGTCGGGATCACCGCGCAGCTGCGCCAGGATCCACTGACAGGCCTGCCAGGTGCACGAGGTGGTCATGTTCTGACCCGCCGCATCCCCCGTCTCGTAGACGAAGGACACGTGCACGGCCCGGCCGAGGATCATCGGCTCGACGGCGATCAGGCGCGCATGGCGCGAGACCATCTGCACCTGGCTGCGCAGCGCTTCTTCGTGCTCGCGCAGCCAATCGACAAAGCGCACCGCGCCATAGACGCTGCTCAGCTCGAACAGCGGCGAGCGCAGCATGCGCTGGGCCACGGTACGCGTCCGCACCCCTCCCGAGCGGGTGATCGCCGTCGCCCCGCGCGTCGCCGAGGCCACCACCGCGCCCTCGCTGGTCGCCAGCGGCGCATAGATCAAGCCCTGCGCTTGGTGGCCGGCAAACAGCAGCGGACCGGCCAGGCCAATCGGCACTTCCACCGCGCCGATCAGGTTTTCGATGTTGCCGGTCAGCCGGCTGGGCTCCAGGCGCGTGGCAGCCAGCGCCTGCAGATCCGCTCCGCTCTTCTCGCCGACCCAGTTTAGCCGCTCTAGCCGAGCCGCCTCGGTGTAGATGCCGCGCGCCGGAATCTTTTCGTCTTCGCGCAGGGGACCGCGTAGTTCCTTCATCACGAGCTTGTCTCCTCCAGATGGAAGGCGCTGTAGAGATAGAGACGATCGCGCCGGTGCAGCGCCGCCGCCTGCTGCTCAAGCGAGCGCAGGCGCGGGATGCCTCGCCCCGCCGCGCTGCGCGGGACGAGCAGGTTGAAGTAGGCGAAGCGCCCGCCCGGCCGCAGCCGCTCGGCCAGGGTCGCAAACAGCGCCCCGGCCTCCTCGTCCGACATGTACTCAAAGACGTTCGACAGGTTGGCCTTGCTGAAGCGGCCGCTCGCCGCCTGCACCAGATGCTGCTGCACCCCGTCGAGCACCAGGCAGAGCCGCGGCAGCAGCGGTCGCAGCGCGAGGTAGCTCTGCGGCGAGTACTGCGGCAGCGTGTGCGCGGCCAGCACCTCGGCGATGTGAGCCCGCCCGCGCAGCCAATAGATCATGTAGGGATTGCCGTGCAGCAGCACGCGGTCACAGAACGAAGTCAGCCAGCGCAGCCCCTCGACCCCGGGATCGGCGGTGACGTAGCGGTACTGCGAGGGATCGCGCCCGCCCGTCGCCACGCCCTGCCGGCCAAAGTAGCGGCGGTACAGGTCACAGAAGGCGGGCGTGCCGACCTGGCGGCGGAAGTACTCGCCCTGGGCCCCGACCTCGCGGAAGTCAAACAGCTGGGCGATGACCTCGGGGCGGTGGATGCGGCTCAGCTCCACCTGGAACCCTTGCACGTAGCGCTCTAGCCGGCCGCAGTGCATAAGCCCCTCGGCCAGCTCGGCGGGATGGGCATCCCAGAAGCTGCGCGTCTCCTCCGGTAGCTCCCGTCGCAGCTCCTGATACAGCGCCGCCCGCTGTGCGCTCTGGCTGCCATCAGCGTCACTGCCCAGCAGCAGTAAAAAGTCGCTATGCGGAAGGCGCTCGATCGCCACCCGCTTAAGCTGCAGCAGCGCAAGCTGCGCCGGGCTGACATCGACCGCGGTCAAGCTGCGCGGCGCCTGCGCCAGCAAGGCCAGCACGTTGCAGCCAGCCGAGCCGATCGACAGCACATCATCGTCATGGCCGACTTCGAGCGCCGCCTGCAGGACCTGATGATCTTCCCAGACCTGGGCATAGCGCACGATCTGCAGATCGACGCGCTCGGCGAACTCGCCCCTCACCGCGCACCTCGGCCGGCCGCTAGCTGCTCGCGCAGGGCTGGGCGATCGATCTTGCTGTTGTGGCGCGCATCGGTGGGGATGCGATCGATCCGTCGCACTGGCAGCGTGTTTAGGCCGCGCTCGTCTAGGTGGCGACGCACCGCCGCCAAAGTCGGCGCCGCCTCGGCTGCCTCGCAGCACAGCACGAGCTCACCCTCCGCCGCAGCCGCGTGCGCGATCAGCGCAGCGCTCTTTACGGCCGGCACGCTGTCCAGCAGCGCTTCTTCGATCACAAAGGGCAGCAGCAGCTTGCCGCGATGGCGAACGCGATCAGCCACTCGCCCGGTCAGCCACAGCCGGCCCTGCGCATCGCGGCGCGCCAGATCGCCGGTGCGGTGCCAGATGCTGCCGTCGCTAGCCGGAATCTTCAGGCGACGGTTGGCTTCGTCATCGCCGATGTACAGCCGGTTGACGTGCGGGCCGCGGACCACTACCTCGCCGCTGGCCTCGCCGGCGACACGGTATGGAGCCAGGCCCGCTGGCCCCAGCTTGGGCGCCAGCTCGGGTAGCTCGACGAGCTCGATCTCAGCCGGTGCGGCGGTATGTCCCACCAGATAGCCCTCGCCGGGCGTGGCGACCAGCTCGGACAGGCTGACCCCGGCCATCGGCTCGGCCTCGGTCGAGCCATAGACCGCCTCGGCCTGCGCCGCCGGAAAGGCCTGCCGGATCTGCGCGCCCAGTCGCCGCGACACCGGAGCCCCACCGACAAAGATGCGCCGCACGCTCGGCAGCGCGGTGCCGCTGCGCAGCACATGCTCGCAGAGCCGCGCCATGTAGGCCGGAGCACCGCTTAGGCTCTGCACGCCGTAGTGCTGGATAGCCGCGCTCACCCGCACCGGATCCGCGGCGCCGGGCTGACGCAGATCGATCGGCGGCACCACCGACGAAATTCCACACGACAGGTTGTGCAGCACCACAGCGGGAAAGCAGGGCATGTCGATCTCGCCCGCCCGCCCGGGAGCATGCGCGTTGAGTGCGTGGTGCTGCGCCAGCAGGATGGCGTGCGTGCGATCCGCGCCCTTGGGTCGCCCGCTGGTGCCCGAGGTAAACGAGATCAGCGCCGACTGATCCGGGCTCGGCGGGGCGATCACGGTCGGCGGCTGATCAGTGCTGAAAAGCAGGCTGGCCAGCGGCTCAGCCCCCCAGGCCGTACCGTCGCTGACGAAGCGCCGCAGCGACCACAGCGGAGGGACCAGCGGCCACAGCCGCAAGAGCTGGCGCACGCTGACGATGGCCTGCGCCCCGGCCGCGCCCAGCACCCGCAGGAAGCGCTTGCGATCGAGGCGCCCATCGAGAAACACCAGCACCTGACCACAGCCCCACAGCGCCAGGGCCAGGGCGTAAAAGTCGATGCTCACCGGGAACAGCATCACCACGCGATCGCCGGGCCGCAGACCGGATCGCTCGATGCCGCGCTGAAACTCGGCGATGCGCTTTTGCAGCTCGCCAAAGGTGATCTGCGGTCCAGCCAGGCTACCGGTCGCAGCGGGCAGGGCGATCGCTAGCTGCGCGGCTGGGGCCGGCTGGGAAGCGAGCGTGATCGAGGCGCAGTTGAGGGCACTCATCAGCCTCTCTGACCCGCGACAACCGTGGTCGGGCAGGAAAAAAAACGCGCCGCGCTGGACCCGCCGCAGCGCAACAAGCGTGGCCGCGCCTTGCCCGTTTTCGTGCGCCAGGGTTCCAAGCCTTCGAACGCACGCTGGCACAAGGAAGTGATCGATGTCGGTTTCCGAACACAGCGCCCTCTCCGCTCGCCTGCTCGCCTGGGCTAATGAGCGCTTTCCACCGCTCGCCAACGCGATGCTCTGTGCCTTCCTCTATGGGGCAGCGGTGATCTGCGGCCGGGCCGAGACGCGGGCTGGCGCGATCCCCTTCTCGCTGGCCGACCTGCTGGGCTTCTTTGCGGTCTACGCCGCGCTGCTCATGCTGCGTGTGTATGACGAGCACAAGGACTACGCCCTCGATCTACAGAACCACCCGCAGCGCGTGCTGTCGCGTGGGCTGATCACCTTAAACCACCTAAAGGTGCTGGGTGCGATCGCTATCGCGATGCAGCTGGCTGCTTCGCTGATCCTCGATCACACAAGCGGCGCCGGGCTGGGCGCGGTCAGCACGCGCTGGCTTGTGGTGTTCGTCTGGAGCGCGCTCATGGCCAAAGAATTTTTCGTCGGTGAGTGGCTGGTGCGGCACCTCATCCTGTACGCCATCTCGCACATGCTCATCCTGCCTCTGGCCGTGCTGTGGGTGGTGCAGATGGGCGCTGGCCAGGCCGCGCTGCCGACCTCGACCTATCTGCTCTCGCTGGTCGCTCTGCTCACCGGCTTCGCGTTCGAGATCGGCCGCAAGACGCGCGCCCCGGAAGACGAGCGCCCGACGGTCGATTCCTATACCAAGGTCCTGGGCCAGCGCGGCGTCGGGGTGACGCTACTTTTGCTGAGCCTGGCCCTAGGCGTAGCGCTGGCAGCGCTTGTGCTGCGGCTCTCGGGCGAGCGGCTGCCGCTTATCGGCCTGGGGCTGGCGGCTCTGGCCAGTGCCCTGCCGCTCGCGCCGGTGCTTGGCTTTTTGCGGACGCCGACCCGCCGCGCGGCCAAGCAGATCGAGGCGGCGATCGGCCTGCAGACCCTGCTCGCCTACGGTCTGTGGGCCGGCGCGTATCTGACTCAGCGAGGTGCCACATGGCAGTAGCTCAAGCAATCCTGCGCCCCGCGGCGGCCGTGGCCGCCGACCCAGAGTCGCGCAGTGTCGCGATCGGCGGCAAGGCCGAAGGACTCCTGCGACTGCAGGCGGCTTCCGCCCGCGTCCCCGCCTGGTTTGCCGTCACCGGCGAGGCCTTTCACGATCAGCTACAGCAGGCAGGCCTTGCCGCGGCGATCGCACAGGCTCTGCCGGCCATCACCGCTGCCGCGACCGGCGAGCAGAGCCGGCTGGCCGAGCTTGAGCACATCACGGCGGCGCTGCGCCAGCGCATCGAGCACATGGCGCTGCAGCCAGAGCTCCTGCAACAGCTTCAGGCTGCGCTGTCAGAGCTCGGCCCCGGCCCCTATGCCGTGCGCAGCTCGATGGTTGGCGAAGACTCGCAGAGTCACTCGTTTGCCGGCCAGCTGGATACCTTCCTGTACCAGCGGGCGGAGGATGTACCGCAGGCGCTGCTGCGCTGCTGGGCCTCGGCCTTTACCGCCCGCGCCGTCGCCTACCGGGCACGCTCGACAACCGCTGTGGCCAAGCCGCAGCCCGCTGGGTCGCTTGGGGTGACCATGGGCGTCGTCGTGCAGCGCATGATCAGCGGGCGCGCCTCAGGGGTGCTGTTCACCCGCAACCCGCTCAACCGCGAGCTCGATCAGGTCCTGCTCAGCGCCTGCTTTGGCAGCGGCGAAGGCGTGGTCAGCGGGCGCTGCAACAGCGATGAATTCGTCTGCGATGCCGCAGGCCGCGAGCTGCGAGTCACCATCGCCGACAAGGACCTGCAGATAATCCATCGCAGAGATGGTCAGCCCGGCACCCAAGAGGTTGCCGTGCCCGCGGAGCGCCGCCATCAGCGCTGTCTGTCGACGGCCGAGGTCACGGCGCTAGTGAGGGAGGGCCTGCGCCTGGCCGCAGCGCTCGGCATGCCGCTCGACATCGAGTGGACCTATGCCGAAGACGGCCTGCACCTGCTGCAGGCGCGGCCGATCACTGCCACCGCCCCGCCCGCGCCCGCCGTGGATCGCGAGCCCACGCCCGCTCCCGAGCAGCTCGGCGCCGAGCCGGATGGACCGCTGACCGTCTGGGACAACAGCAACATCCAAGAGAGCTACTGCGGCGTCACCACGCCGCTGACCTTTTCCTATGCTCGCATCGGCTACGCCAGCGCCTACGAGCAGCTGATGCGCATCGGTCGTCTGCCCGAGTCGGTCATCGCCGCGCAGCGCCCCCTGCTGCAGAACCTGCTCGGGCTGATCAATGGGCGCGTCTACTACAACATCAACAACTGGTATCGCATGCTCCTGCACCTGCCGGCCTTCCGCCGCAATAAGCAGGACATGGAAAAGATGATGGGGCTCGACACGCCGGTCGACTTCATCAGCGATGAGTCGGCAGGCTTCGGCGAGCGCCTGCGCCGCGTGCCCTGGCTGCTGTCGGTGCTGCTGCGCATGGGGCTGCGCTTCGCCAACATGGGACGCGAGGTCGAGGAGTTCCTTGCCCGCTTCGATGTCGCCTATCGCCGCATCGATCGCCGACAGTTCGCCAGCGCCAGCTTCTCGCAGCTGATGGCGCTGATCGCGCAGGTGCGCAGCGAGATCTCGGCCCACTGGCACACACCGCTCATCAACGACCTGTACGTGATGATGTCGAGCGGCCGCCTGCGCCGCTTGGTTGAAGGCGCGGTGGGAAGCGAGCGAGCTCCAGCGCTGATCGCCAACCTGATGGGCGGGGAAGAGGGCATCGAGTCAACGGAGCCGACCCGCCAGGTCCTCAAGATGAGCGCGATGGCGCGCGACAACCCAGCGCTGATGGCCCGCCTGCGCGACGAGACCGTCGATCTGCCCAGCCTGCGCCGCGAGTACCCCGACTTTGCCGCCGCCCTCGATCGCTACATCGATCGCTACGGCGACCGCTGCATGGGCGAGCTCAAGCTGGAGACGGTCTCGCTGCGCGAGGATGCCGGCTTCCTTTTGCGCCTGCTGCGCGGCTATCTCGACCGCCCCGAGCTCAGCGCCGAGGCCATCGCCGAAAAAGAAAAGCGCCTGCGCGCCGAGGCCGAAGCCGAGCTGCGCCAGGCGGTCGGCGGGCTGCGCTTTCCCTCCGCCATGCGCATCGTGCGGGCGGCGCGAGCGGCGGTGAAGTACCGCGAGAACCTGCGCCTGCTGCGCACGCTGGTCTTTGGCTTGGTGCGCGATCTGTATCGCGCGATCGGCGAGCGCTTGACCGCAGCCGGTCGGCTAGAGGCCGCCCGCGACGTGTTCTATCTGACAGTAGAAGAGATCGAGAGCTACCACGCCGGCACCGCCGTCTCCGCCGATCTGGCCGGACTTACGCGCGCTCGCAAAGCGGAGTACGCGACCTACGGCGAGCTCGATCTGCCGCATCGCCTCACCACCTCTGGCCCGGTCTATCACGGCAACCGGCTGGGGCAGAAGCTGACGGCCGCACAGCAGGCCGAGCCGAGCCCGCGCGCCCTGCGCGGCACCGGCTGCTATCCCGGCATCGTCGAGGCCAAGGCCCGCATCATCTTAAACCCGCTCGATGATCTGTCGCTCAAAGGACGGATCCTGGTCACCCTGCGCACCGACCCTGGCTGGGCCCCGCTGTTTCCGCTGGCCAGCGGCATCTTGGTCGAGCGCGGCAGCACGCTCTCACACTCCGCCATCTTGGCCCGCGAGCTGGGCATCCCGGCCGTGGTTGGCGTGCCCGGCCTGCTGCGCGCCGTGCGCGATGGCGATCCCCTACGCCTCGACGGGGCGCAGGGCACCGTGACGATCTTGGAGGAACCATGACCCTGCACGAGCGCGAAGGGCGGGATGGCCTTCCGCCTGGCTTTGTCGAGCTGCCGCCCATCGTCTATCGCGATGATCCCGACTGGATTCCTGAAGACCCGCAGTCGATCGCGGCGGCCTTTGCCGCCGACAATCCGTACTTCGAGCGCAGCCGGGCCCGCCTGTTCTGCATCCCTGGCCGGGCCCGCGTCGCGGCCTTCTTCGATCCCGAGCTGCGCATTGATGACGAGCCGGCCGGCTACCTCGGCTTCTTTGAGAGCACGGGTGACAAGGACGCACACGCCGAGGTGCTGCGGCGCGCCGAAGACTGGCTGCGCCAGCGCGGCGTACACCAGCTGTACGGACCGGTGCAGTTCAACACCGCGCACAGCTACCGCTTCCGCCTGTCGCGCTCGCCCGGCTTTGCCCCATTTCTCGGCGAGCCCTACAACCCCGAGACCTATCCCGGCTTCTGGGAAGAGCTCGGCTTCCAGCTGGCGCGGCGCTTCTCAAGTCAGCTCATTCCCATGCCGCAGCTGTATCAGGCGCTCACCCTGTTTCAGCCGCTGCGCGAGTCGCTGCTCGCCGAGGGCTATCGCTTCGAGTGCCCGACGGTGCAGAGCTGGCTGCAGCACCTGCCGACGCTGCACGAGATGGTGGACTCGATCTTCTCGCAGAACTTCGCGTACAGTAAGAGCAGCTATGCCGCGTTCGCCGCGCTCTTGCAGCCGGCCATCCTGCACAAGATCTGTCAGCTCAGCAGCGTGCTGGTGTTTGCACCCGATGGCTCGCTGGCAGCGCTGGGTCTGTCTTATCCCCACTATGGACCGCTGCTGGTCCAGCGACGGGGAGCCGCCCGCATCCAGGCCCATGAGATTGACTACGGGGCGCACGCGCCGCTGCTCGCTGGCCTGCCGCCGCGCGGCTGCATCGGCAAGACCTTGGGGGTTCATCCGGCGCATCGGCGCAAGGGAATCAAAGAGGTGCTGCTGCTGACCGGCTTTGAGCGCAGCCTGCACACCTACGACATCTGGTGCGCCGCGACGATGCGCGAAGACAACACCAGCCGCCGCGTCTTTGCCCATGTCGCGACGGGCGAGCACTGGTATGGGCTGTACAGCAAGCGTCTCTCCGGAGGTAAGTGATGCTCTCACGCCGGTCGGTTCTTGTGATTTCCGCCAGCCTGCTCGCCGCCACTGCCGTCCCGGCCGCCGAGCCCAGCCCGCCCAGCGAGCCGGTCACCGCAGCGTCGATCGTTCGCCAGATGCTCAACACCGATGCCTGGGGTCTGGGCGAGGCCGAGGTCAGTGCCCGCGCCATCCTCCGCGACGAGCGCGGCAGCCAGCGCGAGCTCTCGTTCTCGGCCCGCTCGCGTCGCCATGCGCCGCCGCTGACCAAGAGCCTGGTTCGCTTTCGTGGTCCGGCGGATCTGGCCGGCGTCGGCTTCCTGCAGATCCAGAAGGCCGAGGATGACGATGACCGCTATCTGTTTCTGCCCGAGCTAGGCAAGGCGCGGCGCATCGCTGGCAACACGCGCGGCAGTGCCTTTATGGGCACCGACTTCACCTACGCCGACCTCGATCGCCGCGATCTGCGCGAGGGCAGCGCCGTGCTCAAGGGCCAAGAGGAGCTGGGCAAGTTTCCCTGCTATCACATCGAGATCACGCCGCAGCGCGCCGACTCGCCCTACGCCCGCTTAGAGGTCTGGGTGCGCAGCGACAACTTCGTGCCGCTAAAGACGCTGATGTACAACCGAGCCGGCGTGCTGCTAAAGACGCTGGTGACGCTGGAGCTGCGGCGCATCGAAGGCCGCTGGTTTCTGACCCGCTCGCGCATGACCGACCACGCGGCGCGCCGCACGACTGAGCTGGTGCTGGATCAGATCCAGCCTAAGAGCGACGTTCCCGACGACGAGTTCAGCGTTAGGAACCTTGAGAAGAACTGATGCGGCGGACCGCGCTCTGCCGCGCTTGCCTTTCGGCTCTGCTCTGCTTGGCTGGCACCGATGCGCTGGCCAAGTCGCGCAGCGGTCGACGCGAGCGGGCTGCTCCGGCGACGTCGAGCGCGGCGCCGAGCGCCGTGCCGAGTGCGGTGCCGAGCACGCCGAGCGCGGGAGCGGCAAGTGGCACCGCTGCAGAGCCCAAGCCCGGCCCGGCCGCTGCGAGCCCGGCTCAGCCGCCGGAGCCCGAGCCTGAGCCCGCGCCGCTGGAGCTGCCCGAGCCGCCGCCGGCTCCCTTGTTGATCGCGCCGACCCCGACCCCCAGCCGGCCCGGCGAGGATGTCGTGGAAGTGATCGAGGTGCTCGACGAGCGCAGCCCGCCGCCGGCCCGGCGGGTCGAGGCGACAGCGCCGGTGTCACCGGATCAGTTTCAGCTCACCGGCTTCACCCGGGCTCGCCTCTCGGTCGGCCTGGTCAGCACTGGCGCCGAGGAGAGCGATCCCTACGCCGTACCGCACGATCGCCTGATCACCCAAGGTCAGCTATTTCTGCGCGCCCGCTACGCCCGCAGCAAGTGGTTCGAGGCCGTGCTGTCCGGCGTGCTCAGCGCCGGCTTGTTTGAACAGGATGCGCGGCCCCCAGACTCCTTCACCCTCTTTAACGGCGAGCTGCGCTCTGCGTTTGAGCCGACGCTGCGCGAGGCCTACGTCGGCTTCTTTGTCCGCCGCTTCGATCTGCGCATCGGCCAGCAGCGCATCGCCTGGGGGCGCGGCGAGCTCTTTGCCCCCAACGACGTCGTAAATCCGCTCGATCTGCGGGACCAGTTTCTGACCGAGACCGAGCTCCTGCGGCTGCCCACCCTGGCCTTGCGCGGCGATCTGGCGCTCGGTCCAGTTGTCCTCTCAGCGGTCATCGCGCCCTACTTCCAGCCGCACCGCTTCGACAGCTACGGCGGCAACTGGGCCCTGCTGCAGCCTGGCGCCCCCGCTATCTATCGCGCCCTGGCGCAGGCGGCCAAGGCCTCGCTGGCCATCGATCCGACGCTGTACCCGGCGCTGCAGCCGCTCTTGCAGCAGACCGCGCTGCCGCCGGCCGACCTCACCGGCACTGCTGTCGGTCTGCGGCTCCAGCTGGCGCTGCACCGACTCGACCTCGACTTCTTCTATCACTATGGCTACGACTACAATCCGGCGCTCACCATCGATCCGACGCTGACCGCGACGCTAGAGCAGATCGATCCGGCCACCGCCGATCCCAGCACGCTGTCGACCGCGCTCTTGTCGGGCGTCAGCGCGGGCAGCGTGTCGGCCACCTATGTGCGCCGCCACCATGCCGGGGCCTCGGCCGTGACCACGGCTGGACCGCTGGTCTTGCGCGGCGATGTGGCGTTCGACTCGCAGGCGGTGTTCACCGGCAAGGATCTGCAGAGCGTGCTCGCGCCCTCGCTGCAAGCGGTCCTGGGGGCCGAGTATCAGCCGGGTGAGCTCGGCAAGCTCATCCTGCTGGAGCTGCACTACCAGTACATCCATGACCTGCCAGCCGCCGACGCGCTGCTGTTTCAGCGCACACACAACGTGTCGCTGGGCGGCCTGCTGCGCTGGTCTGTCCTGCGCGACCGCCTGCGCTTTGAGCTGCGCGGGGCCGTCGGCCTGGTCCCGCTGGGTTACAGCCTGCGGCCGCAGATCGCCTTCGCCCAGCGCGGCTTCGAGGTCCGCCTAGGCGTCTTTATTCCCGGCGGCGAGGACGGCAGCCCCGGCCGCTACTTCGACCGCAACCTCTCGATCTACAGCGCATTCCGCTTCTCGTTTTGAGGACGAACCGCCATGACACCTCCGTCCCCCCCGACCCCAGCCGCTCGCTTCTTTGCTCGCATGCTCGCGCAGCGCGGCCTCCTATTTCTGGCCCTGCTCGCGCTCACCGCGCTCTTTGGCACCTTTGCCAGTCGCGTGCGGCCCGACTTCTCGATCGAGATGGCCTTCCCGACCTTCGATCGCAGCCGCACCGACTACGAGCGCTACAAGCTCGACTTCCCGCTCGATGACGCACAGGCAGTGGTCATCATCGAGGCCGATGACCTGTTTTCGCCGGCTGGCCTGCGCCGAGTGACCGCGCTCGAAGATGCGCTGGCCCGCCTCCCCGGCGTGGTCGATACGCAGGGCCTCAGCACGATTCAGGATCTCTCGCTGGATGGCGAAGCGCTGCGCATGGACAAGCTGTTCCCGCGCCCCGATCTGCCGAGCGAGGAGCTGCAAAAGCGCCGTCAGATCGCCACCAGTGATCCGCTGTTTGCCTGGAACCTGGCGCCGCCGGATGGCCGCGCGACGCTCTTGCGCGTCACCCTGACCCGCGAGCAGGCGCGCAGCGATGAGGCCCGCACGGTGTTCCTGCAGCGGGCCCGCGGCGTGCTCAGCGAGCACAGCGCGCTGGCCAGCCAGGCCGGTGTCCGCCAGAAGCTTACGCTCAGCGGCCTGCCGATCATCCGCTCGGAGTACACCGAGCTGGTCAACCGCGACCTGGGCCGGCTATTTCCGCTGGCCTTCCTGTTCATCCTCATCCTGCTCTACTTCACCTTCCGCCGCGCCGCGCCCATCCTGGCCGCCGTAGCGACGATTTACCTGTCGGTGATCTGGACCGTGGGCTTTATGGGCATGCTGCACATTCCGATTCAGGGCCTGACCCAGACCACGCCGATCATCGTCATGATCATCTCGATCTCGGACACCGTACACATCGTCATGCACTACCGCGAGTGTCTGCGCCGCGGCGACGATGCACGCAGCGCGCTCGCTGCTGCGCTGGCCGACAGCGCCCTGCCCTGCCTGCTCACCGAGCTGACCATCGCCGGTGGCTTCCTGGGCCTGGTCACCAACGACATGGTGATGATTCAGCAGTTCGGCATCGTCACCGCGGCCGGCATGCTGCTGACCTGGCTCGCCAACATCACCGTGCTGCCGCTCTGCCTGTCGCTGGCCCGCCCCGCGGCCGAGCCGACGGCGGCAGCGCAGGGAGCGGCGCCGTTCGCTCGCTTCATCGCCTGGGTCGAGCGCTGCATCACCCAGCGGTCCCGCCTGGTGCTGACTGTGGCCGCGCTGATCGCGCTCGCCTCGGCCCTGGTCGGCAGCCGGGTCGGCAAGGAGTACTACAGCTACGACGACCTGCGGCCGCAGAGCGCGCTCCTGTCCAACATCCGCTACCTCGAAGCGGTGCACGGCGGCAGCGTGCCCTTTGCCATCTTCATCGAGCCCAAAGACCGCTCGCAGCCGCGCGCCGACGCCATGCTCGATCCGGCCGCCGTGGCTCTGATCGACCGCATTACGCAGAAGCTAGAGACCGAGTATGCCGGCGAAGTGAAGAGCGCACTGTCGCTGTCGAAGTACCTGCGCAAGACGCATCGCCTGCTGGCCGGTGAGCTAGCGACCACGCCGCTGCCCAAGACGCGAGCACTGACGGCACAGGAGCTCTTGGCGATCGACGATCCGCGCGTCCTGCGCGACATCCTGTCCTTCGATCGCGGCAGCGCGGTGGTCCTGGCCATGATGCCGGATCGCGGCTCAAGCCGCGCCACCCACCTGATCAGCCAGCTCTCGCGCTACTTTGCCCAAGAAGAGCAGAGCACGCCGTATCGCATCACGCTGACCGGCATCTATGGCATCGCCGATGGCATCTATCGCTCGCTGGTCGGCGGCCTGACCCGCTCGCTGCTCCTGGCGGTGCTGATCTCGTTTCTGATCTTTTGCGGCGTGCTGCGCTCGCTGCGCTTGGCGGCGATTGCGCTCGTGCCCAACCTGC
>CAZVMD010000172.1:0-14709 GCA_964628555.1 uncultured Myxococcales bacterium | reverse complement strand
TGCCGACGTTGAAATAGGTCGGGTTGCACTGGCCGCGGTTGCCGAACTCTTTGCCTAGCTGCAGGGCCGACGAGTCGGGGTTGTCGAGCGTCTCGGTGCGATAGCCGAGGCCGGCCAGCGTCGCCGCGATCAGGTAGTCATGGGCGATGGTCAGCCCGCCGACCAGCACGGTGGTGTGGCGGCGCTGCGCCCGGGTAAAGTGCTGCGGGTTGGGATCGGTCCAGTGCGTCGGCTCGCGATCCAGGCCCAGCGCGGCCCGCTGCTCCGCCTCGAAGCGCCGTAGCTCGGCCTCGATGGCAAGCTCGGCCTCGGTCTTCTGCGGCTTGAGGTTGTTGATGACCGGAAGCGTCCGGCGGGCCGACGACTTGGTGGCCGTCTGTCCGCCCTGTCCTTCAAGATCTGCACGCTGCATGGCCGGCTCCTCCCGTGAAGCGGTGGTAATGCGTCCAGACCTGCCCAGGCAGATCCCTGCCTATCATGCACTGAAACCCGGCTAAGGCTGCGGGCGATAGACGTAGAGATTTTCGACCTGTGTCTGCAGCACGTAGCGGTCGCGCAGGGCGGCGAGCAGCGCCGGTGGAAAGCGGTCGGCGTGGCCGCCGGTTACGGCCGTCGGATCGTGCAGCGGAAAGCCGAGCAGGACCAGGCCGATGCGGCCCGTCTGCGCGGCCTGGGTCAGTGGCGCTGCATCCCATAGACCGCGCTTGGCAAGCTGGGTGGCCAGGAAGGGCACCACCAGCGGCTCGCGGCCGGTCGCGGCGACGTACCAGGTCTGCTCGGCCAGCACCGGCCCGGGCGTGGCCAGGACCAGCTTTCGGGCGGCGGCTTGCTCAGCCGCCAGGCTGGGCAGGACCTTGGCGCAGAGATAGGCGCAGCCACCGAGGTTGATAAGCGCGCTGAGGGCGAAGTGGAGGTGCAGCGCGCGCGGCGGGCCCAGCGTCACGGCCAGCACCGCGGTTGCGACGACAAGCTCGGCGAGCAGGTTCGAGCCCGAGCCGGTCCGCCCAAGCGACAAGAGCCAGATCGCGCCGATGGCAAAGGCCTCGCGAAAGGGGCCGAGCGCACGGCTGCGTGGGCTGGGCGGAGTAGACGAGAAGAAGGCTCCGACGGTGGCTGCGTACAGGCCGGCGGCGAGCGGCAGCACCCACAGCAGCCAGTTGTTGCGCAGCGTGGCCAGGGTAAACGGCGCCGCCGACCACTGCACCAGCGCCGGAAACAGCCCTCCCCCGACGACCAGCAGCAGCAGCAGGCCGCCGGTGACCAGGGAAAGGACCAGGCCCCGCCGTGGCTCGTGTCGCAGGGCCCACAGCAGCAGGCCGGCCGGAAACACCACCAGGCTGTGCTTGATCATGAGCGCAGCGACGACAAGCGGCGCAGCGAAGAGCGGCCAGCCGGGCCGCCTTTGGCCAGCCAGAGTCAGCGCCGCGGTGGCCAGCGCCAGGCCTAGCAGGTCGGGCAGACAGGTGGCTCCGCACAAGACAATCGGCAGGCTGATGCCGCACAGCCCAGCCGCCAGCCCGCCCCGTCGCCATGAGCCGCTGGCCCGTCGCACGACGTGGCCAACCAGAGCCAAGAGGGCCAGCAGGCTAACGCAGGAAATTAGCCCGCCGGTGCGCAGCAGGGCGGCCTGACTGGGGGCCAGGCTGGCGACGAGAAAGAGGAAGGTCGGCGGATAGTTGGTGCGCAGCATCGGCAGGCCGGACTGCGCGGCATAGAGGGCCCGGCCGGCTCTGAGCAGGCCGCTCCAGGTTGCGGTATCGCCGTCGCTGTACTGGTAGGGCACGGCGTAGTAAAGAGCCGCGATCCACAGCGCCACCGAGGCCAGCAGGCCCAGACCCAGCCAGGCACCGCAGAGCCTAAGCTGCCGGTCTTCACCGTCGAGGTTGGGGCCGTTATCTGGCGTCTGGGACATGAGGCGGCACCCTAGCACAGGCCGCCTTGGGCTGGGCCGCTCAGACGGGCTCGGGCACGCCAGGCCGCCGCGAGGGCAGGAGGGGCGAGGAGCGCGGCGAGGCTAGGCGCGCAGATGGCCGAGGGCCGACATCAGGCCAAGCGGCATGGCGCGCAGACCGATGACCAGCAGATCGTCTTCGGTGGCAAACTCGCGGATGGCCAGCACTTCCGAGAGGGCAGCGACGATGCGCTGGGCCAGCTCGTTTCTCGCCAGCTTGGGCAGCTTCATCAGATCAAGCACGAACAGGTCGCCCTGTGCGTCGAGGATCATCGGTGGCCGCATCGGCATAAAGCTGAGCAGATCCCCGGGCTTCGACAGATCCATCATCGACAGCATCTGCACCATCGGGCTGTCGCCCTGCGGCTTGATCGACAGGTCGCGGACCCGTAGCTCGACGCGGATGCTGCCCAGCGAGAACAGCACCTGCTCGACGGTGAGCGTGGCGGCCAGGCCCAAGCGGGTGCCCATGACTTCCAGCGTCGCCGAGACGCGAATGCCCGGCGGCTCGGCGGTCAGCATCAGATCCGGCGGTAGCTTGCCGGCCGCGACCTTGTGCAGCAGCCAGTTTACGGCGTCGAGCGGGACACCGAGGCGCAGGCGAGCCGCGTTGATCACGCAGCGCAGCAGAAACTCAGGGTGAGAGAGCAAGTAGGCGAAGCCACTCTGGACATCACTCAGCGACAAGACAGTCATGCCGGTACGCTATCGCAAACGCTCGTCCAAGTCATGCCCCTTGCCGGGGGCGAGGCAGGCGACGGCGACCACGCTGGGCGCTCGCCTAGTTGATGGCGAAGCAGTAGAAGCGGCCGGCTCCGCCGCTTGCGTTCAAGGCGGTGCCGCTGCAGCCGTTGGAGTTGTGCGCAAAGTTCCACGACATCGGATTGGTGCCGCCCCCCTGGCGATCGAAGTGCCCGACCGAGCCGTTGGTGCCAGAGCCGGCCACCGAGGTGCTGGTCCAGTTGGCGCACTGGTTGGTGCCATTGGCCATGCCGTTCATGTCAGAGCCGGTCAGGATGTCGTGCTGGTTGGGAGTATCGCCGGCGCCGGGCACCTGCATCCCGGTCTCGGTCAGGCCGGTGGCCTTGGTGATATTGACGTTGGCCGAGTGCAGATCGGCCACGCTGTCGGCGATCTTGATGCCGGCGAAGTTGTACCAGGGCCCGCTGCCGATGCGATCGCGGGCGTGGACGGCGGGGCCCGAGGCGGACAGGTAGGCGCGCCAGGTCTTGCTGCCGGCTCCGGCCGCGCTGGCTAGGCTCTGGCAGATGGCATCGGCGCCGGTCAGCCCGCCGAGGTCACCGCTGCCGGTGCGGCTGGTGATAAAGAAGCTCATGCTCGGCTTGGCGAGATCCGGCCCAGCGGCCATATCGACCGGGCTGGCCAGGTCTGGCTCGACGGCAGCTAGGTCGCTATCGCCTCCGGTGGGCGCGCTGCTGCAAGCACCTAGCCAGATCGACAGCCACCAGATCGAGCGACGGCAGATCGACAGCGGCGGGGACGGACGATAGACGCGGGCGGACATCGGACACCTCTTTGCGGGGATGGGGCTCTGTAGGATCGGATCACGCTATCACGGCAGGCAGGCGAGGCTGGCACATGAACCACAACCGCTGGCCTGGCGGCGACCTGGGGCCGGCTGTTCGCACAGGCGGCAGACGCGGCGCCACAGAGCGCGCAGGTGGCCACGATTCACCAGAACTTCACGGTTTTGACATTTGTCGCGATCGTCGTGCCTGTGATACCTGTGCTGGATATGCAGTCGTCGGAAAGTCCACATAAGGGGGGGGATCCGGGCAGTGCCGGAGCAAGCTCCGCGCGGGCCGAGCGGGCCGGTGAAGGCAGCCCAGCCCAGGCGGGCGGGAGGGCTGCGGCGCCACCACCACCCGTTCCAACGGCGCGGCATGTGGCGATCATCATGGATGGCAACGGTCGCTGGGCGCAGCAGCGCGGGCTCCTGCGCTTGGAAGGCCACAAGCAGGGGGCTCACGCCGTGCGCGACACCGTGCGCGCGGCTCGCCAGATGGGCCTGCCGGCCCTGACCCTGTACGCCTTTTCAGAGCAGAACTGGGGGCGTCCGCTCGACGAAGTCAGCGGCCTGATGCAGCTCTTACACGACTACATCATCGACGAGCGGAGCGAGATCCTGGAGAACGGCATCCGCGTCCGCACCATCGGCAACAGCACGCGCCTGCCGGCCTTTGTCCGGCGGCCGCTGGAGGCGCTGATTGCCGAGACTGCCGACCTAAGGGGCATGACGCTGAGCCTGGCCCTGTCGTACGGCGGTCGCGAGTCGATCACCGATGCCGCCCGCCGCCTGCTGAGCGCGGTGGCCGAGGGGCGGCTGCAGCCTGACGAGATCGACGAAGAGATGCTGTCAGCCGCGATGCAGACCGCCGATCTGCCGCCGGTCGATCTCATCATCCGCACCTCGGGCGAGCGTCGGATCTCGAACTTCCTTCTGTGGGAGGGCGTGCGCGCCCTCTTTTACACCACACCGTGCCTGTGGCCCGACTTCCAGCGCCGCGAGCTTTATGAAGCGCTGGTGCAGTGTCACTTGGTGCAGACGTCCTCTTTGCCGGCCGCGCCGCCGACCTAGCGCGCAGGGAAACGCATGTCCAATCTCGCTCTCCGATTCCTGACGGCGGTTGTCGCCATTCCGCTCTTGATCGCCGCGATCGAGTGGAAGCTGCCCTATGGTGTCTGGCTGTGGGTGCTGTTCGCGCAGATCGCCGGCCTGCGCGAGTGGATGAACATGACCATGCCGAAGGAGCCGGTCTTCGATCGCGGCTTCGGTGTCGTGCTCGGTGTCGGGCTGGCCTCGCTGGTCTGCTGGGTGCCGGATGCGCGCGCAGTGCTGGCCGGCATCTGGGGCAGCACCATCGCCTGCTTCCTGTTCTTCCTGTTTCGCTATCGCCCGATCGAGACCGTCGCAGCGCGCGTATCGGCAGCCGTGTGCGGCATCTTCTACGCCGGTCTTTTGATCAGCCCGCTCATGATGTTCAAGCTGCGCCCAGCCGGCGATGGCGCGGCCTGGATCTACATCTGTCTGTCGTCGGCCTGGCTGTCCGACACCGGTGCCTACTTCGCCGGCCGGTTCTTGTCGCCGTTCATCCCGGCCAAGCTGTGGCCGGCCATCAGCCCGAAAAAGACGATGATCGGCGGCGTCGGTGGCTTGCTGGGCAGCCTGGCCTCGCTGGCGGTCGCCAAGCTGTGGTATCTGCCGGCCCTGTCCTGGCTGGATGTGGTGTGCATCGCGGTGCCGGCCAACCTCCTCGGTCAGCTTGGCGATCTGTGCGAGTCGCTGATCAAGCGCTCGGTCGGCGTCAAGGACTCGGGCGTGCTCTTGCCTGGCCACGGCGGCATGCTGGATCGCATCGATGCCCTGCTTCTCGTCGTACCCTATGTCTATCTCTATGCGCAGCTGCGCTTCTGAGCCGACGGGCCGCGAGTCATCCAGGCATCTGGCCCGGCATCCGGCCCGGCATCCGGCCCGGTGGGCAGAATAGACACGAGGATCGAGGTCATGGCGCCGACCCCCCAGCTCTCTTCCGTTGGTCGCTACAAAGATCTGACGCTGCTTGGCGCGGGTGGCATGGGGGCGGTGTATCGCGCCTATGACCCGTCTTTGGATCGCACAGTGGCGCTGAAGCTAGTGCTGCTGCAGCCCGGCCACAGCGAGCACAACCCCGAGTACCTGGTGCGCTTCGAGCGCGAGGCCAAGGCCATCGCTCGTCTGTCGCATCCGCACATCGTGCAGGTCTATGACTTCGGCCGTGACGAAGCCGGCAATCCCTACTTCGTGATGGAGCTGGTCAAGGGCAAGCCGCTGTCAGCGGTCGTCAAAGACCGCGGTCCGCTGCCGCAGGCCGAGGTCATCGAGCTGATCCGGCAAGCGGCGATTGGCCTGCAGGCGGCGCACGATGTCGGCATCGTCCATCGCGACGTCAAGCCGCACAACATGCTAGTCGATGAGCGCGGCGGCCTTAAGCTAGTTGACTTCGGCGTGGCGCGCGTCGCCGGCGGGGTCAGCGAAGGCATGACCGCGACCAACGAAGCCCTCGGCACGCTGCACTACATGGCGCCCGAGGTGCTGTCCGGCAAGGCCGTCGATGCGCGCGCCGATATCTACTCGCTGGGCCTGGTGATGTTCCATCTTCTGACCGGCCATCCGCCGTTTCAGGCCGACAGCGCGGTCGGCGTCGCGATGAAGCAGATCAGCGAGCCGCTGCCCGACATCAGCAAAGAGGTGCCCGGCATCGCCGGCAACCTACGCAGCTTGCTTGAGCGCATGACGCAGAAGGATCGCGAGGCGCGGCTGCCGAGCTGCGCCGAGGTGGCGCGGCTGTGCGAGGGGGCCCAGACGCAGCTTGAGGCCACCGCACCGAGCGATGTACCGGCCGCGGTCAGCGAGCGAATGCAGCGCCAGCGCCGGATGCTGATCCTGGCCGCCGGACTGGGGCTTAGCGTCGCGGTCGGTGTGCCGCTGGCCCTGTCGGGGCTGGGGCTGCGCAAGCGACCCAAGGTGCTGCCCAAGCCGCCGCCGCCGCCGCCGCCCGATGTGCCGCCGCCGCCGCCGACCAGCCGGGCAGCAGTGGCTGCGACCCCGCCGGCCACCCCTGCCACTGGTCCGGTGCGCATTGCCGTGCTGCGCTTTAAGAACCTGGCTGGCGATCCGGCGCTCAATGTCCTTGTCGAAGGCATCTCCGAGGGCGTGACCACCACCTTAAACGAGCTGCGCGGCGACACCCCCGACCGCATCGTGCTCATCGAGCGCAACCAGTTCGATGAACAAAACCTGCCCGAGCTCAAGCGCGGCCAAGAAGACTACATGGACAAGGCCACCGTCGCTGCCGTCGGACGCGTGCTCGGTGTCGAGGTCCTGGTCCAGGGCGCCTTCAGCCGCCTCGACGATCAGATGCGGGTCACCGCTCGCTTCTCGCGCGTCGACAACGGCGAGATCCTCGACAGCATGACGCTGACCGCGCCGGCCAAGACCGGGGCGCAGATCTTCGCGCTGCAAGATCGCGTCGCCAGCGAGCTACGCAGCCGCGTCAGCCAGATCCTGCCCCGCCTGCGTCCCAGCAGCCCGCCCAGCCCAGCGCCCAAGAACTAGCCGCCTAGGGCAGCGGCCGTGTGCAGTCGCTCAGGCTGCTGGCTGAGGCGAAGCGGACGTAGTCGAACTCGCCGCGCGCCTCGTACGGTGTCGCCCAGTTGCCGACCAGCAGGCCGACCTGCAGCGTGGCCGGCAGATCGGGGCGATCGAAGCGAATGACGCCGCCGCTGACCACACCTGGCGTGGCTTCAGTCGAGCCATTGCCCATCGGCGTCGTGCCAGCGACATAGGCTTCCTCGGTAAAGCTGGCCTCGCCGCTGAGCTGATGAAAGAAGTGAAACACGCTGCCCAGGCGGCAGACGCGCAGCTTGCCGGACAGCACGTTGTTCGAGTTCATCAGGTACAGCGTCGACAGCGAAGCCGGGCTGCCGGGGCGAGTGGTCTTGGCCTCGCGGGCGACGAAGCCGGCCTGATAGCCGAGGTTGTACATCACCCAGCGCTCGCCCCCCGGCGCACTGCTCTGCGGATCGCGGAGCACAAAGCCGCCGGCGCTGTACTGACCGCGCGGTGCCTGCGCCATGTCGCTCTGCCGGCCCACCCGCAGCGCGGTCTCGACGACAAAGTTGCCACTAACCGGCTTGTAGATCAGCGGCGCATGCTCGTCGGAATACCAGTGCGTCTGGTTGACTGCGACCGGGGCCAGGCTCAGCTGACCGCTGACCTGGGTCAGCGACAGCTCGCTGTGCAGCGCCGGAAACAGATCGCTCCAGCCTGCGAGCTGCGGGCTCGAAAACTCATCCGAAAGCCCGCTTAGGCCGCTGCCTCCCAGGTCCATCGCCGCCAGCCCACCGTCGCTTGCCGCGCTGCCCAGATCGTCCGTCGGGCTCATCGTCGATCCGGCGCTGCAGCCCAGGCACAGAGCTAGCGCCGAAAGTGCCGACCTGGCCCAAGACGTCCGCTTCATGGTCATCCCCCTGTGTCTATGCGCGTTGGACGCGGCCCGCCCCGTCCGCTGCTCAGTGTCTCAGTCAAGCATCGTGAAAAAGCCGGCCCGCTCGCGCCTATCGCCCGTCTTCCAGCACCGAGCCGCGGCGGTAGATGCGCAGGCGGCGGATGGTCTCGTCGTTGGCGATGGGATGCAGGGCTTCGCGGGCGTGCTCCAGCGAGATGAAGCCGAGCGAGCTACGGATGATCTCGAACGCCTTCTCGTTGTCGCTGGCCTGCGCGTCCGGGGGGCTGGCCTGCGCGTCCGGGGGGCTGGCCTGCGCGTCCGGGGGGCTGGCCTGCGCGTCCGCGGGGCTGGGTGTCGCTTCCGAGATGAGGAATTCGGCTTTGCGCTGCAGATCGGTGGCGCCGCGCACCATCAGCTTTTCCTGGCACATCTGCGCCTTGGCCTGGCCGACATAGGCGACCAGCAGCGCCGCATCCTGCCAGTCGCATAGGCGCTGCAGCGTGTACGGCGTAGCGAAGTACAGTGCGCCGGTCGAGGCCATGGCCAGCGCGTGGATCGAGTCGATGCCTTCTTCAGAGAGGCGCAGGATGTCCTGCTCGGTCATGCCGTCGATGGCCAAGAGCTCGGCGCTGCCATTGCTCGATCGCTGCGCCACCTGCAGGTTGAAAGCGGCGGCGGCGCGGCTCGTGATCTGGCTCAGCACGCCCTCGCCGATCAGCGCCACCAGCATGCCCAGCAGCATGTAGCTCGTCGGTCCCTTCAGCGGCTGCTGCGCCAGCACCGCGCTGTCAGCCAGCGCCTGGCCAGCCTCGGCGGGAGCCGCCCCGGTCACCGCTTGGTGCCACAGCAGCGCGACCAGCAGCACCGCTGACAGCACCGACAGGATCAGCGCCCGCAGGGCATAGGCAAACATGCGCGCGCTGGTGTCGCGGGTCGAGGCCCGCACCGTCAAGCGGCCAAAGCTCAAGCTGAACGAGGTCAGGGTGGCGCTGCCGGCGGCAATCGCGATCATGCGCGTCTGGCAAGCAAGCAGCGTGTCGCTGTTAGCGACCACCGCCCAGGCAAAGATCGCCGAGGCGGCAAAGCCATATAGGCAGGCGTGCTGCATCATGCGGTGCTGTGCCTGCAGCGCGTGCCGGGCCTCGATCAGCCACAGCTTCTGGATGCGCTCGGTGACGTCGCTCTTCCAGGTCCGCTCCTGCCGGCTCCACGGCGCGTGCGGCGTGTCGGCCTGCGGCAGGAAGTGATGACGCGAGCGCGGGAGCTGTTCCCACTTAGCAATCAGCGCCGCGCCAAACGACAGCAACAGCGGCATGGCGATCAGCGCCAAAAGCGTCAGCGAAAGTCCCAGCGCCTGCGGCGGCAGGAGATAGGTCGTCATGCCATCGCTCAGAGCGGGGGCCGGCACTGCCGCCGCTGCCGCATCCAGCCCCTGCCGTATGCACTCGGGTCGCGGCGGCAGGCCGCTGCTCAGCATCGACTGCGCGCCGCCGAGCAGTGGCACCCAGCTGGGCCAGCGCTGGGCGCAGGTCCGCGGGATGACGACGATGTGCGCGACCAGGAGCAGCATCGACAGCCACAGCACATACAAGATCAAGATGCCCAGCCAGTCGCTGATCAGGCGGCTAAGGCGCTGACCAACAGGCAGACCCGAGCGGCTGCGGCGTGACCCGCTGCTGGCTGGGCTGGCCGCGGGGGCCTCGCTGGCGGTGGCGCGGGCAGCGGCGGCCGGTGAAGCATCGGAGCTGGCCGCAGCGCTACTGGGAGGGGAAGAGGGTGAGTGGGCCATAACGTCTCTTAGGCACTACGGTATCACGTAAGGCCCAGGCTCGGCGGTCGCTGCGACTCGGGGTAGCTTCCGGCCACAGCCCCGCTTTGGCCGTGACCTGGCTGCGACAATCTGCGATAGCTTGAACGCTGCGCGTCCGGCGCGGCTGGCTGAGCTGAGCTCAGCGGCCCCGGCGCCCTCCGCCAGCCACCAACCAGCCCCGAGGCGACCATGGGTGATCCTGCCAACTCTGATGTTCCGTCAGCCGACCCCAGCGCGGCCCAGCCGGCGACGGCTGCCGAGGCCAAGCTAGCGGTGGCGGCGCCGCTGTCGGTGGCTCCGAGCGCAGACCCGGGCGCTAGCCCCGGCCCGGCGGCGGCGCCCGATGCCCTGCAGCTCGATCGCTTCGAGCCGGCCCCCGGTCACGGCGATGCCGCGGGTGGACTCAGCTGTCACTACTGCAAGCAGCCGCTCGAACACCAGCTCTGGGAGCTCAACGGCCACCCCAGCTGCGAGTCTTGTCAGGTGGCGCTGCATCGACACTTTGCGGCGCCGATTGCCTGGCGGACCTGGGGGCGCGTGACCCTGTACGGCGGCGGCGCGGCCCTGGTCGGCACGCTGATCTACTTTGCCGTCCTCAAGCTCACCGGCTACGAGCTCGGGCTCATCGCCATCGTCGTCGGCTACTTGGTCGGCAGTGCTGTCCGGCGGGCCTCGGGCTTTCGCGGCGGCTGGAAGCTGCAGGCCGCCGCCATGGCCTTCACCTATGCCTCGATCGTCAGCGCGTACATGCCTTCGGTCTATGAGGGCCTGGTGAAGGCGGACCAGGAGCCCGCGCCAAGCGCTGCGGCTCCGGCTAGCTCAGGCAGCAAGGCGACCGCGCCCAGCTCTGCTTCTGCACCGGCGCCAGCTCCGGCCCCTGCTCCGGCTCCGGCCGAGCGCGCCAAAGACAGTCCGGCAAGTCCAGCGAGCCCGGCAAGTCCAGCGGGTCCATCGAGCCCGGCAAGTCCATCGAGCCCGGCAAGCGCGGGGACCGCGGCCAGCCCGCCAGCGGCTCCGCCAGCCCCCGCCGAGGCGCCGCAGGCGGCGGGGTCTCCACCGACGCTCGGCAGCCTGTTTATGGCCTTGGCTCTGCTCTTCTTGCTCTCGGCGGCGGCACCGATCCTGGCCGGCTTCGAGAACTTCATGGGCTGGATCATCATCGGCATCGCGCTGTACGAAGCCTGGAAGCTCAACCGTCGTCCGCCGCTGCTGCTGCGGGGGCCGCTGCCGGTGCAGCCGGCCGCGGCCAGCCCCAGCCCGTCCAGCGAAGGCTAGAGGCCGCACGGCGATGCAGCCCGAACCACCGCCCGGCCAGCAGTCCAGCGCCAAGAGCGCCGCCGCTCCCGCCTGCCCAGACTGCGGGCGCACGCTGACCGCCGCCATGCTGGTCTGTCCGCACTGCGCCAAGCTGGTGCACGCTGAAGAGCTCAAGCGCCTGGTCGCAGCCGCCGAGGCGGCGCAGGCGGCATCCGATCCGGCCACGGCGCTGTCGCAGTATCGGGCGGCGCTGCCGCTCCTGCCGGTGACCTCGCGGCAGCACGCGCTTCTTTTGCAGCGCATCGCAGGGCTCAGCACGCAGGTGGCAGCTGGGGCCGACGGCGCCACCGCCCCGACGGCGGCCGGGCCAGAGAGCCGCGAGGTGCCGGCCTGGATCAAGCGCCTGGGACCGCTCGGCGCCGTCGCGCTGCTGCTGTGGAAGTTCAAGTTTGTGCTCGTCGCCCTGGCCTCGCACGCCAAGTTCCTGCTCCTCGGCCTGACCAAGGCCTCGACGCTGTTTTCGATGCTGCTATCGATGGCGGCCTACCTGACGCTGTACGGCTGGCGCTTCGCCGTCGGCCTGATCGCCTCGATCTACGTCCACGAGATGGGCCACGTCGCCGCCCTGCGTCGCTTCGGCATGCCGGCCACCGCGCCAATGTTCATCCCCGGCGTCGGGGCGCTGGTGCGCCTGCAGAGCCAGCCCGTCACCGTCGCTGAAAACGCCCGCGTCGGCCTCGCCGGGCCGATCTGGGGCCTCGGCGCGGCCCTCGCCTGCTACGTCCTCGGCCAGCTGACCGGCGGCCCCACCTCCAGCTTTAGCGCGATTGCCCGCGCCGGCGCCTGGCTCAACCTGTTTAACCTCATGCCGGTCTGGCAGCTTGACGGCGCCCGCGGCTTCTCGGCCCTGTCGCGCGGCCATCGCGCCCTTGTCACCCTGGCCTTCGCCACCGCCTGGGCCCTGACCAGCGACGGCCTGCTCGCCCTCATCACCCTGTTTTCCGCCGCCGCCTGCTTCCGCCGCGACGCCCCCCAAGCCAGCGACCCCCCCATCACCGCCAGCTTCCTCTTTCTAATCGCCACCCTGACCGCCCTGTCGAAGATCCACGTGAAGACCTGAATGGCCAGGGCTGGCCGAGGCTTCCAGCTCCAGAGCCTGCCCTTGTCTCCGCGCCCCGCCGTCACACTGCTCTGACCCAACTGAGTCAGAAGCCTAGTCACGATGGGCGCTCGCTTCCTGTCTTGATGAGCCGCTCCGTCGGCTACGGGTCGCAAGCCGTCCGAGGTCGCCCGGCGCGCGGTCTATCGTGCAGCCCTTGTAGCCGCAGAAAATAGAAGCGCTTGCGCCACTGGCTAACCACGTCTCGTCCGATAGAGAGGCGCAGCGCGATCTCTGCGTTGCTGAGCCCGCTCGCTGCCATCAGCGTCATTTTGGCTCGCAAGACCAAAAAATACGGCAACGAATAGCTACGGCTGATCTCGGCGAGCCGCTGGGCCTCGTGGGGGGACAGAGAGATGGTAAATGGGCTTGATCTTGACACGATGAGTGGCTCCTTTCGTCGGAGGTCATCGTGATAGCGGACCGCTTCCCTGGGAAGCGGCGCAAATGTTGCCGAACTTATTACCGATTGACAGGCAATAGACTGAAAGATAATTCACACCCAATGAAAGCCCTGTTACTGCTATCCACATTAGCTGCATCGGTCTGCCAGTTCGATGGCTGCCAAAAGTCCTATAGTGAAATTAGTGATTTGATATATACAATTAACCAATACGGTCAAAGTGGCTGCAAAAATGACTCCATATGCAAGTATGACTTGCGCTGTGGAGGTACAAATGACCAAGTAGACAGTCGAGCAAGAAAGTGCGGTGAAATAATATATGTCGAATCCCCCCGAGGAGAAGTAAATCGTATGATATCGCCACTGAAATGTGAAATTCCTAGCGATTCTTGTTATGTATTCAAGGTTTGCAATGACCTGAGAAATACTGTGACCCCCGCGAAGTCAGCTATGGTGAAGTCTGCGCGAGATGTTATTATGGTATCTATTCCGATGAAATAGCCCGCACCTTGTTGCTTGCATCATTAACTTGATAGGTAATATCTGTACAGGCAGATAACTGACCAAAGTGGCTCATGTCGATCAGCGCATCACATGATTTTCTGCCGGATATATCACAATCAAGTGAGATGGGATCAAATTCGAATTCATTATAGATATTACTGCAATAAGCTTCGTTTTTCTTCGCCAGCTGGCATGCTTTCCAGTAGTATCGTGCAGCGTCGCAGAATTGATCTTCGCTGCTATATATTCGACCTAGCGAGTAGCAGGCAAAGGGATATTGTTCCTTGGTGCATACACTGTCTAAGATTTGCCTGCGCTTAGCCTCTGTATACGCACGGCGACAGGCCGCCATGGGCTTCCCCTCTGGCGAGAAGAGAGCCAAGCAGCCGATGCCTTCGTTGAGCTCGCATGCCTTCCTGTATGCGAGACAGGTCTCTGTCTGTTCTTCGGCCCCTCTGTGGTTCGAGATCTCGAGGCCACCAAGCTTTAGGCAGGCTATCCAGCTGCTGGGACTATTCTTGAGATAGCACTTTTCATGGAGAATGCGTTTTACTGAGGACTCGTTTCTCCTGTCGAACGCCACAAGTAAGTTTAACATGGTGTATAGTCTTGGGATATAGGAGCTCTTGAACTTATTTAGATAAATATCATTAGATAATAAATCGATAATCTCATCGGCGTTGCAATGGATCTGGCCATCCCTGAGACGATCGATTTTCTCTAAATATGTAGCCTCGCGCAAAAGGATACACCCGGACAGATGATGAAGAGTCTGTATCGGACTGTCTGTGATTATGTGGGCGCCCGACTTCGGAAGGTTATGTATCATTGCATAGCCAGCGCAAAAAGCAGCAAACACTAAGACTGGCATTGCAAGTACAAGGTAATATTTAGGACGCTGCCGTCCGCTCTTCAACACGGAGACAGCGCCGGTACTAGTCACAGCCACAAGCTGGCCCCCTGTTTGTCGTGATACTCCATCGGCGATTGTATCAAAAGAATCTGATAGGCTAAGAAGAGGTTTGCTGGTAAAATTGGTTGGTTGCGTTGATGTTCTGGTGTTCTGTCGATTGAGATTGTCGATGGCGACAATGATCTCGTTGAGCCGCAGGTCACTGATGAGTAACAAATTTACCCGCGCAGTTCGATCCTGGCTACTATTGTATTGTCGGAAAACGTCAGGGAAATAATCTAATACAAAGGCGTTAAATGCGCTGTCGTCTGGAAACGCGGCGTCAATGGCCTGACGTAGCTTTCGTCGGAGATTCTCATCGGCAGGGCTGTCCATGGCGCGGTGTCCTTGTGGGGCCAGGGCTGGGATTCCGGGGCAGGCGGGGCGGGATGGGAGAGAGGAGCGCAGACCTGACGTCTATTTCCAACTAGGGAAACAAACCATCTTTGCCGTCCACAAGGAAGGGGGAAGTACAGAGCGGCGCGGGCCACGGAAGCGACACGTGGGAACGGGCTACGAGACAGACGTCCCCTGCTTGGCGCGCTCGCGGGGCTGGCTGGGTCGAGGACTCGGGCGCTTGCGGCCGGTCTGACGGCCGCCCGGCCCAGCCGGGGACGCAGCTAGCGAATAATCGCCGACACCTTGGCGGCTTGGGAGAGGCGGAC
>CAZVMD010000171.1:0-14736 GCA_964628555.1 uncultured Myxococcales bacterium | reverse complement strand
GATAGGTCAGGACCAGGATCTGGCCGCGATACGAGGGATCGGTCAGCGCCTCGACATAGCCGACCAGGCCGGTGTGAAACACCACCTCGCCGCGCGCCTCGGCAGCCGCGCCAAACGGCTGCCCAGCGAGCGTCGTTCCGTCCGCGAGACAGAGCTTCATCGCGCGGCTCCATTTATGCATTTATGCAATTTTTTGCTCACCGAAAGATTCCCTTAAGGCCGACCAAGGTGAAGCAAATGACGCGCTAAGTCAAAGCAAAAAAATGTCCTCACCGTCGAAATTTTGCGCATCCAGGCAAGCCATGGCCGCGGGCGGTGGAAAAAATAGCGCTTGTGCGTCAAAAACGGTTTGTGCATGTATATGCATTATGCAAAACGAACACGGCACCCTGGCGCTCGCTTTTTCGGGCGGGCTCGACACTTCTTACTGCGTGCCCAAGCTGCGCGAGGCCGGCTGGCAGGTGCATACGGTGTTCGTCGATACCGGCGGCACCTCGGCCGATGAGCGAGCGGCGATCGCGGCCCAGGCGCAGGCCGTCGGCTGCACCGCCCACCACAGCATCGACGCGCGCGAGCAGGTCTTTCATCGCTTCGTACGGTATCTGATTTTCGGCAACGTGCTGCGCGGCGAGGTCTATCCGCTGTCGGTCGCCGCTGAGCGGACGCAGCAGGCGATCTCGGTGATCGCGGTGGCCAAGCAGATCGGCGCCCGCGCCGTCGCCCATGGCTCGACGGGAGCGGGCAACGACCAGATCCGCTTCGATGTCGCGCTGCGCGTGCTGGCCCCCGAGCTGCAGGTGGTGACGCCGATCCGCGACGAGGGCGTGCGGCGCGAGCAGTCGCTGGCCTACCTGCGCGAGCGCGGCCTGCCGGTGCCCGAGCGGGCGACGGCCTATTCGGTGAATCGCGGCCTGTGGGGCACGACCTGGGGCGGCGGCTGGACGCATGACTCGTGGCAGAGCCCGCCGGCTGAGCTGCTCGATCCACCCGAGCCGACACGGCCACCGCAGGATGTGGTGATCGGCTGGGATCAGGGTGTGCCGGTAGCGCTCGACGGCAAGAGCCTCTCTGGCGCGGCGCTGGTCGATGTCCTGGGGGCGCTGTGCCAGCCATTCGGCATCGGCCGCAGCATCCACGTCGGCGAGACGGTGCTGGGCATCAAGGGCCGGGTCGGCTTCGAGGCCGGCGCGGCACTGTGCCTGATCGCCGCTCACCGCGAGCTAGAGAAGCTGGTGCAGACCAAGTGGCAGGGCTTCTGGAAAGACCACCTCGGCCGCTTCTACGGCGACCGCTTGCACGAGGGGCAGTACTTCGATCCGGCGCTGCGCGATATCGAGGCGCTCTTGCTCTCCAGCCAGGAGCGCGTGACTGGCGAGACGCGGCTGCGACTGTCACCGGGGCGCTTCCAGGTCACCGGGGCCCGCAGTCCGGCCTCGCTGCTTGACCGCGCGGTGGCGACCTACGGCGAAGAGAACCTGCTGTGGTCGGGCGAAGAGGCGCGCGGCTTTGCTCGCGTGTCCGCGGTGGCGCCGCTTCTTTCGGCCCGCGCCCTGGCCCGCGCCGAGGCCCTGGCCGCGACGGGCGCAGCCAGCCCAGCCACCGCGCCCAAGGACCGACCATGATGCTGACGACGCGACTGCGGCTCGACCGCATCGCCTCTTCCACCAAGAACGCCCACCTCGGTCGCGATGTCATCCTCAGCGATGCCATCCAGGCCGCTGAGGGCTATGTCCTGGCGGTGCGCATCCTCGACGACAAGACCAGCTACAACACGGTCGAGGATCTGAGCGGTCGCATGGTGCCGCTGCGCTCGGGCGACATCCTGGCCGGCACGCTGGGCAACCGCCGCGCCCTGCACGGCTACGCCGGCGAGGTGCCGTCGCAGATCGCGGTCGGCGACACCCTGCACGTGCTCAACCTGGGCGGCGTGCTGGGGCGCTGCACCTCGGCCAGTCCCGAGCTGGGGCCGCCGTTTCGCGCCGAGGTCTTGGGCGCCATCCTCAGCTTTCCCGAGCTGTCGGATCGCGTCGGTCGCCCAGCCCATATCCGCCAGGGCGCGGTGCCGATGGCTGATGAGCTGCGCAGCCGGGTGCCGGTCATCTACGTCGCGGGCACCTGCATGAACACCGGCAAGACCTACGCCGCCACCGAGCTAGTGCGCGGCCTGACGCGCGCCGGGGTGCGCGTTGCGGCCTGCAAGCTGACCGGCGTCTCGCTGATGCGCGACACGCTGCAGATGCTCGATGCCGGCGCCATCACCGCCCTGGCCTTCTCGGACAGCGGCCTGGCCTCGACGCGGGCCGGGGTGACGACGGGGACGGCCAAGGGCATCCTCAACCGCCTCGCCGAGTCCCAGCCCGAGGTCATCATCGCCGAGCTCGGCGACGGCATCCTGGGCGAGTACGGCGTGCAGGATATCCTGGCCGACCCGGCCCTGCGTCAGGCGGCGGCGGCCTGGGTGGTGGCGGCTCCCGACCCGGTCGGCTGCTGGGGAGCGGTCGAGCTCCTGCGCCGCGACTATGGCATCGCCGCGACGGTGCTGACCGGCCCGGCGACCGACAACGAGGTCGGGCTGGCCTACATCCGCGCGCAGCTCTTGATCCCGGCGCACAACGCTCGCCGAGACGCCGCCGGCCTGATCGCCGTGGTCCGCCGCGCGCTCGACAGTCGCCACCCGCAGCCGCTGTGCGCCGAGGCCAAGCCATGAGCCGGCCGCTGCAGGTCCTGGTCCTGGGCGCCGGTGGCTACGTCGGTGGCGAGCTGCTGCGGCTGCTGTATCAACACCCGCAGGTCGGCCAGGTGCGGGCCCACAGCCGCAGTCAAAAAGATCGCCCGATCGCCGACGTCCACCCGACGCTGGCCCCGCTGACCACGGCCCGCTTTCTGGGCGACGAGCTGGCCGCCAGCTGGCCTGCTCTTTTGGCCGACTGCGATGTCGTGCTGCTGGCGCTGGAGCACGGCGAGTCCGCCCGCCTGATGACCTCGCTGCTCGCCGCCGCGCCGCCCCTTGTGATCGATCTGTCGGCCGACTTTCGCGTCGCCGATCCGGCGCTCTACGCCCGCTACTACGGCCCGCACCCCTGCCCGGCCCTGCTGTCGCAGTTTCGCTATGGCCTGTGCGATGTCGAGGGTGAGCGCCTGCGGGGGGCGCAAGCGATTGCCGCGCCCGGCTGCTTTGCGACGGCGGCCCAGCTGGCGCTGTACCCGCTACGCCAGCTTCGCTTCTTGGCACCGCCAGCCCTGTTTGCCGTCACTGGCTCAAGCGGGGCTGGGGCCAAGCCGCGCGACAGCACGCACCACCCGGCCCGCGCCCACAACCTGTTTGCCTACTCGCCGTTTAGCCACCGGCACGAGGCCGAGATCCGGCAGAGCCTGCGCGCCTGGACCGGCGAGGCCAGCGCCACGGCGCGGCTTTTGACCCACTCGGGACCGCTGGTGCGCGGCATCTATCTGACGCTGCACGCCAGCCTGGCCGAGCCGCTGGCCCCTGGCCAGGCCGCCGCCGCGTTTCGCAGCGCCTATGCCGGTCGGCCGCTTGTGCGCCTGCTGCCCGCCCCACCCGAGCTGACGCATGCCCTCGGCTCCAGCTATGCCCTGTGCCACGCCAGCCAGAGCGACGACGGTCGCGAGCTGCAGGTAACCGTGGCGATCGACAACCTGCTCAAGGGTGCGGCCGGCCAGGCGATCCAGGCGATGAACCTGGCGCTGGGCCTGCCCGAGACCTGCGGCCTTGCGACGATAGGACCCTTCCCATGCTAGATGCGGCTTCTGCTCTGTTGCCGGTGTACGCTCAGCTGCCGCTGCGGCCGCGGCGCGGTCAGGGCTCGTGGCTGTACGACGAGTCGGGCGAGCGCTGGCTGGATGCCTACGGCGGCCATGCGGTGGCAGCGACCGGCCACAGCCATCCCAAGGTCGTCGCGGCGATCGCCGAGCAGGCGGCGCAGCTGCTGTTCTATTCGACGGTGCTGCCACATCCGCGGCGCGAGCAGCTGGCTCAGGCCCTGGTCGCGCGCATGCCGGCCGGCCTGTGCAAGGTGTTCCTGGTCAACTCCGGCGCCGAGGCCAACGAGAACGCGCTGCACCTGGCCCGCAAGCTGACCGGCCGCTCACGCTTCGTCTCGATCGCCGGGGGCTGGCATGGTCGAACGGCCGCCACCTTGGCCGTCACCGACGGTGAAAAGTACATGGCGGGAGCGCGACGGGCCGGCCTGCCGCTGTCGCGCAAGGTGCCGTGGAATGATCCCGCGGCCCTGCTTTCGGCCGTCGACGACTCGATCGCCGGCGTGATCTTGGAGCCGGTGCAGGGCCTGACCGGAGCCCGCGATCTGCCGGTCGAGCTCCTGCAGGCGGCGCGGCAGGCCTGCGATCGGCACGGCGCGCTCCTGATCTTCGATGAGGTGCAGTGCGGCGTTGGCCGCTGCGGCGCCTTCACTGCCGCCGAGGCATTAGGCGTTACTCCTGACCTGCTGACGCTGGCTAAGGGATTGGCCTCAGGGCTGCCGATCTCGGCGCTGCTCACGACGGAGGCCGTGGCGGCGCAGGTCCACCAGGGCGACCTGGGCAGCACCTTCGGCGGCGGTCCGGTGCCCTGTGCCGCCGCCCTGGCCACCCTGGCGGTGATCGAGGAAGAGCAGCTGATCAAAAACGCCATTACCGTTGGTGAACAGCTGCGGCAAGGCGCGCTCGGGCTGGGGAACGGGCGCGTCGCGGCGGTGCAGGGTCGCGGGCTGCTCTTGGGCCTGCGGCTGCGGCGGCCGGCCGTCGAGGTGCAGACGGCGCTCCTGGCGCACCGCATCCTCACCGGCACCTCGTCCGATCCGCAGGTGCTGCGGCTGATGCCGCCCCTGTCTTTTTCCCGCGCCGAGGCCGAGCAGGTCCTGGCGGCGCTGTCGGAGGTTCTTTAGATGACCAGCCCCGCCGCCGGGCGCGCCCCGGACAAGCGTGACTTTTTGGATATGACCGACCTGTCGCCGAGCAAGCTGGCCCGCCTGCTCGACCTGGCGGCGCAGCTAAAGCGCGGCGAGGTGAAGCGCAAAGACGCGCTCGCCCGCAAGGTGCTGGCCATGGTCTTTTTGGATCCCAGCCTGCGCACTCGCACCAGCTTCGAAGTGGCGATGTTCCTGCACGGCGGCCACGGCGTGGTGCTAGAGCCCGGCCGCACCAGCTGGGCCTGGGAGACTAAAAAAGGCGTCGTCATGGACGGCAGCACCGTCGAACACATCGCCGAAGCGGCCCGCGTCCTGGGTCGCTATGGCGATGCCGTGGCGCTGCGAGCCTTCCCGCGCGGCGGCAGCTGGGACGAGGAGCGACAGGACGCCATCCTGCGCGACTTTGCCAAGTACTGCGAGAAGCCGGTCATCAACATGGAGTCGGTGCGGCGCCATCCCTGCCAGGGCCTGGCCGATGCCCTGACCCTGCGCGAGCGGCTGGGCAGCCCGCGCGGCGCTCGCTGCGTCCTGAGCTGGGCCTACCATCCCAAGCCGCTGCCGACCGCGGTCCCGGTCAGTGCGGCGCTGGCCGCAGCCAGCCAGGGCCTGGCCCTGACCATCGCCCATCCCCCGGGCTATGACCTGGATGCCGAGGACCTGGCGAGCATCCGCCAGGTGGCGGCCGAGGCCGGGGGCAGCGTCAGCATCTGCCACGAGCTGGATCCGGCGCTGCGCGGCGCCGATGTCGTGTACGTCAAGTCGTGGGGCGCGCTCGGCCACTTTGGCCGTCCCAGCGAAGAGGCCGAGCTCCGTCGCCCGCATCGCGACTGGCGCATGACGGAAGCGCGCACCCGGGTCCTGACCCGCGACGGCTTTGTCATGCACTGCCTACCGGTGCGGCGCAATGTCGAGATCGACGATGCGGTGCTCGATGGGCCGCGCTCGGCGGTGGTCGATCAGGCCGAGAACCGGCTGCACGTGCAGCGCGCCCTGCTGCTGGATCTGATCGGCGACCTGTCGCTATAGCCAACAAAAATTGGCGACTTGTCGGTTTTATCAAGAAAGGAAGAACCCACCGTGTCGATTGAGCCTGCCAAGGGCATTGCCGGTCTGAAGGGAGCGCTGCGCTACGTGCGCGCCTACCGCGACCAGATCTTTGTGATCAAGCTGGGCGGCGAGGTGCTAGAGCGCCCCGAGGCGCTGGCCAGTGTGGCGGCGCAGCTGTCGCTGCTGTCGTCGCTGGGGGTGCGGCTGGTCATCGTCCATGGCGGTGGACCGCAGGCCAGCGCGCTGTCGCGCCGGCTGGGCAGCGAGCCGCAGATCATCGCCGGTCGCCGCATCACCGATGCGACCGCGCTGTCGGCAGTGGTGATGGCGGTGGCGGGTCAGCTAAACGTCGCGGTGCTATCGGCGCTGCGCGCCCATCACGTCCGCGCCGTGGGGCTGTCCGGCATCGATGGCGAGCTCCTGACCGCGCACCGCCGGCCGCCCGTCGAGATCGTCGATGATCAGGGCCAGACCCAGGTCGTCGACTTCGGGCACGTCGGCGACATCGATCGCGTCGATCCGCGCGTCCTGCAGACCCTGCTCGGGGCTGGCTATGTGCCGGTCCTGGCCTGCCTGGCCGGCGACGATCAGGGCCAGATCTACAACATCAACGCCGACACCCTGGCCGAGAGCCTGGCCGTTGCGCTGGCGGCGCAGAAGCTGATCTTTATGACCGGCGCTCCCGGGGTGCTGCGCGATCGCAAGGATCCGACGACGCTGGTGACCTTTGCCGACCCCGACGATCTGGCCAGCCTGCTGGAGAGCGGGGCGATTGTCGGCGGCATGCGGCCCAAGGTCGAAGCCTGCATCCGCGCCGCCACCTCGGGCGTCGAGCGCACCCACATCATCGACGGGGCGGCTCCCGACTCGCTGCTGTACGAGGTCTTCACCGGGGCCGGCTGCGGCACGATGATCGTCGGCCGCAAAGAGAAGGCGACCTACCTGGGCGTCGATCTGGGGGCCCTGCTTGGCTAGCGCCAGCGCTCCCCGGCTCGACGAGCTCTGGCTGCTCGCCGAGCTTGTGCGCATCCCGTCGATCTCTGGCCAGGAAGCGGCGGTGGCCGAGCGCGTCGAAGCGATCGCGCTGCCGCTTGGCCTGCCGCTGCGGCGCGACGATGCCATGGTGGCCATCGAGCTCGACAGCGGCCGCCCCGGGCCCAGCCTGGCCCTGGTCTCGCACCTTGATACCGTGCCGGTCGGCGAGGGCTGGACGCGCGACCCCTTCGCACCGACGATCACGCCACACGCCGACGGCGAGCGGCTGTGGGGCCGCGGGGCCAGCGATGCCAAGGCTAGCTGCGCCGCGATGATCGCTGCCGCCCTGGATGTAAAGCAGGCCGGCGGGCCAGGCCGCGGGCGCCTGTTGGTCGTGCTCGGCTACAGCGAAGAGACGCGCGACACCAGCCTGCCGCGCGCCGTGCCGCGCCTCGGCCCGCTCGATGCCGCGGTGATCGGCGAGCCGACCTCGCTGCAGCTAGCGGTGGCGCAGCGCGGCCTGATGATGATCGACCTGATGGCCCGCGGCGATCAGTGTCACGCCGCCTATGCCGAAGAGCGCGGCGCGCGCTCGGCAGTGCTGCGGCTGGCCGCGGATCTGCTGAAGCTACCGACCCTGCTGCGCGAGCGGCCGCATCCGCTGCTCGGTCAGCCGACCATCACACCGACGGTGTTAGAGGCAGGCGTGGCGCGCAACGTGACGCCGCCGAGCGCCAAGGCGGTGCTCGATCTGCGCACCACACCGCGCTGGCCGCACGACGAGCTGCCAAGCTATCTGCAGGCCCAGCTGCAAAGTGAGGTCTGCGTCACCTCGTCGCGCCTTGCGCCCTGCGAGACACCGGCCGGCTCACGGCTCTTGGCGACGGCGCAGGCGCTGCGGCCGAGCGCGATCAGCTATGGCAGCCCGACCTGCTCGGACTGGGTGTTCCTGCGCCACCTCGATGCCTTTAAGTGCGGGCCGGGGGACAGCCGCGTCTCGCACACCGCCGACGAGTGGGTCGCGCTGGACGAGGTGCGACAGGCGCGATCGTTTTATGCCGAGCTGGCGCAGCGCTACCTGGCCCTGCCCAGCCACCCCTGAGCTGACTCTTTGCCGTCGTGGAGTTCTGATGAGCGCCCCGCCTCTGCCTACCACCCTCTGGTCTCCGGCTGCCCCGCCCAATGCCCGCGCCCTGGCGTTTACCGTCGGTGATGATCGGCACTGGGATCGCCGGCTGCTGCGCTGGGATGTGCTCGGCAGCCTGGGGCACATCGCCGGACTGCGCGGCGCCGGTCTGCTGTCCGCAGCCGAGCACGCGCAGCTGCACGGCCACCTGCTTTTGGCCCTGTCCGCGGTCGAGCGCGGCGAGCTGAGCATCGACGAGGCCCACGAAGACGGTCACACCGCCGTCGAGCTGTGGCTGTCGGCCCGCGATCCCGAGCTAGGCGCGCGGCTGCACACCGGTCGCTCGCGCAACGATCAGGTGGCCTGCGATCTGCGGCTGTTTATGAAGTCGGCGCTCTTGCAGATCGTCGAGCTGGCAGCCAGCCTGGCGCGCAGCCTCCTTGACTTTGCCGCCCGGCATCGGCGCATCCTGTGGCCGGGCTATACCCACCAGCGACGCGCCATGCCTTCGTCGCTGGGCCTGTGGGCGGCGGCCTTGGCCGAGGGGCTGATCGATACGCTAGAGACCGCGCCGGCCCTGCTCGCTCAGATCGATCGATCGCCGCTGGGCAGCGCCGCGGGCTATGGCGTGCCGCTGCCGCTCCCGCGCGAGACGACGGCCCGAGCCTTGGGCTTTGCCGGGCTGGTGCAGACGGTGACCGCGGTGCAAAACAGCCGCGGCAAGCTCGAGTCAGCGCTGCTCTTCTTCTGCACCCAGCTCGGCCATGAGCTGCAGCGGCTGTGCGCCGATGTCTGCCTGTACTCGGCCGAGGAGTTCGGCTTCCTGCAGCTGCCGGCCGAGCTGTCGACCGGATCGAGCCTGATGCCGCACAAAAAGAACCCCGACCTGTTCGAGCTCGGGCGGGCCCGCATGGCGGCTCTCGACGGTGATCTGGCCCAGCTACGGCTGCTGGGCGGCAAGCTGACCTCGGGCTATCACCGCGACTTTCAGCTGATGAAAGAGCCGCTGTTCCGCGGTGTCCAGCGCACCGTCGAGACGCTGGACATCCTGACCCTGGCCGTACCGCAGCTTGCGGTCGATGCGCAGCGCTGCCAAGCCGCCATCAGCGGCACCCTGCTTGTCACCGATGAGGTCATCCGCCGCGTCGAGGCCGGGCAGCCGTTTCGCGGCGCCTATCGCCAGGTCGCCGAGGAGCTAAAACGTGATAGCCTCGCCGCTCCCACCGTGACTGCGTCGGACCTGTATCGTCGCCGCCGCTCGACGGGCAGCCTGGGCAACCTCGGCCTGCCCAAGCTCCTCTCCCGCCTGGCTCGCTGCCAGGCTCAGGCGGTAAAGCAGCGCACCGCCTTTGCCGACGCCCTGCTGGCCCTGTGCACCCCGCCGGGGCCGCCGACCCGAGGCCCGACATGAACAATCGCCGCGCCCTGCGCCTGCGCAAGCTGCTGGAGCTTATCGCCACGCACAAGCTGCACACCCAAGAGGAGGTCTGCGCCGCGCTCACTGAAGCCGGCTGGCAGGTGACGCAGTCGTCGGTGAGCCGCGATATCGCCGCGCTCAAGCTCAGCAAAGAGGGCGGCATCTACGTCCGCCCCAGCCCGCAGCGCGACAAGGGCCTCGGCCACAGCCTGCTCGCCGTGCTCGGTGAGTCGCTGCTCGACTCGGCCCCGGCCGGCGACGCCCTGGTGGTCCTGCACACCCCACCTGGCGAGGCCAGCCGCGTCGGCGCCGCCCTCGATCGCCTGGCCTACCCCGAGATCGTCGGCACCATCGCCGGCGATGACACGGTCTTTGTCGCCGTGCGCGACGCTGCGGCACAGAAGCGCTTCCTGGCCACGCTGCGCAAGCAGCTAGAAGACGGCGCCAGCCCAACCGACTAGATGCGTCAAAGCGGGATCGGGCAGCGATCAATTGCGCTAGGGTGCGGCCCGATGTCGTCGTTCAAGTTCACCCTCTTGGGCCAGGACCCCGGCTCGCGGGCCCGCCGCGGCCGCCTGCAGCTTGCCCATGGCGTCGTCGAGACGCCGGTCTTTATGCCGGTCGGCACCCGCGCCACCGTCACCGGCATGACCACCGACGAGATGACCGGGCTGGGGGCCGAGATCGTCCTGGCCAACACCTACCACCTGCTGCTGCGGCCCGGCCCCGAGCTATTCCGTCGGGTCGGCGGCATTCACCCGTTTATGGCCTGGGACAAGCCGGTGCTTACCGACTCGGGCGGCTACCAGATCTTCTCGCTGTCGGCCGATCGCTCGGTGCGCGAGGAGGGCGCGAAGTTTCGCAGCTACGTCGACCAGCGCGTGCACCTGCTCTCGCCCGAGCGCTCGATCGAGATGCAGACCGCGATCGGCTCCGACGTCATGATGGTGCTCGACGAGTGCGTCGATTCGACGGCGCCCGAGTCGGTGGCGCGGGCGGCGATGGAGCGCACCCACCGCTGGGCCCTGCGCAGCTTGGCGGCCCGCCAAAACCCAGAGCAGGCGCTGTTCGGCATCGTCCAGGGCGGCATCGTGCCGGCCCTGCGCCGCGAGTCGGCGGACTTCCTCAGCCAGCAGCCGTTTGACGGCCTGGCGATCGGCGGCCTGGCGGTCGGCGACACGCGGGCCCAGCGCGAGGACACCACGGCGTTCGCTGCCCAGCTCCTGCCGGCCGACCGACCGCGCTACCTGATGGGGGTGGGCACGCCGCCCGATCTGCTGGTCGCCATCGGCTGCGGCGTCGACATGTTCGACTGCATCCTGCCGTCGCATCTGGCCAGCCAGGGCACGGCATTTACCGGCACCGGCCGCGTCAAGGTCACGCGCTCGGAGTACACCACCTGCGACGAGCCGCTCGACGCCGCCTGCGCCTGCATGGTCTGCCGCAAGCACAGCCGCGCCTATCTGGGCCACCTTATCCGCTGCCGCGAGCCGCTCGGGCGACGGCTCCTGGCCTGGCACAACTTCCACCACTACCTGACGCTGATGCGCGAGGCGCGCCAGGCTATCGACGACGGTGTGTACGCCGCCTGGGCCAAGACCAAGCTGGCGCAGATCGATCGCCATGAGCACGCCGAGTCGTGCGCCTGAGGTCCTGCCGATGAGCCACGAGGTCGTCACCACATCGGCCGGCGCGCTGGCCATGCGCTGCCAGGAGACCGGCGAGACCATGCACCCCGGCGTCGGTCCGCGTATCGAGGCCGAGGCGCTGTACGTGCAGCAGTCCAAGCTGGCGGCCCGGCTTGCGACGCAGACTGCGCCGCTGGTGCTCTTCGACGTGGGGCTTGGCGCTGGCTCGAACGCCCTCGCTGCCTTCGCCCTGGCCGAGGCCGCACCGCCCGGCTGCGCCCCGCTGCACATCGTCAGCTTCGAGCGCGACCTCGGCGCCCTGAAGCTCGCCCTGCAGCACAGCGCGGCCTTCGGGCTCGACGGGACGGCCGGCGAAGCGGCGCGCACCCTGCTGGCCAGCGGCGAGCACCGCAGCGCCCGCACCACCTGGTCGCTGCGCCACGGCGATCTTTTGACCGCGCTCGCCAGCGAGCCAGCCCGGGCCGACATCGTCTTTTGGGATCCCTTCTCGCCGAAGGCCAACCCGACGCTGTGGACGGTCGCCGCCTTCGCCGCCTGCCGCCGCGTCGCGGGCCCGCGCTGCACGCTGTTCACCTACAGCGCCTCGACCGCCACCCGCGTGGCCCTGTTGCTCGCGGGCTGGGCCGTCGGCGTCGGCGATGCCATCGGCAGCAAGACCCAGACCACGGCGGCCGCCATCGACCTCGCCGATCTGGCGCGCCCGCTCGATCGCCGCTTTCTGCCCCGGCTCAGCCGGGCCGACGCGCCCCTGCCCCCCGACGCCCCAGCCAACGCCGCCGAGTGCGTCGCCCAGGCCCGCCAGTTCACCGCTGGCTAGCCCGCGCCGACGCGCGCAGGCTCGTCCCCGGAAGCGGTGCTCAGCCCTGCACAAGGCCCGCGCAGGCGGCGGGTTTTGCATTACATTTCTGTCCCCATGTCCTGGTGGTCGCGAAAGAACAAAGCTACGGAGCTAAGCTCCGAGAAGCGCTCGGTGCCAAGTGGCCTGTTTCAGATGTGCGAGGGCTGCAACAGCACCATCGATTCCCGCCTGATTGAAGCGGCCCACCTGTGCTGTCCACAGTGCGGGCATCACTTCACCATGCCGACCGAGGATCGCCTGCGCCTGCTCCTCGATGAGGGCACCGCCGTCGAGCAGGACACGGCGATGCAGCCGGTCGATCCGCTCGGCTTTCGCGACAGCAAGGCCTACGCCGAGCGGCTGGTGGCGCTCAAGAAGAAGACCGGGCAGAGCGATGCCTTCCGCAGCTTCCTCGGCCACATCGACGGCGTGGCGGTGTCGTTCGGCGTGTTTCAGTTCGAGTTTATGGGCGGCTCGATGGGCTCGGTGGTCGGCGAGAAGATCGCCCGCCTGTTCGAGCGAGCCCGGGACAGTGGCTGCCCAGCCGTGGTGCTGTCGGCCAGCGGCGGCGCGCGCATGCAGGAGGGCATCCTATCGCTGATGCAGATGGCCAAGACCAGCGCCGCGCTTGGTCGCCTGCGCGAGGCTGGGCTGCCGTACATCTCGGTGCTGCTCAACCCAACGACCGGCGGCGTGGCGGCCTCGTTCGCCATGCTGGGCGACATCATCATTGCCGAGCCGGGGGCGATGGTCGGCTTTGCCGGGCCGCGCGTCATCGAGCAGACGATTCGCCAGAAGCTGCCGCCCGGCTTTCAGCGCGCCGAGTTCCTGCTGGAGCACGGCATGATCGACGCGATTGTCGCCCGCGCCGAGCTAAAGTCCTGGCTGGCGGCGACGCTGCGCATGCTGCTGCGTCAGCCCGCGCCGCCGCCTTCGACGGCCACCCGCAGCTCATCCTTCCCCGCCCTGCCCAAGGTGGCGGCCAGCTAGCGCCGCTCCGGCTCTCCAGTCGGCATGAACTACGCCGAAAGTCTGCAGTACCTGTCGCAGCTAGCCCGCTTCGGCATCCAGCCGGGGACGGCGCGGCTGCACACCGTGCTCGGGCGCCTGGGCCAGCCGCAGGAGCGCGTGGCAGCCCTGCATATCGCCGGCACCAATGGCAAGGGCTCGACGGCCGCCTTCGCCGCCCAGCTGCTGTGCGCCGCCGCCGAGAGCCTGCCGCCCGACGCAGGCCGCCGACCGCGGATTGGGCTGTACACCTCGCCGCACCTGTGCCGCGTGCGCGAGCGCATCCGCCTCAGCCCTGCCGCCTGGCAGCCGGGTGAGCCGGCCCTGTCCCCGGTCGAGTGCAGCGAGGAGGAGCTGGCCGCCGCCCTGTCGGCGGTGCGCGCCGCCGCCGCGGCTGCCCCGGCCGTCGAGCTGACCTTCTTTGAGGTTCTGACCGCCGCCGCCTTCCGGGTGTTTGCCGAGGCCGGGGTTGAGGTCGCGGTGTTCGAGACCGGGCTCGGTGGGCGCCTCGATGCGACGCGGCTGTGCGCGGCGCAGGTCACGGTGATCACCGGCATCGCCCTCGATCACACCGAGATCCTTGGCGACACGCTGGCCGCCATCGCCTACGAGAAGGCGGGCATCTTTCGCCCCGGCGTGCCCGCCCTGTGTGCCTGCGACGATGCGACGGCGCGGGCCGTCCTGCGTGCCGAGGCGGCGCGAGTCGGTGCCCCCTTCTTCCTGCTGCCGGGTCCGCTCGACGTGACCGAGCCGCTGCCACCGGAGGTGTGCATCCCGAGGCTTACGGCCGAGCTAGCGGCGCGGCTGCCCCTGCCCGGCCAGCACCAGTACGCAAATGCCGCGATGGCGCTGGCCGCCGTCCGTAGTCTTCCGGGTCGGCTCGGCGCAGCGACGGCGCAGCCCGCCGTGCAGGAGCGCGGCCTGCAGCAGACGCGCTGGCCCGGTCGGCTAGAGCGGCTGTGGCCGGATCCGCTGCTGTCCGCCGAGACGCTGCGCCAGCGCCTGGACCTGCCGCCCGGCACAGCCCTGCCCGAGGTCTGGCTTGACGGCGCGCACAATGCGCAGGGGGCCGAGGCGCTGGCCCAGTTCTTCGCCGCCCGCTCGCCGTCGCGCCCGCTGTCGGTGCTGTTTGGCGTCGTGCGGGACAAGAGCGTCGCAAAGATGCTGGCCCCGCTGCGCCTGGCCGAGCGCCTGATTCTGACCGAGCCGCCGTCGCCCCGCGCCCGACCCGCCGCCGAGCTAGCCGCCGCCATCCGCGCCGCCGAGCCCACTCTGCCCGCCCTGGACCGCCTGGCGGTCGCAGCCGATCCCCGCCAGGCGCTGCGCACCGCCTTGCGCGCGACTCCCGCGGACGGCTGTCTGCTGATCTATGGCTCGCTGTTCCTGTTGGGCGCGCTGCGGGCCGATTGGTACAGCGAACGCTGCGATCCGATCATGCTGTCGGATCCCGGCCCGCAGCCGTCTCCAAAGCTGGCGCCGTAGCGGGCGGCAAAAACGTCGACAAATCCGACGAGTGCGTGACCCCAAAGCACCACTAGATCGAAGCTTCAATTGTTATTTAGAATACAAATTTGAGGGTTCATCATGAGTACGCAAATCGCCGTTGCTCTCGGAAAAGGTCAAGCCAGTGACGTGGGGCGCGCGCTCGCTGGGCAGATTAGTGCCCAGCTTGGCGGACGGACGCCGGCGCTGGTGACGCTGTTTCCCTCGCCCGACTATCCGCTGGCCGAGGTCATGGCGGCATTTCG
>CAZVMD010000170.1:0-14946 GCA_964628555.1 uncultured Myxococcales bacterium | reverse complement strand
TGCGATGGACGTAATAGCGACGGTACTCGCCGCGCTCGATGAGGTCGTTGAGGTCCGCGGTCAGCGGCAAGAGCCCCAGCTCGACCAAGCCAGCGGTGGCGGTCTTGACGCAGGCGGCGTGGACTTCTTCGATGGTGCAGCCGGGGCGTGCGGTGGCGATGCCGGCCTGCTGCGCCGCCAGCACGACCTCGTACAAGCTGCGCTGGGCTCGGCTCCAGCGGGGGGGCGAGCCGTCGGCCCCGGCCACCGGATAGGTGCGCGTGACATCGGCGGTGTGATAGCCCCACTCGCAGCCGGCATCAACCAAGAGCAGCGAGCCGGGTGCGATCAGGCCGCTGCAGCTGGTGTAGTGCAAGATGGTGGCGTTTTCGCCAGCCCCGACGATGGTGTCGTAGCCCGGGGTGCCGTTTGCGCGGGCGAAGGTGTAGTCGATCAGCGCGCGGATCTCGTACTCGTGACGGCCGGCTCGCGCCGCTGCCATGGCACAGAGATGGGCCTCGCAGGTCAGGGCCGCCGCCCGCCGCATGCGCTGCAGCGAGTCGGCATCTTTGTGCATGCGAAGCTCGTGCAGGAGCGTGGAGACATCGGCCAAGCGCAGCGGGGCGCGCCCACCGTTGCGCTCGTTTTGGCGGAGCTTTTTCACCGCCCGCAGCAGCAGCGCGTCGAAGGCTTCGTCGTCCCCGAGCGGGGCATAGACGGTCTGGCTGCCGTCGATCAGGCTGGTGAGCTGCGGCTCCAGCTCAGAGACATCATGCGCACCATGACAGCCGAGCTTGGCCGGGGCTTCTTCCGTGCCCAGGCGGCGGCCAGTCCACTGCTCGCGCACCTTGTCGCGCGCCTTGAGGAACAGGATGAACTTGCCGGCCCCACCGACGGTGCTAAATACCGCCAAGGCGTCTGGTTCATCAAAGCCGGTCAGGTACAGCAGGTCCGAGCTCTGACGAAACGGAAAGGTATTTGTGCCGTTGCGACGCTGCTCGCGGGCGCCAGGCAGGATCAACACCGCCTGCGGCCCCAAGCGCGCAAACAGCTGCGCTTGCCGCTGAGCATAGGGAGGGCAGGGCTGACCAGGGGCGGCGACGGTCTCGGCAGGGGTCGAGGTAGGCAATTTCATCGTCGGCATTGTACGCCGATCAGCCCGAGAGCGGGGCTGAGCCGGCCGCCGGGGCCCAGATCGGGATGGCCTTGAGCGCCGCCCTGCCATCTTTGACGTAGACGTGGAACTCGACGGAGAGGCAGCCGTGCTCACGGATGATCGAGGCGCGGCTGTCGCTGAGGCGGCGGCGGAACTGCTCGTAGCTCAGCCCTTCGACCGACTCGCGGCAGCGCTCGCGCGCCTGCACGTAGTCTTGGAACACCTGATAGAACGTGACATCGGGATCGGTGGCGCCGTTGGGGGACGAGGCGACCACCGTCGGCTCGAAGTTGCTGCTGGGCTGGGGGAGCGCGGCGGCGCGCGTCTCGGCAAACTCGGCGGCAGCGAGATCGGGATCGTACTCCGACGCACCGGTGTAGCGCGGCGCACTGACTGCCTCGTCGGGCGGACCCCAGTCCGAGCGGGCGGGCAGGGGCGGCGGCAGCGGCGTGGCTGGATCTTCCGCCGAGCCTGGGGCCGGCCCATACGGCGGCAGCGGCGTAAAGTGCGATGCCAGCGGCGGCGGCGTCACCCGCGGCGAGAGCGCCGAAGGCAGCGAGCCGGGCCGCGGTGAGGCAGCAGAGGGCGGGAGCGAGGCCGGGCTTTCGGGAAGCGGCGGGGGCGGAGTTAGCGGTGATGCGGTCACCGCTTCGGCTGCCACAGCGACGGGGGACAAGACGCTGGCCGGAGCCGCGGGCGGGGGCTCGGGGGCGACCTCAGCAGCGAGACTCGGCGCGCTGACCTTGGGCTGAGCCGCCGGCGGTGAGCTGCTTCGAGGATCGGCGGCCCGACGGCGCGAGCTCTGGCTGGGGGCGAGCAGGCGCGCTTCGCTGCCGACCACTCCCAAGCCCAGCACATACAGCAGCAGCACCGCGCCGAGCAGCACCGCGAGCGAGATCGGGGCCAGCCCGTTGCGCAGCGCCGCGCGCAGCACCACCGGGAGCACGCGACCGCCCCCGGCCTGGCCGCTGAGCACCAGCAGCGCTGACGGCGAAGCCCCCGCTGCACCGTCGGCAGGGGAGGGGGCGTTCTGCAGCTTGCCAGGAACACCGCGCGTGCCAGCCGTGCCGGGCAGATCGACAAATGCCAGCCAGCGATCGCCATCCCGCGCCACCGCGTCTTCGGCCGGCAGCGAGCGGCGCAAGAGCAGCAGCGCCTCGTTGGATAGGGCGATGCCACTACCGGGCTGGCTGACAAACACACTGCCCGCGGCGGCGGAGAGGTTGCTGGCCAGGATGCGGCGACTGCCAATCACCGCGCCCTCTACGCCGGTCAGCTGGCTCAGCTGCGCAAGGAGCTCGCCACCGAGGACGCGCCCGATGAGCAGGGCGCCGACGTAGCGCTCGCGCCCCCCGGCTGTGACATTGGCGGGCGAGGCGATGATCGGCACCGCGGCGATGCGGTACAGCGCGCCGCCAAACAGCCACAGATCATCCAAGCGATAGCCGCGCAGCGCCGCTTCGATGGCCGGCAGCCCGTCGAGCGGATCGCCGTACACCGCTTCATCCTGACCCACTCGCGATAGCACATGGCCGCGGGCGTCGGTGACCAGGGCTAGCGACAGCGACAGCGGCGCCACCAGCCGGCGCAGCGCGCCCTGCGCGGTCTCGTGCAGCAGCGGCAGCTCCCCCTGACCGCGGGCCAGCTCACTTAGGCTGACCTGCAGCACGGCATCGCCGGACATCTGCACCGCGGCCTGCACCAGCTGATGCGCCTGGTTCTCAAGAAACTGGCTGCTGATCTTCTGGGCGCGGGCCACGGCTTGGCTCTGGCTGGCGACCTCTCGTCGCTGTAGCTCGGGATCCAGAGCCACGACCAGCAGCGCGGCCAAGCCGCAGAGGAGCGAGAGCAGGAGGAGCCAGAGCTTGGTGAGCGGCATCATGACCATTACTCCGCAGCGCCGCCTCGACCGTCTTCGATCGAGGGACGAGATGAGGGGCTATTCGATGAGGGCAAGGGCGGCGCCGGAGTCGTGCGCAGGACGAGCTCAGTGGCTTCTAGCCCGGCCGCAGCGCCAGTCGCCGCGCGATCAAGGACCGTCAGCGCCTGCGACGCCACATAGTGATGGGCAAAGAACACGCGAGCCCTGTAGACGCCAGGGGGCACATCGAGCTCGACGACACCGACCTCACCGCTGGGACTCCACTTGAGGTGGCGATGCGGGCCGCGCGGGGTCAGCAGCGTGGCTCGCATCTGCGGCTGCTCCAGCACACGCACCGAGAGGGTGCTAGTTCCCGGTGGCGTCACCACCGAGAGTGTGGCCCCGGGCGGCAGCGGCGCGCTGGGAAATAGGCGCGGCGCTTCGCTGCTGACCAGCGTGACTGGCAAGCGATCATCGTTGCGAAAGACCACCTGCGCTCCGGCGGGAACCGCGACGATCTCGGGCAGGAAGCGCAGACCGAAGATGCGAATCGCGACATCTTTGCTGGGGCCGGCTTTGCTGGCTGGCTTGGCCTCGGGCTGGCTGTCAGCCGGCTCCAGCAGCAGCAGCGCGTCCCGGCGCGGATCGCGGCGCGGCGGCACGACGGGCAGGATGCCGTTTTCGACACAGACATAGCCCGAGGTGGCTGGGGGCCCGCTTGGCTGCGGCAGCTGCACGACCACCCGCACAGCCGCGGCTCTAGCCGACGAGATGTGGGAGGGCGTGGGCAACCGCCCGCTGGGCCCCGCGCCGAAGAGCGAAATCACCGACGCTGTAATCAGAATCAGAGGACGCTTCACGCGCGCACTATATCAACGCCGCCCTGGCTGGCAGGTTTTCTTGTTGCCGCGGTTCTTTCTCGCGCTCTGGGGTGTGCGCTTCCGTGTCGGCTCGCCGACGGTGAGCTGTGCGGATTCGCGCCTGGACTTCGCTATCTTGCCGCGCTACCAGAAAGTGGGCTGAAACCATCCGCCGCAAGCCGCGAGGAGATCTCATGAGCACCCCCTCTGTCTTTGACATCAACCAGAAGTCTCTGCCGCGTGACCGCGTGCAGCGGACCAACGACGAGTACCTGTCGCTGTTCGAGCAGTCAGCCGAGGCGCGAAGGTCGCAGTATATGAAGATGGTCAACGACTACTACAACCTGGTGACCGACTTTTACGAGTTCGGCTGGGGGCAGTCGTTCCACTTTGCGCCGCGCTTTCGCGGCGAGACCTTCGCCGCTTCGCTGGCCCGCCATGAGCACTTCCTGGCCCTCAAGCTGGGGCTCAAGCCGGGCATGACCGTGCTCGACATCGGCTGTGGCGTCGGCGGACCGATGCGGGCCATCGCTCGCTTTTCCGGCGCCAGCGTCATCGGCATCAACAACAACGCCTACCAGATCGAGCGCGGTCGCAAGCAGAACATCGAGACCAACCTGGCCCATCTGTGCTCGTTCCAGCAGGCCGACTTTATGAAGCTGCCGTTTGAAGGGGGCAGCATCGATGCAGTCTATGCCATCGAGGCGACCTGCCATGCCCCGGACAAGACGGCGCTGTTTCGCGAGATCCTGCGCACGCTAAAGCCGGGGGCTGAATTCGCGGGCTACGAGTGGTGCTTGACCGATCTGTACGACGGCAACAATCCGCTTCATCGTCAGCTCAAGCTCGGCGTCGAGACCGGCGATGCGCTGCCCGAGTTACCGCACTACAGCGAGGTGCCGCGGGCGCTTGCGGCAGCTGGCTTTCAGGTCATCGAGACTGCGGATCTGGCGCTGACCAGCGACCCTGAGACGCCATGGTACGAGCCGCTGTCGGGTCAGCTGTCGCTAAACGGCATCAAGCACACGCCGGCCGGTCGCTGGCTGACTGGTCAAGCGGTGCGCGTCCTAGAGCGCGTCAAGATCGCCCCCAAGGGCTCCTACGACGTCTCGAAGATGCTGCAGGATGCGGCCGTTGCTCTCGTTGGTGCGGGGCAGGCTGGCATCTTCACCCCGGCCTACTACTTCCGGGCTCGCAAGCCGGCCTAGATATCGAGGTTGCGCACGTTGAGCGCGTGCTGCTCGATAAACACGCGGCGCGGCTCGACGGCTTCGCCCATCAGCATGCTGAAGATGTTCTCAGCTTGCTGCATGTCGTCGGCGTGCACTTCCAAAAGAGTGCGCCGGGCCGGGTCCATGGTCGTCTCCCACAGCTGCTCGGCGGTCATTTCACCCAGGCCCTTGTAGCGCTGGATCTGCAGGCCCTTGCGGCCAATGCCGTCGAGGAGCGCGGCCAGATCGACCAAGTCCTGCACCTGATGTCGCGTCGCGCCTTCAATCAGCACGAAGGGACCGCTGCCGTGCTGAGACAGCTTCGGACCCAGCTTGGCGAGCTCGCTCCACTCTGGTGACTGGCAGAGCGAAAAGTCGATGACCGTCTCGCGCCGCGCTCCCCCTAGGCGAGCCGGGAACACGATCTGGAACGCTCCGTGCTCCTCGTCGGGCAGCACCTGGGCCGAGAGCTCGCCTTCGAAGCCGAAGCGACCGCTGCGCAGCAGCACCTCGGTGCGGGCGAGCAGGGCCTTGAGTGCCTCGGCATCGCGCAGGCCCTGGGCTTGACTGCCCGGCAGCGTCGGCGACAGGCTGCCTGAGAGCTCGGCCCCGCCGGAGCGCAGGATGGCATCGATAATGCGAGCATCGCCCTTCTTGTCGATGGCGCGCAGGGCTTTCGAGTAGCGCCCGACCTGCCGCGCAAGCTCGCGTAGCGCCGGGCCGGTGATGGTCTTTGAGCTGCCGCCGTCTTCGACTTCCAGCACCAGCTCTTCCGACGTCGCACGCAGCAAGAAGTCTTCGAGGGCCTGCTCGTTCTTCAGGTACTCCTCGCGGCTGCCCTTTTTGACTTTGTAAAGCGGTGGCTGCGCGATGAAGATGTGGTGCTTGCTGGCGCTGCCGTCGATCAGCTCGCGGAACTGGCGATAGAAGAACGTCAACAGCAGGGTGCGGATGTGGCTGCCGTCGACGTCGGCGTCAGTCATGATGATGATGCGGTGATAGCGCAGCTTGGCCGCATCTTTGGAGTCGCCGATGCCGCAGCCAAGCGCGGTGATCAGCGTCACGATCTCCTGCGACGACAGCATCTTGTCGAGACGAGCTTTCTCGACGTTGAGGATCTTGCCGCGCAGCGGCAGGATGGCCTGGGTACGCCGATCGCGGCCCTGCTTGGCCGAGCCACCGGCCGAGTCGCCCTCGACGATAAACAGCTCACACAGCGCTGGATCGCGCTCCTGGCAGTCGGCGAGCTTGCCGGGCAGGGACAGCGAATCGAGCGCGCCCTTGCGCTGCACCATCTCGCGCGCCTTGCGTGCCGCTTCGCGAGCCCGGGCAGCCAGCACCGACTTGTTGATGATGGAGCGCGCCTCGCGCGGGTGCTCTTCCAGCCACTCGGTTAGGCGGTCACCGATGACCGAGTTGACGATGCCGGTGACTTCCGAGGACACCAGCCGATCCTTGGTCTGGTTCGAGAACTTCGGATCGGGGTGCTTAATCGAAACGACGGCGCACAGACCCTCCTGCAGATCCTGCCCCGACAGCCCCTGCTTCATGTCCTTGAGCAGGTTGTTGGCGGTGGCGTAGGCGTTGATCGTGCGGGTCAGCGCCTGACGGAAGCCGGTGAGGTGGCTGCCGCCGTCCTTGTTGCGGATGTTGTTGGTGAAACAGAAGACGTTTTCCGAGTAGCTGTCGTTCCACTGGATGGCGACATCGGCCGAGATCTCAGCGTCGGGAATGCCAAGCTCTGGGGCGGGGGCCGAGCCAGACACCGAGATCGGTGGCTCGTGCACGCAGTCCTTGCCGGTGTTCAGGTCGCTGACGAACTGCGTGATGCCACCCGACGACAGCAGGTCCAGGCGCTTATCGTTGCGCTCATCGACCACGACGATGCGCAGGCCGGGATTCAGGTAGGCAATCTCGCGCAGGCGCTGTGACAGCGTGTCGTAGCTGTACTCCACGCGCGAAAAGATATCGGCGTCGGCCTTGAACGACACCGTGGTGCCGGTGCGGCTCGATACGCCCATCTCGGTGAGCGGTGTAGCCGGGGTGCCGCGACGGTATTCCTGGTGATAGACCTTGCCGCCGCGCCGAATCTCCAGCTTGAGCCACTCGGACAGCGCGTTGACCGCCGAGACACCGACGCCGTGCAGACCGCCGGAGACCTTGTAGCTCTTCTTGTCGAACTTTCCGCCGGCGTGGAGCACCGTCATGATGACTTCGGGCGTCGGGCGGTGCTCGGTCGGATGCATATCGGTCGGCATGCCGCGACCGTCATCGACGACGGTGACCGAGTTGTCGTAGTGAATTTTGACTTCGATATTTTTGCAGTGACCGGCGAGGGCTTCGTCGACGGAGTTGTCGACGACTTCGTAGACCATGTGGTGCAGCCCAGTGCCGTCATCGGTGTCGCCGATGTACATGCCAGGGCGCTTGCGAACGGCCTCAAGGCCCTTGAGAACCTGAATGTTCTCGCCGGTATAGCTCTCGGAGGGAGACGGTACTTCGCTCATCGTGTAGAGCGCGCAACCTAGCACATGTGGCAAGGGTCGGGCAATTATTCGCCCGACGTCGCAGCAGCGACGGGAACGATGCTGCCATCGCGCACGCTGTAGTCCTTGCGGTCCTGCCCGCCGCTGCCGAGCAGGATGTAGCCGGGATCGGTGGTGGTGATGAACACCTGGCTCGGTGAGGTGCGCAGGAAGGCGAACAGCGCGGCGTTCTTTTCGCGATCCAGCTCGCTGCTGACATCGTCGAGCAAGAGCACCGGCGGGTCACCAAGCAGCGCGTGCAGGTGCTGGATCTCGGCAATCTTTAGGCTCAGCACCAGCGCCCGGGTCTGCCCCTGTGAGGCGTGCAGATCAGCCGGCCGCCCGTCGAGAAAGAAGACCAGATCATCGGCGTGCGGGCCGCTATGGGTAAAGCCGCGCAGCCGGTCGCGCCGGCGGTCGCGGCCAAGCTGGGTCAGCAGGCGCTGGCTCAGATCCGCGAGCTCATCGCTGCTTGGCACGGAGCTTGTGGGCTCTGTCTCCGTCGCTGCGCTGGGCGATTTGTCGGCTTTGAGGGCTGGCTGATACTGCAGTGCGACCTCGTGGCCAGAGCCGCTGATCGCGGCAAATACCGTCGCTACTCGCGGGGCCAGCGCAGCGAGATACCGTCGGCGGCGCGCGAACAAGATGGCCCCAGCGCTGGCGAGTCGGCTGTCGTAGATCTCGAGCAGCGCTTCGCTGTCAGGCATGGCGAGTGCCGGTGGCTTGGCGGTGGTGAGCTCTGGCTCGATCCCGTCGGAGTCAGGGCTGGGCTGGCGCGAGGACTTGCCTCCTGACAGGCTGCTGCGCAAGAGCGTGTTGCGGCTGCGTAGGATGCGCTCGTAGGTGCGCACCTCGTCGAGATAGCTGGGGCAGGTGTTCCAGATCGCGCGATCGAGAAAGCGCCGTCGACCGGCCGGTGGACCCTTGGGCAGCCGCAGATCTTCGGGGGCAAACAGGATCAGGTTAAAGCCGCCGAAGTATTCGCCGCTGCGCGCGGCCTTGCCATCACACAGAGCCTGCTTGCGCGGTGGGCGCAGCCCGATGTCGACGCCGAAGATGCGCTCGCTGCCCTGATACTCGACGCGGGCTCGCAGGGCTGCTGCCTCGCCGGTAAAGGTCACCAGCTCGTCGAGCCGCGTGGTGCGGAACGAGCGCAGCGTCGCCAGGACGTAGATGACTTCGAGGAGGTTGGTCTTGCCCTGGCCGTTGTCGCCAGACAGGACGTTGAAGCGGGGGTGGGGCGAGAGCGCGAGGGGCTTGAGGTTGCGAAACCCCTCGGCGGTGAGGGAGTGAACGCGCACCGAGGCTACAGGCGCATCGGCATGATGACGCCGAGGTACATGTTGCCCGGCTTGTCCTGGCTGTCGGCCGGTCGTACCACTCCGGGATCGAGCTCGCCGTTGAGATCCAGCAGCACTTCCGGCGTGTCGATCTCGGCGAGGAGCTCGATGAGGTACTTGGCGTTAAAGCCAATGGCGAAGTCCGGCCCGCTGTACACCACGTCGAGCTCTTCGCGGCCCTGGCCGAGGTCGGGGTTGTCGGACTCGATGCGCAGCGTGCCTTTGGACAGCGACAGCCGCAGGCCATAGGTCTTCTCTGAGGCGACGAGCGAGATGCGCTTGAGCGCGTCGAGGAGCCCGCTGTGTGAGATCTTGGCCTCGCGCTGGTGGTCGCGCGGAATCACCTGGTCGTAGGGCGGGAACTGCGCATCGGTCAGGCGCACGGTCAGCACCGTCGGTCCAGTGCGCAGAAACAGGTTGCCTCCCTGCACGCCGAGCTCGATGTGGCTGGTGCCTTCGAGAGCCCGGCGCAGCTCGACCAGGCCGCGGCGCGGGATCAGCACCCCCGGCATCAGCTTGGGTCCACCGGCCAGCACCCGCTCGCACTTCGACAGGCGGTGACCATCGGTGGACACCATGCGCGCCACGGCGCTGTCTCCGGCGCCATCGCACTCGAACAGCACGCCGTTTAAGTGGGCGCGGGTCTCGTCGGTGCTGATCGAAAAGAAGGTCTTGTTGATCAGGTCGCGCAGCGGCGCGGCATCGACCTTGTGGAACTTGACCTCGCGGTGGTTCGGCAGCTTCGGGAAGTCGCGATCGGGCAGACCGACGACCTTGTAGTTCACCTTGCCGGCGCTGATCTCGGCGTAGTTGTTGTCCGCTCGTCGCAGCGTCAGGCGGTCGCCCGGCAGCGACTTGATGATGTCGTGCAGGTGTCGGGCCGCCACCGTCAGACCGCCATCGCCAGTGACCTCGCAGGGGATCTCGGAAGTGACGGTCAGGTTAAGGTCGGTAGCAGCGACGGTCAGGCTGTCGGCTCCCTCGGTGCGCAGGAGCACGTTGGCCAGGATGGGCATGGTCGCCTTGCGGTCGGCGATGCCCTGGGCGAAATAGAGCCCTTGCAGAAACGCCGCCTTCTCGATGCGATACTCCATCGTGCGCAGCGACGGGGAGAGCGAGGGCAGACGCGCATGCTCGGCCGGCGCAGCAGCTGGGGACGCAGCCTTCTCAGAACGGGACTCCATTGCGGTTATCTCCCTTTCGTTGCCTGAAGAATGGTTCAGCCTTTGCAGATCTGTGGATGGAGCTAGGGCCAGGGGACTGCCAGCCCTCTAAGATCCGGATCTCTTTTAGAGATCTTTAAAAGATCCGTATTCGTATTCGGGCCTGTGATCTTCTGGATAACTTGACCGACTCCCTCGGGAAACCAGGAAAGTCGGGGTGTGGATAGCCATGTGGGACAGTGTGTAAAAACCGGGTCGGGATCCACAGGCCTGCGCTGTTCCCAGGATATCCACGGCTGAAGTCAGATAGATACCCACAGGCTTGTCCACAGGCGACCGTTGGGCGCAGTCATACTCGATGGGGGGGGTAGAGGCAATGGGCAACTCGCCGCCCGATCAGTTTTTGGCAACTTTTTTTGTAATGCTGAGCCCGTTTGGCGGGGCGATTACTTGGCCTTCCAGACCGGGGAGCGCTTCTGCAGAAACGCCATCAGGCCTTCGGCGGCATCCTCGGTGCCCAGCACGCCGCCAAGCTCGCCCTCGAGGAAGCGCAGGGCCGGTTCCAGCGGCATGTCCTGCATGCGGTGATAGGCGTCGAGGCCGAGCTTGACGATGAGCGGCGACTTGGCGATGAGCTTGTCGCACAGCGCTGCCACCTCGGCATCGAGCTTGTCACGCGGCACACAGCGGGTGATGAGGCCAAGGCGCTCGGCCGTGGCAGCGTCGAGCCGGTCGCCGGTGAGGATGAGCTCCATGGCCCGCTTGCGCGGCACGCAGCGGAAGATCGTCGCCATGATCATCATCGGCCACAGCCCGACGTTGATCTCGGGTGTGGCAAAGCCGGCGTCGTCGGCGGCAATCGCCAGGTCACAAGCGACGACGATGCCGAGGCCGCCAGCCATGGCGTGGCCGTTGACCTTGGCGATGGTCGGCTTGCCGATGCCCGTACCGGCGAGCAGGTTCATCAGATCGGCGAAGGTGCCAGCGGCCCGATTCTCGGCGGCGGCCGACGACAGCGGCGTGCCGCTCTGACCGCTCATCTGGCTCAGATCGCCCCCCGCCGAGAAGATCTTGCCGGCGCCAGTGATGACCACGACACGAACCTCGGCCTCGTCGCGCGCTCGCTGCAGCGCATGCAGGAGCTCTCCGACGGTGGCTGGGCCGATGGGGTTGCGCCGCTCGGGCCGGTTGAAGGTGATGGTGGCGACGCCGCCACGCACTTCGTATAAGAGCTCGCTGTAGCCGGAGCCCGGGCTGGCCGGGGCCGACGGACTGGAAACGCCTGGGGGGGTCGTGGACATGCCGGGCATTATGCCGAAACTGGGCGACGGGGGAAGTTTTGCGCGGCGGGTGTCCGGCGGCAGACAAAGACCTGGCTTGCCGCCGCCCCGGCCCCTCCGATACCGTCTCCCTATGTGGCAGAGACCGCGGCTGCGAGTCGAACCCCTGCTGGGGCTTCTGAGTCTGTTGTGCAGTGTTGTTCTCAACGCGAGACCGGCCGGTGCAGCTGGCAAGGGACAGGCGGTGGCGGTGATGCCGTTTCGCGATCTGTCCAGCGGCTCGCGCTTCGTCGGGGAAGCGATTCGCGAGACGGTGACGACCGACCTGAAGCAGCTCGGCTCGCTGCGCGTCGTCGAGCGCGGCAACCTCGACAAGGTGCTGGGCGAACAGAACGTGCAGCTGCAGGCGCAGGAGCCGGACACCGCGACGCTGGTCAAGATTGGCAAGATCCTCGGCGCTAACCTGATCGTCGTCGGTGCGTATCAGAAGGTGCTGCCGCAGGTGCGCTTGACCGCCCGCTTCATCAAGGTCGAGACCAGCGAGATCATCGGCACGGCCAAGGTCGACGGCGGCGCGCGCGAGTTTCTGCGCCTGCAGGATCGCGTCACCGCGGCGCTGCTCAAGTCGGCGGGCTTTCCGGTTCACGCCAAGCAGGTGCTCGACGGGGCAGAGCGGCGGCCAGAGATGGGCAGCCTAAAGACACTGGAGCTGTACGGTCAGGCGGTGGTGTCGAACAACGACGAGGAGCGCCGCCAGTACCTGACGCTGGCCGTCGCTGAGGACAAGAACTTCAGCTACGCGGTCAAGGATCTTGAAGAGCTGGAGGTGCGGCTGCGCGTCTATCAGGCGACCTCGTTTCAGGTCAATGAGCGCGAGATCATCGTGCTGCGCGAGAAGCTCAAGGTGCAGACCAGCAAGCCCGAGATCGAGCAGACCATGCTGCTGCTGCTCAGCAAGCTGACGCTGACGCGGCGCTATCACGAGCTGGTGCACGAAGCCAAGGCTTACCTCGACGGGCTGTCGCCGGGAACGCCGATCACGGTGTGGACCGACGGCATCGCCACCCAGCTCGTTGCGACGCTGATGCTGCTGCGGCGCTGGGATGATGTGCTGCGCGAAGGCGAGCGCTACCTGGCGCGGGCCCCCGGCAGCTCGGTGTTCGCAGCGATCAAGGGCATGGTCGAAAACGCCATCCGTCGCAAGCGCGACATGGAAGCCGGGGTCGAAAAGGCCGAGCGCGAGCTGCAAGGCGTCCACACCACGGCGCGCTGGGATCTCTGCCTGCTGGGGCAGATCTATCAGCGCAACGAGCAGTATGAGCCCGCCCGGCGCTTGTATCGCGCCTGCGCCACAGTGGGCAACAAGCCCAAGGGCGAGGTGCTGCTGAAGCTGGCCGAGATCGCCTATCACCAGGGCAGCTGGGCCGAGCTGCGCAAGCTTGTCGCCGAGTGGAAGGCCTTTGATGCGACGGCGGCGCAGCGCTTTATGAGCAGCTATGAAGCCAGCATCCCCTTGGATGGATAAGTCGATGCACACGCCAAGCAGCCGTCGGTCGGAAACGGCAGAGCAGGGGAATGTAAAGATGCGCGGCAAAACGACGGGCCTTTGGATCGGGGGGCTCGCTGGACTGGCGGCCGCCCTGCTGAGCCTCGGGGTGGCCACGGCCAAGCCGAGCACCGAGCTATCCGAGGCGGAGATCGCTGAGCGCGATGCGCTGATTGGCAAGATCATCCGCGGAGAAGAGTTCGAGGCCAGCGTGCAGCGCTTTGGCGAGCTGCTAAAGAAGCGTGAAGCTCTGCGTGCCGACGAGGTCGCCGAACAGAAGCGGGCCGCCGAAGCGCACCAGCGCCTGCTGGCTGATGGCAAGACGGTGGACGGCATCGTCGGCAGTCACTGCGCGCTATATCACGATCCGAAGAACCCACCGGGTGGCCACGGCCGCGAGAACATGAGCGCCGAGTGGGGCAAGGTGGTGCGCAAAGAGCTGGTGCGCTTGCCGCCGAAGAATGCCTTCGACGATGGCGAGCAGATCACGCTGTATCGCATCGAGGGGCAGCGCGCGACGTATACCGTCTCGTCGCTGGGACCGACGTATCTGCTGGAGCGACCGCTCGTCGCGCAGGTCGGCGACTTGGTGCTGATGTGCATCATGTCGCGGCACTCGGAAGGCTCGGGCTCGAAGTTTCCGCCGGACTTTCGCGACAACATCTTGTCCCAGGGCTTTGCGGTGCGGATCAAAGAGCCGCCGCTGATCGTCAAAAAGACACAGAACCCGCTGCCGCTGCTCGGTGAGTGGCGGTTCCGCGCTGCGATCGATCGCGTCGAGTGGACGGTGCCGCCAGAGCAGCGGGTGCTAAACCGCTTGTTCGTGCAGGAGGCGCTGCCGCCGTCGGGGGACCGACAGCGCTTTGCCATCGCGGCCGAGCGTCACACCTACGTGCTGGAGGTGCCGCCGACGGTGCGGAACCGCGAGCTCTTGCGGCCGGGCGAGCACGCCTGGGTGATCATGGGGCAGGCGCGCTTCGACCGCGAGCTGCGCAAGCTGGTGCTGGTCGCCGAAGATGTCGAGTCGCGCTACGTGACCACGGTCCCCGGCGAAGAGAACGCTGGGCGGCGTTAGGCGCGGCTAGACGTCCTCTTCGAAGCGGCCGAGCGCGCGGTACTTGGCGTAGCGCTGATCGCGCAGCTTGTCGGGCCCGGCCTGGCTGAGCTCGCTCAGGTGACGGGCGACGGCCTCCCCGACGATCTCGGCGGCTCCGTCGTGGTTGTAGTGGGCGCCGCCGGGTGGCTCGCTGAGCACCTCATCGACTACGCCGAGCGACTTGAGATCTTCGGCGGTCATCTTCATCTGTGCCGCCGCCTGATCGACCTTGCCCTGGTCTTTCCACAGGATCGAAGCGCAGCCCTCGGGCGAGATAACCGAGTAGACCGAGAATTCCAGCATCAGCAGGCGATCGCAGACACCAATCGCCAGCGCGCCGCCCGAGCCGCCCTCGCCGATCACCGACGCGACGATGGGCACCGGGAGGCCGGCCATGACCTCAAGGTTCTTGGCGATGGCTTCGGCCTGACCGCGCTCTTCGGCGTCGATGCCGGGGAAGGCGCCCGGGGTATCGATGAGCGCGACGATGGGCAGGCGAAAGCGCGCCCCCAGCTCCATCAGTCGGCGGGCCTTGCGATAGCCCTCGGGACGGGGCATGCCGAAGTTGCGCCGCACGGCATCCTTGGTCCCGCGACCCTTCTGGTGGGCAATGATCAGCACCGAGCCGTTGTCCCAGGCCCGCAGGCGAGCCAGGCCGCCGATGATGGCTTCATCGTCGCGGAAGGCGCGGTCGCCGTGTAGCTCGACGAACTCACTGCACATGCGGCTGATGTAGTCGAGCGCATAGGGACGCAGCGGATGGCGCGAGAGCTGCACCTTCTGCCAGGGGGTGAGCGCGGCAAAGATCTCTTCACGCGCTCGCTGGGCGCGGCGCTCCAGCAGCTTGATCTCGGCAGCCAGAAGCTCGCCGCCCGCCAGGCGCTTGAGCTCTTCGATTTTGTTCTCTAGCTCGACGAGCGGACGCTCGA
>CAZVMD010000169.1:0-14984 GCA_964628555.1 uncultured Myxococcales bacterium | reverse complement strand
TCAGCGCCTCGGTGTACGAGTAGTTCATCTCGAACTGCGAGGGCGCGACCTCGGGGTGATCTTTCTCGTTAGCAAAGCCCATGGCCCGCTGCGCTTCCGCCGCGCGATCGATAAAGCGGCGCAGATCGTCGCCGGGCAGCGAGTGGTAGTAGCCGCCGGTCGACAGGAAGTCGAAGCGACCGACCTCGTGGAAGCGGCGCTCGGCATCGCGGCCGCGGAACAGGAAGCCCTCGATCTCGTTCGCGGCCTGGCAGGTCGTGCCGTCTTTTTTGTAAAGCTCCTCGGTGTAGTGCTTGAGCCGCTGGCGCATGTCGGCGGCATAGGGCGCACCATCGCGGGCGCAGACCTCGGCAAAGGCGATGACCTTGCCGGCGCCGAAGACATCGGCGGGCAGCCAGTAAAAGGCCGGCCAGTCGACGCGCAGCCGCAGGTCGCTCTCGTGCTGCTGCGAGAAGCCGCGCACCGACGAGCCATCGAAGGTCAGGTTGTCGAGCGACTTGAGCAGGAACTTCTTGTCGTAGTCGAGCATGTGCAGCCGACCTTCAAGATCGGTGAAGCACACCGTCACCGCCTTGATGCGGCGCTCATCGGTCAGGTACTTCACCCGCTGCTCGCGAATCTGCCCCTCCGGCACGCGCTGCAGCCGCTGCTGCTTGGCCTCCAGGTTCATCTCCTCCAGGGCGTCATAGGGAATCTCTAAAAAATCACGCAGCGGACGCGCCTCAGCAGCCATAGCCGGACCTTCTTTTTTCGGTAGTTTGTTGTTCATGAGCCTTATTGATCGAGAAATTAGATCAATTCGAAGAAAACTTAGAACAAAAAATGAAAAAATTAACCAACCTTGGGCCGGCCAGAGGCACGAGGGAAGTCGGAGGCGGCCTGCGCGAAGCCTTGAGCCTCGGGGGAGGGCGGCGGCAGATGGCGTGGGGAGCAGGCGGCGTCGAGGCGTGAGAGGTTGCTGGCAGGCGGGGGCTGCTCGGCTGCCGTCTCGCTCAGCGTCTCTGCAGGCGCTGCCGGAGCTTCTGGGCGATGGTGACGACGAGGAGGGCGAGGGCGCCGGCGAGGAGGCCGAGGAGGGCGTCGAGGAGGAGCTGGGCGAGGGGGGCGAGGAGGCGGCCGACGGTGGGGAGGGCGGCGAGCCAGGTGCTGACGGCTTCGACAGCGTGATGCAGGGGCGGGATGCCATGGCCCAGGATGCTGCCACCGACCAAGAACATGGCGATGGTGCCGAGCACGGACAGCGCCTTCATGAGGGCGGGGGCGGCCCACAGGATCCAGCCGCCGAGGGTGGCCCGCAGTCCTCCGCGGCGGTTTAGATACAGGCCGAGATCGTCGAGCTTGACGATGGCGCCGACCAGGCCATAGACCCCGACGGTCATCGCGAGCGAGATCAGCACCAGCGCAGTCAGTCGGGTGAGGAGCGGCGCGGTGGCCACGGTGCCGAGCGCGATGACGATGATCTCGGCCGACAGGATGAAGTCGGTGCGCACGGCGGCTTTGATCTTGTCGCGCTCGAAGGCGACGAGATCGACGGCGGCATCGTTGACCGCTCGCACCAGCTCCTGGTGATGCGCTTCCTCTTCGGCTGCTGGGTGCAGCAGGCGGTGCGCGACTTTTTCAAAGCCCTCGAAGCACAGGTACAGGCCGCCGAGCATCAGCAGGACGAGGACGGCCTTGGGCGAGACAGCGCTGATCAGGAGAGCGGCCGGAACCAGGATGACCTTGTTGAGGAGCGAGCCCTTGGCGACGGCCCAGATGACCGGAAGCTCGCGATCGGCATCGACACCAGTGACGCCCTGGGCGTTGAGCGCGAGGTCATCACCGAGCACGCCGGCCGTCTTTTTGGCGGCGACCTTGGTCATCACCGCCACGTCGTCGAGCAGGGTGGCGATATCGTCGAGGAGTGCGAAGAAGCTGGAGGACGGCATGAGGGCGGCTAGTGCTTGGGCGTGCCGGCGTCTTTGCCCCATAGCTCCTGCAGACGGGCGTCGCGGCGACAGCCCAGGCGGTAGCTGTAGTAGCGCTCGGGCTTCTTCTTGTAGAAGTCCTGGTGATATTCCTCGGCGGGGTAGAAGGGGCCGGCGGCGGTGATCTCGGTGACGATGGGGCCGGACAGGCGCTTCTGGGCTTCGATCGCGGCCTTGCTGGACTCGGCGGCGGCCTTCTGCGCGGCGTCGAGATAGAAGATGCCGGAGCGATACTGGCTGCCCTTGTCGCAGAACTGGCCGGCCTTATCGAGGGGATCGATGTTGTGCCAGAAGATCTCAAGCAGCTTGGCGTAGGCGATCACTTTGGGATCGAAGACGACGCGCACCGCTTCGGCGTGGCCGGTGCCGCCCGAGGAGACCTCTTCGTAGGTCGGATCTTTCTTCTGACCGCCGACGTAGCCCGAGATCACGGCGCTGACGCCGGGCACGCCTTCGAAGGCGGTCTCGACGCACCAGAAGCAGCCGCCGGCAAAGATTGCCTCGCCGCGCTCGGCTGCCGCCTGCGGCTTTGCCGCCTCGGGCTTTGCGGCCGGCTTGTCTGCCGCCTTGGCGACGGCAGCGGGCTTGGCCGTGGGCTTGGCCACGGGCTTATCGGCCTGCGTGGGGGCCAGATACAGGGCCGGCACCAGCGATGCGGCGATAAAGGCACAGGCGATGCGTGGGCTCATGAGCGGACTCCTCGAACGACGACTCGACGGTAAAGGGGGCAGGGCGGCTGCCGATGACAACCGACCCATCTACCTTATCAGGCTTGGGCTTGGGCGGTGGGCAGTGCTGGCTGGTCGAGCGCGGTCAAAGCGCGGTATAGCCAGAGCCCATGAGCACACCGCAGGGAATTCGGCAGCATGACGATGGCGTCTGGCGCTGCAGCTGGGCGACCGACGACGCGCTGTACCGTCGCTATCACGATGAAGAGTGGGGCCGGCCGGTGCGCGACGACACGCGGCTGTTTGAAAAGCTGTGCCTGGAGGGCTTTCAGTCGGGGTTGAGCTGGCTGACCATCCTGCGCAAGCGCGAGGCGTTTCGCGCTGCCTTCGCCGGCTTTGACATCGAGCGCGTCGCCGGCTTTGGCCCGACCGAAGTCGAGCGGCTGCTCGGCGATGCCGGCATCGTGCGCCATCGCGGCAAGATCGAAGCGGCGATCGGCAATGCGCAGGCGGCCCGGGCGCTGATCGCCGCCGAGGGCTCGCTGGCGACATTCATCTGGCGTTTTCGGCCGCCGGCCACCGAGCGACCCGCCAGCTTCGACTGGGAGACGCTGCGTCGGCTGGCGACTACGCCGAGCTCGCAGCGCCTGTCGGCCGAGCTCAAGCGGCGCGGCTTCCGCTTCGTCGGCCCGACGACGGTCTATGCCTTTATGCAGGCGATGGGTCTGGTCAACGATCACGTCGAGGGCTGCCCCGCCCGCCCGCGTATCGAAGCCGCCCAGCAAGCGGCCCTGGGGCGAGCGGCCTAGCCAGCGCGCCCAGCAGGTCCGCCTACCTGAGCTCTGCGAGTCTGCAACCACCGGCTCGCTTCACGCAGACGCCGAGGAAAGACCGCGAATTTTGCCGGCCTGCCAGCTGCTGCGAAGGCTTTGCGGGAAGAGAAATCGGCAGCCCCTGCGCGCCTCGGCGCTGCCGGCTGGAGGCGAGGAGGGCTCCTGGGCCGCGGCCGCAGTTCCGCAAGGGCGGTCGCCCCAAGCTGCGGCACTGGCTTTGCTGAACGTTCTGGCGGAGGGGGCATGGATGTCTGCAGCCGACGTCGGAAGAGCTACCAGAGGCTGGCGGTGCGATCGGTCGGCTGCGCGGGCAGTGTTGGCGGTTGGGCTTCTAGCCATGCTGCTTGCATGCGCGGTGAAGTGTCACGCCCAGGAGGCTGCGCCGACCTCCTCGCTTGCGGCGAGGGACAGCGGGGACGAGGCGGTGACCACGAGTCAGTCGGCAGAGAGCGATGCGAAGCCGGCGCCAGCCACCGCTGACCCGGCTGCGGACCCCGGAGCAGGCGAGGGCAGGTGTCAACCCGCGACGGTCCTTCGGCTCTTTGCCGGGCGTACCTTCGAGCTCGATCAGAGCTGCCCGCACTCTCACTCGACGCTGGCTCTGCAGGCTCCGAGTCGAAAGCGAAATGGTGGCTGGGGCTCCCTGATTCCGGGCCAGCCGGGCTTGGGACTGTTGCGCCATGGCGAGGTGAAGGTGGGGGATCGGGCGCTGTCTTCAGCCGGCGAGCCTCCTGAGGCAGTTCGCAGTGCGCTCCAGCTTCCCGAGCCGCAGCCGAACATCGAGCTTCGCGAGTACCGCGTCGAGCCGTCGTATCTGCGGGCCAGCCTGCGCCAGCCGCGCGGCAAGGCCAAGGACACCGCGGTTGCGGCCCTGCGGCTGCCCGACGAGAAGGTGGTACTGCTGCGGGTTGAGCGAGTCCACCGCTACCTAGAGCCCTGGCAGCTTGCCGCCACTGCCAGCGTGAAGCTGGTCATTCCCCATGGCCGGGTGCCGCTCCTCGCTGGCCTGCTGCCCCTGCTCGGCGGCGTGGCCGGGATCGCCCTTGGTGCGGGCCTGCTGTATGCAGATGCCCAGCGGGAAGATCGCGGCTGGCTGCCCTCGCTGGAGCTGATGGCGGGCCAGATCCTGCTCATCACCGGCCCAGTGGCCTTGCTTGGCGGCGCCACGCTGCTTGGCGTTCGCGCGGCTCGTCGGTATCCGGCTGAGCTCTAGCGGCGACCCGCGGCGCAGAGCCGGGGCCTCGCGAGGCGAGCGCGGCGTGGGCGTGGCTCGGCTAGAAGAATGATCGCCGCAGCAGGTCGCGCTCGCCGCCGAAGTAGGCGTCGGTCCAGTCGTCGGTGGGGCGGAGAAAGCCGGCTTGTGGGTCGGTCTTGCGCTGCTTGGCGATGCGGCGGGCATGGTCGCGGAAGTGGTAGTGGTCGAACATGCGCATGAACTCGCCAAAGTAGACATCGGCCACGGCTGTCTCGCCGAAGAAGAAGAGCTGGTTCTCGTCGTTCTTGGTGGACGAGTTGTCGCTGAAGTTGGCCGAGCCAGTGACGACGATGGGGTTTTCGGAGAGCGGGTCGACCAGCAGCACCTTGGTGTGGATGAAGACGCCGCTGTGATGCATCGACTCCTGGTGCAGCTTGCCTTGCCACTGCTCTAGGATCGAGCGGTCGTTGAGGGCGCTGGCGGCGGCTAGCTGGACATGGCTGGCTTGATGCAGCGCCTCGCTGATGACGCTGTCGCGATTGAGCAGGCCCAGGACCTGCGCCGAGCAGCGCTGTAGTGCCTCGTCTAGGACGTCGTGAATGCGAAACGGCGCGCTGAACAGGACCAGCTTCTTGCTGTCGTGTACGAGGCTTGCGCACTCATCTAAGGCCTCGATGCTGGTGCGCGGGCTGAGCACCAGCGCTGCCCCCGGAGCCGATGAGCTAGGCGGCGAGGTCAGCGCCATGGCCTCGGCTCGCGAGTCTGCCGCCGAGGTATCCGGCTTCTGCCACAGGCTCTGATGCCACTCGTAGTAGGTCGCGGCGAGCGCCGGATTGCTGATGACGTGCCCGACGTTGGACTGACCATAGACGCCGTTGTCGGTGAAGTTGGTCGAGCCGGTAAACACCATCTTGGGCTGGCCGTTTTTGCCGGTGCGCACCATGAACTTGTTGTGCGAGATGCCCAGGCCCTTGCCGGTGCGGCCGCGCGCGACCTCGAAAAGCCCGTGCTCCTCGATGAGCGGCTTGCTCTTTTGGCTGGGATACGAGCCGGACTTTTCGATCGCGTCGTACAGGATCTCCAGCCGCACGCCGCGATCGAGCGCGCGCCGCAGGGCGTGGAAAAACTCCTCTTTTTCGAACTCATACAGGGCGAGGTGCAGCCCCTCGCCGGGCCGGGTTGCATCGATGAAGGCGATCAGCGCTTCGGCCAAGCCGCGCGATAGCCAGCGACGGGCTCGCTCATCGACGACCTCGCCGGGCGGCAGGCTGGGAAAGCGCGCGGCAAAGCTCTGACTGGCGGCCACGCTGCGGTTGAAATAGATGGCGTGGCCGTGCTGACCGACGCGCTCGGGGATCTCGCAGGTGACCTCGACCGCGACCCGATCGAGCTCGCTGAGGCGGCCCGGCTTGCCGCCCATGGCGCAGACCGTGTACGTGTACGTGCGCCCGGCCTTGGCGGTGTAGTCGCCCCAGTGAAACTTTTGGATTGGATGATGGCGCGTGCTGACCGACTCGCCATCGTCGGAGTCCGGCAGGTCGAACAGCTTGCTGCCGCGCAGCCAGATGACCTCGTCGTTTTCGTGATCGCGGCGCTGGATGCCGAAGCCGAGCAGCCCATGCCGGTAGCGCGCCGGACAGTTGAAGGCCAGAAAGACAACGTGCGTGCCGGCGATGGCCCGCACTTCTAACCCTTTGGGGCTGCGTATGAGTTCGCTGCGCATCTCCGCTCCTATGTGGGAGTCCGCGCGGCTCTCGCTGAGCCAGCGGATCTACCAGGCGAAGGAGCAAGGCGCATGCCTGGGTGCCGTGGCTAGTGGCCGCCCTCGCTGCGCAGGCGGCGGAGCGTCGGGGCGGCGGTGCTGTCGGACTGGCGGAGGCCCTGCATGGTGGTGCCGAGCTTGAGGCCGTACTTCTCGTTGAGCAGGCGAATCGACGACTTGTAGGCGCCGTCGCTCCAGCCCGAGCGGTTGACGTAGTAGGCCTCGCCGACCAGGCCAATGTCCTCGCCGTTTAGCGGCTGCACCGCCCAGTTGGCGAGGTCGCGGTTGGTGATCGTCGCGCTCGCCGCCAGCCAGTGCCAGGCATCGGGCCAGACCTGCAGATGGGTCTTGAGCGGCTTGGGAATGCTGACGGTGGCAGGCGTCGAGGCACCGTTGTTGTTAAACAGCACGGTCAGCTGCCGCTGCAGCTCGGCTTCAAGGACCGGCGTGCCCTGCTTGGCCAGCTCTTCCCAGAACTGCACGCAGCGAATGTCGTCGTCATAGACGGTGCGCGTGACCTTGGCCGCAGTCGCATAGGGATTCTGCGGGATCTCGATGAAGTTCAGACAGAGATCGGTGGTCCAGGCGCGCCAGACGGTGTTATCGGTGGCGCGGTTGGGATCTTTGATCTGCTGCCACCAGGCCTCGGGCCACCACTGCGTGACGGTGACGACGCGGACGCCGATGATCTGTTTGTACTCTGGGCGCTCTTTGATCGCGGTCGCGACATCGCCGCCGATCTGATTGAGCCAGTAGGGCGAGACGGCAACCACCAGCTTGTTGGCGTTGACCTGCAGGTTGTTGCCTTCGCTATCGCTGGTTGTGCTGCGCACGCGATAGCGCGAGCCCTGCTTGTTGTGATCGATGCTGACTACCTTCTGGCCCTTAAAGAAGCGGACGCCGCTGGCCTTGGCCTTTTCTTCCATGCCGCGAATAAAGGCCGACATGCCGCCAACCGGATACGAGGCCTGGCAGCAGACATCCCATTCCTCGTCGAGATAGTCCATGTAGCCGCGGGCATCGAGTGGGTATTCAAAGTCGGCGCGGAAGCGCGACATGTCGCGCAGGAAGTCGTAGCCCGATAGGCCCGAGGTGGCGCGGATGTAGCTGCGCAGATCGGCGAAGTTGGTGATGCCGGCGCGGCCGCTGCCCTTGCGCAGCACGTCGTACAGCCAGGTCTCGTAATCGACACCGGGATCGAGCTTGGGCTGCAGGTTGGCGTACTGCGTCAGTAGATCGTCCTTGGCGAACGCATACTTGCCGCGAGCGCCGATCAGATCAGCGACCAAAGGCGGCTTCTCCAGCGTCAGCTTGAGCTCATCGGCGAGCGCGAACAGCACATCCTGCGTCTCCATGACGCGCCGCGCCCCGACGCCGACCAGCGGCGAGCTGGGATCCTTGGGGTCCAGCGCGACGTCGTGAATGCGACCGCCGAGCTCGCCCTCTTTTTCGATCAGGCAGACCTTGCTGCCAAGCGTCGTCCCGAGGCGAAACGCGGTGTGGAGGCCGCCGGCCCCACCGCCGACAATCGCGACCTCGCAGTCGGCTGTTGTCTCGCCGCTATTGCCGCAGCCCGCGGCAGAAAAGAGAAGCGGGCCGAGCGCCAGCGCGCAGGTGAAGGCCCAGGCAGAAGGCAGTGATCGTGTGCGCATGCAGTCCCCCCATCGTCATGCGTGGTGCTGGGCGAGGATATCACGCTCTCCGAGGGGGACGGAACGCGCGCTACGAGGCAGGCGGGGGCGGGCGGAGCGGCGAGGTTAGCGCACAGCGAACTCGGGGATGGCCACGCCGGCGACCTGGCCGCGCGCTTCGATGTGGCGGATGACGACCAGACCCGGCGAGCTGCCGCGGTAGGCTCCTTCGAGGAGCAGGCTGAGGCTGCGCTTGCCGCGGAAAGGCACGGTGAGGATCTGCATCTGCGTGCCGCCCTGGCCCTGCTGGCCATAGATCAGCTGGCCGCGATAGTCCGACAGGATGTCATCGGTCTGCTTGACCGAGGTGGTGGTGGGGACGGCGATGATGGCGTAGTGCTCCAGCGGATCGCGGCTGGGATCGAGCTCGATGTTGAGCTGGAATTCTTCGCCGACCGCGGCGGCTGGCTTGCTGGTGCGCACCCGGGCCCAGGTCTTGTTCGGCGTTGGCTCCATGCGCACCACATCCTTGCGATCAATGCGCGCGATGGCGCCGGCTCCAAGCTCGACGGCGGTGGGGCCGCGCAGCGTCTGATCGAAGCGCAGCGTCTCGCCGCCCTGCTTGCCGGCCTCGCTGGCCTTGGCGCGACTGCCAACCAAGAGCTGCAGCTCCAGAAAGCGCACCATGGCCATCGGGGTCGAGTACACCCCACCGAGCAGTGCCGGACCCTGCAGCAGCCCCGGCTCCTGCGTGAGGATCATGCCGCGCGTCACCTGGCGATAGAGCTTGGCGAAGTTCACCAGGTCGCCCTTCTGGTAGTAGGCGGTCGCCAGGTCAGTGAGGTACTGCAGGCCGCCGACTCGCTCGAACGCGCGCAGGAAGCGGAAGACGTCGTAGGCCTTCGAGAACGCGATCTCGGCATCCTGGGCATCCAGATCCAGGCGCGGCAGGAGCTTCTCGCTGGCCCAGCGCGTCACCGCATCATCGGTCAGCACGCGATACACCACTTGGCCATCGATCTCGACGGGAATCACCGCCTGGCCCTGGCTGTCGAAGCCGGCTTCCGAGTCGGTCTTGTAGCTCTTCTGCGCCAGCGTCTGGCGGATGCGAGCCAGCATGCCTTGCGCGGTGGTCATCGCCTGCCGCAGCCGGGCATCGGCCGAGTTGGCTTGTTCAAGCGCCTTGATCGTCGAGATCAGGTTGCGTCCGACCCAGCCGGTCCACAGCGGGTTGTGCGGCAGCCCGGGATAGGGCCGGCACAGACCTTCGCCCGCCTTGTCGCAGAACGCTTCATCCAGATCGCGGATGTCTTTGTCGATGCCGCTGCGCAGGGTGTGGCCCAGTCCCTCGTCGTCGATCAGGCGCTTGCTGATCGCCGCGACCAGCACGGCGCGCACTGCGGCACGGGCCGACAGCGCCTCGGCATGACCGAACCACGACTCGGTGGTGGTGACGATGTTCATGACCACGCCGCGCAACAGCGGACCGGCGCCGGGATAGATGCGCATCGTCTCGCCGGGGGCCAGCTCGACCTTGCCGCCATCACCGAACACCAGCCGCGAATAGGTCACCGGCTGCTCGGACAGCGACTGCAGGTTTAGGCGGCGCTGATCGCGAGTCTGACCCGAGCTATCGCGCAGCGTGACCAAGAGCTCACCGGGCTTGTACAGCGACAGCGGCAGCTCGATCGTCGCGTGGCCGGGGGCCACCGGGTGCTGGAAGGGGGTGGCGATGCCGACGCCCTCCGCCGTAAGGGTCAGGGTCTCTTTGGTGTCGTTGCTGGTATCGACCGGCACGCTGAGCCGCGCCCCCGGCACGAAGCTGCGCGCCACGCGCACCTCGGCGGCGACATCGCGCTTCACATCGACGGCGGTCTGCGCCGTGGCGTAGTCCAGGCTGCGGACGCCAATCACGCGCACCACCATGCGACCGGTCTGCGGCGGCAGCGAGACGCGCACGCTGCCCTGGCCGCTCTCATCGGTGGTCACCGTGCCGCAGAAGACGACCTTGCGATCGCCTTCGCGGATCTCTTCGCTTGGCTCGGCGCTGGCGGCTTCGCCACTGCGGCCACTGCGACCACCGGCCGGGGCGGGACGACCGGCGACCATCGGTGCGGCCATGCGCAGGCCGGCGCCGGCGGCGGAGCCATAGCCCATGCCACCGCCCCCACTGCCGCGTCCCACCAAGCCCAAGCCACCGATGCCAAACGCCGCGCTGCTCTTGGCTGGAGGCGGAGCGGAGGGGGCCATCTCGTCATCGCCGTAGGCGCGGCTCATCTCTTTTTTCCCCCCCATCTTGCTCCGGGTCATCGGCTGCAGCGGGCGGGTTGGCTTGGGCGGCGGATCTTCGATGTACTCCTCGATCATGCCGGTGTTGTCGCTCCAGCTCGACACCGAGCGCGAGGCATTGCGCAGCGAGTCGCCGAGCGCACTGGCCAGCGGCGTCGCGGGTGCGCGGGCCGGCACGCGGTTGTCATAGACCTCGATGAGCGCGCTGACCTGCGCCGGCTTGCCCGCCAGATCGCGGGCCCGAACCGTCAGTGGCAGCGTAGCGAAGGGGCGGCCCTCGCTCGGTGCCTCGATGCTCAGCTTCAGCCCGGCCGGCACCATGCCGAAGGCCCAGCCCTCTTTGAACTCGTCGTTGATGAAGCCGCCGATGGTCACCAGCGTGTACGGCGGCGACAGCTCGACCTCCAGCTGCTTGCGGGCGGGTAGCTCAGCCGGTAGCTGGATGCGGCGCGACTCGAAGCTGCCATCCGACTTCGGCTGGTGGGCAAACAGGATCGGGCTCTGCAGCAGCGCGTTGACCGTCAGGCGCAGCTTGCCATCCTTGGGCTGCACCGACTCGACGGTAAACGGGCCATCGGCGCCCTTTTTGCTTTCGACAAACAGGTCGCGACCGGGCACCTGCACCGTGTTTTCGTACGGCGCGACGCTGACGCGGTGCACGTACGAGACGTTGCCCGAGATGGCCAGCATCTCGCGCTCGACGTGTGACGAGCCCTCAAACTGGTGGCGCAGGCTGCCGCGCGGGGTCACGACCTCGATCTGAAACGGCCCGGAGTGACCGCCGACGTTGAGCGTGCCGGCCAAGCGGCCGCCCTCGGCCTTGAGAGTCTGCGACGGACCGGCATAGGTGCCATTGCAGCCGGGCAGCATGCAGCGACTGTGGACCTCGACATCGCCGGTATAGGCCCGGTTCGAGACGCGCAGCTCATTTTTGAAGTTGAGGCCATTGCCCCAGCGCATCCCCGCCCCGGCCGCGTTGCCGAGGAACCAGCCGGCCGGCAGCGTCTCTAGCTCGTCGGGCTTGGTCAGCTTGCGGAACTCGTGCGCGAATGACACCGAGCCCAGCGAGCCCTGCACGACGGCAAACGTCGCGCTGCCCTTGGCCTTGCCACCCTGGATCTGCACATCGGCGCGATACTCGCCAAGCTCAAGCGGGGCCTTGTCGCCGTCCATCACCTCGATGACCGCGACGCCGTTCTTGTCGAGCACACCCTTGTAGTCGCGGGCCTGGCTGTCGCGCTTCTGCAGCTTGGCTGTCCACTCTGCACCGGGGCGGCCGAGCGACAGCAGGCGCAGATAGACTTTTTCATTCGGCCAGTACTGCGGCTGATCCACCGTGACCGAGGTGAAGTCGAGCCGCAGCGCCGCCGCCACGCGATCGCTGGCTGCCACGGCTTTGCGGCTGTCCATATCGACGCGAAAGAACTTCGACTCTTGCATGCCCTTGGGCCGCTTGCGCACCACGCGACCCGAGGCCACTCCGACGGAGAAGGCGATTCCCAATGACAAGACGCTCAGCGCAAGACGCGCTGGCTTCGATCGAACCGAAAACATGGATTCCCCCATAGCTGGAATGCAGAACAGGGCTGGGGCCGGCGAGCACAGGGAGTGGCGCCGGCGTAGGACTTAGAGTGTGGCAGAGACTAGAAGTTCCCAGAAAGGGCGAGGCCGGTGTTGGCGGGACCTACGATGGGCGTAAGCTGAATCTTCTGGTTCCAGGCGTAGACCGGAACGCGCTGCTTGCTGACCGCGCCGGCGATGAGCAGCGCCAGGCCAGTGCCCTGCGCCAAGCCCGAAAAGGCCAGGCCAACCATCGACAGGCCGCGCGCCCAGTCGTTGGGCAGGGTGGTCATCGTGATCCACGGGCCGAGCACCGGGATGTAGTTCGGCCACATCTGGCGGACGTTGGGGTACTCGGTCTCTTGATAGACGGCCTGGGCCATGGCGGCGATGCCGCTGTGGATCAGATAGCTCACGCCGAGCGTCACGGCGCCGCCGATGATCATGCCGTAGCGCGGCTTGAGGTCGTAGCGCACGACCTGAGGCGGCATCGGCGCCTGCGGCGGCGCGACGTACATCGGCTGCTGACCCGGCGGCTGGGCATATACCGGCTGGTTGGGATCGCCGGGCTGGACATACAGCGGCTGGCCCGGCTGCACCGGCTGCGCCGGCTGCACATACACCGGGGCTCCCGGCTGGCCGTTGGCCGGCGGCTGGACGTAGACGGTCTGCCCCGGCTGGACCTGATAGACCGGACCTACCGGCTGCGGCGGCGTCTGCGCCCCGACGGCGGGCGGGGCGGGCAGCACGGGTGCTGAGCTGACGTTGGGCGCTCCCTGGGCTTGCGCCATCGCGCTCCAGCCGATGGAGGCAAGCAGTACGCTTGTGCCAAGCAGGTGACTCGTCTTCATCGTAGTTTCCTCTGTCTAATGTGTTCCTGAGTCCGACTCGCTGTTCTGATACTAGCGCCGTTTGACGGGGCGGAGCACGCCAGATTCAGAGGCCAATCGCATCTGGGCAACATGACTGCATTCTTGTGTCCGGCCGCCGAGGGATCGCCGAGGGCGTGCTATGGTGCCGGCCGCATGTGTGGCTCTGCCGGGCTGGCAGCGCTGGGCAGGTGGTGCCGAAAATCGGCGGCCAGGGAGCGATGATGAGCACGGGTCAGGTCGAGCTGTTTTTTACGTCGCCGCGCAAGCTGCCGCGGCCGAGTCGCCTACCGGGGCGAGTCGTGGTGCTGGATGTGGCCTTCGCCGCCGACGGGCTGGGGACCTCGTTCGACGAGATTACGCGGCCCTTTATCGATGGGCTGGGCAGCCGGCTCGCCGCCTGGGTCGATCACCATGACCACGAGCGCCACGTCGAGTATCGCTGCGATCCGCGCTTCGTGCTCTGCACCAAGGCCGAGCATGGCGCCTGTCCCGAGATGGTGACGCCAGAGCTGGTGGCCTCCGTCGGGCCAATCGGCGCGATCCTCTGTCACCTCGATGTCGATGGCCTGTATGCCGCCGCCAAGTGGCTGCGGGGCGGCAGCGAGCCCTATCGCGGGGCGGACGACGATGCCCGCGCCATCGATACGCGAACTGGCACGCCCTCGCCGCGTGCTCTGCGCATCGATCACGCGCTGCGGGCCCGCTTCCGCGACGATTCGTTGAAGCACCGCATCGTGCAGCACCTGGTCGCCGGCCTGCCACACGACGAGCACGAAGCGGTCATCGCCGAGGCTGCCGCCGAGTTTGCGGCGATGGCGCATGAGACCGCGCGCCTGTCGGGTCTGTTTCAGCGCCGCGGTCGCGTCGCCTTTGTCGATGCCGAGGTGCTGGCCCGCGGTCCGTTTGATAAGACCGATCTCCTGCTGGCGGGACAAGCGCAGGCCGACGTGGCGGTGGTTCGTCACGCCGGTTATGTCGTCATTGCTGCTGGCTTTGACTCCGGCCTCGACTTCGTCAAGCTGTTCGAGCTCGGGGGCGGCATGCCGACGCGCGTCTCCCTCCCTGAGGCTCGCCTTGACGAAGTCCTGCGCAAGCTCAATGCCTAGGCGGCCCTGGCGACCCGAGTCCCGGTGAGCAGCGCGGGCCGGCGCCTGCCGACTGAGCCGGCGTGGGAACCCGAGTCCCCGCGCTGGCGACAGAATCCCCAAAGTGTGTCGAGTAGCGAGCCTCGCTAGAGTGCCGCCATGGCATCAACCAAGCGATGCCAAAAGGAGACCACGATGGGCAACTTGCTTTCGAAGATGGGACGTCTGCCGGCCATGGTGCTGGCCTCGCTGTTGACGCTGGCAGTGTCGGCGCCGGCCATGGCGCTGCCGGTCGGCACGGAAGAAGAGCTGCGGCAAGCCGAAGAAGAAGCGCTGCGCAATCCGCCGACCTGGGAAGCGCTGTACGCCTCGCCGGTCGACTTCACCGCGATCATCGCGCTGTCGAACTGCTCGGGCTCGCTGGTCCGCTTCAAGTCTTCGCGCACGTCGGACTACGCCATGGTGCTGACCAACGGTCACTGCATCGGCGGTGGCTTCATCAAGCCGGGCGATGCTCGCGTCAACGTGCCGACCACCCGCACCTTTAACCTGCTGCCAAGCAGCGGCAGCGGCACGCTGGGCACGCTGCGCGCCTCGACGCTGATGTACGCGACGATGAGCGGCACCGATATGGCGCTGTATCGCCTGACCTCGACCTATGCCCAGATTGCCGCGCGCTACGGCGTCGCCCCGCTGACCATCACCGATGCCCACCCCGCCGCGGGCACCGCGATCCGCGTCGCCTCGGGCTTCTGGCGCCGCATCTATTCCTGCACCATCGACAAGTTCGTGCCCGAGCTACGCGAAGGGAGCTGGAGCTGGCAGGACTCGATCCGCTACACCCAGCCGGGCTGCGAGGTCATCGGCGGCACCTCGGGCTCGCCGATCATCAGCGTCGATACCAAAGAGGTCATCGGCATCAACAACACCGGCAACGAGAGCGGCGGCCGCTGCACCGTCAACAACCCCTGCGAGGTCGACAGCATGGGCAATGTCACCTTCGAAAAGGGCGCCAGCTACGGCCAGCAGCTCTACCAGATCTACAACTGCGTCGACGACACCGGCCGCTTCAACCTCAACCAAGCCGGCTGCGGCCTGCAGAAGCCGGCGGCGCCGTAAGCC
>CAZVMD010000168.1:0-15043 GCA_964628555.1 uncultured Myxococcales bacterium | reverse complement strand
GTGGTGCTGTTTTCCGACGGCGGCTTTGAAGAGTCGAGCCTGCAGGCCCTGGCCACGCTGCCCGATGGCGGCATCGATGTCCGCTTTGCCCCGCTGCCTAGCCTAGCCGCCGAGGGGGCGACGGTGCGCGGCAACGCGGCGATCTCGGCGCTGTCGGTGCGACGCTATCGCCGCAATCGCCTAAGCTACGAGGTGCTGGTCCGCCTGCTGTGGTTCCCTGAGCCGGTGCGCTCGGGAATTCGCCGCGATGGCCAGGTCCTGCCGACCACGCCGCAGCGGGCCAGCTTGGAGCTGCGGCAAGACGGCGAGGTTGTCGATGTGCAGACGATCGAGCTTGTGCCCGGCCAGGCCATCGAGCGCATCTACAACAATCTGTCCGGGGCCGGCCGCAACATCGAAGCGCGGCTCGCTTTGGCCACGCCGGGCAGCGTCGACATCCTGCCGCTTGATGACCGCGCCTACACCGTCCTGCCCGAGCGGCGACGGCAGCGGGTGCTGATCGTGACGCGCGGCAACCTGTTTTTGGAGGGTGCGCTGCTGGCGACTGGGGCCGGCGAAGAGAACCACCTGCAGGTCGAGCGCATCGCCCCGACGGCCTACGACCCGGCGCGCGCCGAGCGCTATGACGCCGTGATCTTCGACGCCTACACGCCCAAGGCGCCGCCCAACGCGCACGCCATCTATCTGGATCCGCAGGGACCGGACAGCCCATTTCCCGTCGCCGGGACGGTCAAGTCGCCGCTCCTTACCGAGGTCGATACGGCCCATCCGGCGCTGCGCTGGGTGTCGCTTACCGACGTCAACATGAGCAAGAGCTCGGCCTTCGCGCTACAGCCGGGTGATCGCCCGCTGGCCAGCATGTTCAAGCAAGCGCTGGTCGTGGCGCGGGAAGAATCGACGCGCTTCGGTCTGCGGCGCAGCCTGGCCCTGGGCTTTGATCTGCGTCAGAGCGACCTGCCGCTGCGCGTCGCTTTTCCGCTCCTGCTGATGAACACGCTCGACTGGTTCGCCGGCGAGGTCGACGAGGATCTAGGCAGCCGACGCACCGGCCAGATCTGGCGCATTCCGCTGTCGCGCCAGACCGGCCCGGCAGGGGGCGCCAGCCGCTCCCTCTTGACCGCGGTGAACCTGCTTCTGCCCGACGGTGAGCTGCTGACGACGCCGGTCAGCGAGGGCTATGCCCTGCACTATGGTCAGCGGGTCGGCTTCTATGAGCTCTCGCGCCCCGAGGGTGTGCCGCAGCGCTTCGCCGCCAACCTCAGCGATCCGACCGAGTCGGCGGCCCTCTTGCGCAGTGAGCTTGCGGTGGGTAACACGACGCTGCGAGCCCCAGAGCCCGGCGAGCGGGCGCTGCGGCGAGTGCTGTGGCCGTATCTTCTGCTCGGCGTGCTGCTGCTCCTGGCGCTGGAGTGGTGGAGCTATCAGAGGCGGTGGACGGTATGAGCCTGCTGCGCGATCTTGGCATCCCGTCGTCGGTGCTGTGGCCGGCGCTGGCGATTCTGGCGCTTGTGTCCGGGCTGGCGCTGCTCTTTTCGTATCGTCGCGGCGGCCGCGGGCTGCTGCTGCTGACCTTGGCCAGTCTTTTGGCCAGCCTGGGGCTTGTGGCCGGTGGTGTTGCGCTGCTGCGGCAGCCCCCGGCCTGGCTGCAGAGTGGGCTTGCTCTGGCCGGCAGTGCGCGCGTCGATCCGCGGGCGCTGTCGCTGGTCTTTGGCTCGCGCGTCTTGGTCGTCGAGCGGCCGGTGGCGCTGCTCTTGCTGGCCCTCTTGCCGCTGCTCTGGCCGGCGGTGCGCACGTCCCTGACCGATATGTCGCGGCTGCAGCTCTTTGCGCAGCTTGCCATGCGCAGCCTGCTCTTTCTCAGCGTCAGCCTGGCCCTGGCCCAGCCTGCTCTGCTCGGCGAGCGTACGCGGCTCTCGCTGGTGGCACTCGTCGATGTCTCGCACTCGGTCAGCGATGCCCAGGTGGCCCAGGTGGCGCAGCGCATCGAGGAGCTACGCACGCTGAGCCAGCAGCGCGGCGAGGATCTGCAGGTCGTGACCTTCGCCGGCCGACCCGGTGTGCTGCCCGACCCGCGCCGCTGGACGACCCCGACGACGGTCGAGACGCTGCGCGGCCCGGCGGGCCACCGCGAGGCGGCGCAGGCCTGGCTGCGTCCCGACAGCAGCAACCTGCAGGCGGCGCTGCAGCTGAGCTATGGCCTGCACGCCCCCGATACGCTGCGTCGCGCCGTGCTGTTTAGTGACGGCAACCAGACCGAAGGCGACGTGACCTCGGAAGCTCTGTCGGCCCGTCGGCGCGGGGTGCGGGTCGGCTATTTTCCGCTGGCGGCGGAGGCGGCGGCCGAGGTGCTGGTGCGCGAGCTTCGCCTGCTGTCTGACAGCACGGAAGCGACGCAGATCAAGGTCGGCGCGCCGTTTACGCTCGAAGGCGAGATCTACACCAGTGTCGCCCAGCGCGTGCGCGCCACGCTGTACCAGAGCCAGGGGGCCGGCGAGCGCGAGAACCCAGGCGACGGGCACCGCGACCTCGACCTGCTGGCCGGTCGCAACCTGGTGCGCTTCCGCAGCCAGATCGACAGCGCCGGCGTGACCAGCTATCGCCTGCAGCTGTCAGCCGCACCAGGCCCTGCCACGACACCCAGCGGCGGCGGGGAGGCTCAGGCGGCTCGGCCAGACCTGGCGCAGACGCCCCTAAAGGACCGCTTTGCCAGCAACAACCAGGCGCTGTTGCCGCTGTTCGCGCGGGGGCGACCGCGCATTCTGTACATCGAGGGTGAGACCGCGGCCAAGAGCTACCTCGCGCAGGCCCTGACGCGCGAAAACATCGAGGTCGAGACGCGCGGTCCGTATGGCCTGCCGAGCCGAGCCAAGGATCTTTTGGGCTTTGATCTGGTGCTCTTGTCTGATGTCTCCGCGACGCTGGTCAGCCAAGCGCAGATGGTGGCGATCGAGAGCTATGTCCGCGACTTCGGCGGCGGCTTCATCATGGCCGGTGGCGAGAACAGCTTTGGCTCGGGCGGCTATCAGGGGACGCAGCTCGAAAAGGTCCTGCCGGTCCGCTTCGAGCAGGAGAAAAAGCGCGATCAGCCAACCCTGGCCCTGATCCTGGCCATCGATCGCTCGGGCTCGATGAGCGGTCGCAAGCTGGAGCTGGCCAAGGACGCGGCGCGGGCCACGGCCGAGATGCTGGGCGCGGATGATCTGATCGGCGTCGTCGCCTTCGACAGCCAGGCCATGCCGCTGGTCCGCTTGCAGCGGGCGCAGAACCGCGTGCGCATCAGCAGCGACATCGCGCGCTTGACCGCCGGCGGTGGTACGCAGCTCTTGCCACCTCTGCAGGAGGCCTATCAGCAGCTGGCGGCGGCCAACGCCAAGGTCAAGCACGTCATCCTGCTCACCGACGGTCAGGCCGAGTATCAGGGCATCTTGGAGCTGGTCAATCAGATGGTGGCGCAGAAGATCACCGTGTCCACCGTCGGCGTGGGCTCGGGCGCCGATCAGACGCTGCTGACGGCGATTGCCGAAAACGGCGGCGGCCGCTTCTACTACACGCAGGACGAGAGCTCGATCCCCAAGATCTTCACCAAAGAGACGACGCAGGTGGCGCGCTCGGCGCTGGTCGAAGATCGCGTGCGGCCGGTGGTGGCCAAGTTCGTCGAGCTCCTCGATGGCGTCGGCATCGAGAGTGCGCCGGCCCTGCGCGGCTACGTGTCGACCAAGGCCAAGCCGCTGTCCGAGACCATCCTGGTCTCACCGCAGGGCGAGCCGCTCTTGGTGCGCTGGCGGCAGGGCCTGGGGCAGGTGGTGGCCTTTACCAGCGACGTGAAGAACCGCTGGGCGGTGGACTGGCTGCGCTGGCCGGGCTACGCGCGCTTCTGGGCCCAGCTGGTGCGCTCGTCGATGCGCCACGACAGCAAGAACCGCGGGCCGGGCTATCAGCTCAGCGCCGCCGCCGTGCCGCCCTATGTCCAGGTGCGGGTCGATGCCATCTCCAGCGACGACCGCTTCGTCTCGGGCCTGGATACCCAGCTTGAGATCTTCGACAACACCGAAGGTCGCGCGACGCAGTCGGCGCTGCTTGGGGCCGGCGGCGCCGCCAGTGCCAGCACGCTGCGGCAGAAGCCGATCCTGAGCCTGCCGCTGCCGCAGACCGCGCCCGGCCGCTACGAGACCGAGGTCTATCTGCCACGCACCGGCGCCTTTATGCTGCGCGCCGTGCACCGCGGGGCGGCGACCAGCAGCGGTCCGGGCCCGGTGGTGGCCGAGTCCTGGGGCACGCTGTCGCTGTCGTACTCGCGCGAGTATCTGGCCCTGCCACCCGATCAGGATCTGCTGGAGCGTATCGCTCAGACGACCTTTGGCGCCCGCTACGACACCGCCGAGCAGGCACTGTCGCGCGGCGAAGAGAAGCTGCGCTACCTGCGGCCCCTCTGGCAGTATCTCGTCGGGACGGCGATCTTCCTCTTGCTGCTGGACGTGCTGCTGCGGCGAGTGCGGCTGTTTGGCTATCGCCGCTTGTCGCTGTAGGCGTCGGAAAAGCGCAGCGGGGCGGCTGGGCTGACAGGCGGGGGAATCCAGTCGGGCCGGGTGTCGCGGCCGAGCGAGCGGCGCAGCCACATCCAGCCGTAAAGCAGGCTCGAAGGTAGGCGTCGCTTGCCGGTCGCGCGTCGCCTCTGGGCCTCGACCTCGGCCAGCGGCTGCCAGGGCTCTTGCCGCGGGCTGCGTACCTCGGCGAGCGCGCTTGCCTGCGCCGAAAGCCGGGCTTGAACCGCCGTGTCCTCCAGCGGCAGCGGGGTACACAGCAGGCCGCGCGCCGTCACCATGCTGCAGCCGCCCTTGGCCTGCATGCCGTGCGAAGCGACCGCGACGTGCTGCGCCCCAAGCAGCCGCGCTAGCTCCGCCGCATTGTGCATGTTCTCGTCGGTGTGCAGGGCCTGCCGATCGAGGTAGATGCGCTCGCCGGGGACGCCGAGTCGGGCCAGGGCCAGAGCCAGAGCATCGGCCTCGATATACGGGCTGTACACCGCCGCGCCCGAGGTGATCAGCGCCTGCGCCAGGCCGCGCTCAAAGACCAGGCTGGCCCAGGCCGCTCGCTGCTTCTGACACAGCGATAAGCTGCCGTCGGTGGCGCTGGGACAGCCGGGGACGATCACGGCGTCGTAGGGCTGACCGCGGCGCGGCGGACTGGTGTAGAAGCAGCCCGAGCCGAGGCAGAGCAGGGCCGCCCAGCCCACAGCGCAGGCGCCCCGGATCCAGCGCGCAGTCGGCCGCGCGCTCGGCGTTAGGCAAGAAAGCACGGCGCTCATCCGGCGGCCGGCGGCCGGCGATGCACGGTGGCGGCGGCGGCTTGGTCGGTGGCCAGCATCACCACCTCGCTGATGTTGACGTGGGCCGGTCGCGACACGCAGAACAGCACCGCCTCGGCGACATCGGCGGCCGACAGCGGCGTCATGCCCTGATAGACCGCCTTGGCTCGCTCGCCATCGCCGCGAAAGCGCACGACGCTAAACTCGGTCTCGACCATGCCGGGATCGACGCTGGAGACGCGCACCCGACTGCCCAGCAGATCGTGCTTGAGGCACTCGCCGAGCATGCGCACCGCCGCCTTGCTGGCGCAGTAGACGTTGCCGCCGGCATAGGCCTGCTGCCCGGCGATCGAGCCGATGTGGACGATGTGCCCAGCGTCGCGCGCCACCATCTGCGGCAGCACCGCGCGGTCGACGTACAGCAGGCCCTTGACGTTGGTATCGAGGATCTCGTCCCACTCCAGCGGATCGCCCTCGTGCAGCTTGTCGCGGCCGCGGCCGAGGCCGGCGTTGTTGACCACGATGTCGATGGTGGCGAGCTCAGGCGGCAGGCTGGCGAGCAGCTCCCCGACGGCGGCTCGGCTGCGAACATCGACCGCCACCGGATGAACCCGTAGTGCGCCGGCCGCCATCAGGGGTTCTACTTGATGAGCCAGGCGCTCCTGCCGCCGGGCCGCCAGGATCAGGCGGGCCCCGTTCTGGGCGAAGGCCAGGGCACAGGCCGCGCCGATGCCGCTCGACGCGCCGGTGATCAGCACCGTCTTTTGGGCCAGAGTCGGAAAGCAGGGAAAGCGATGGGCAGGCGAGGAAGACATGGCCGGGCATGATAGCAGCGGCGGCCGCCGGCGGACCGAGAGCTATTTCGCGGCGTCGCCCGGCGCAGCCTTGAGCACGGCGCGGACCTCGGCGAGCAGGGCCTTGCCGACCTTGGGCTGCACCATGCGCAGGTACGAGGCAAAGCCCAGCAGGTAGGCGCGGAAGTCCTTGCGTCCACGCGCCTGCGCCGCCAGCCCGTCGTGGCGAACGTTGTGCAACAGCGCGCGGAAGCGATGACGAGCCGCGCGGGGAATGTGCAGGCCGCTGTTGACGACGATGCCGGTGATGCGCTGCTGGTTCTGCGGTCGCAGCACGCGGCGCTTGCCGGCGTTTTCGATGAAGCCTTCTTGCTGGCAGACCTGATCGACCCACCAGGCAAAGCGACCGATGCCCTTGTCCGGCACCGCCTGGAACGAAAACGTCAGATCGTCGGCGTAGCGGGTGTACACGCCGCCCAGGCCACGAGCCAGGCCAGTCAGGCGCGCATCCAGCCTTCGGCACAGCAGGTTGGCGATGGCCGGCGAGGTCGGCGCGCCCTGCGGCAGCACGCCTGGCCACAGCACGTAGCCGTCGCTGAGCTTGCCGCGATGGGTGCACAGACCAGCCAGCAGCGCCGCGACCTCAGCGGAGTAGCCGATGCGCAAAAACAGGCCGCAGACCCGGCGGTAGTGGATGGTCGGGAAGAAGTCGCGCAGATCCATCTTCAGCACCAGGCCGGCCCCGACGTGCGGCTTGGCGTTGCTGACCACCGAGCGACCGCGGACAAAGCCATGGCTGGCGCTATGGGTCGGCAGCTTGGCCAGGATCTCGTCGAGGATGCGGCGCTGCAGCTTCTTGAGCGGGGCGCGCGGGGCGCTGATCAGGCGCGTGCCGCCCTTGGCCTTGGGGATGGAAAACTCGACGTAGGGCGCGCCGCTGCCGCAGCCGGGGCGCAGCAGGCGCAGCAGATCTTTGCGCCGCTTCAGGCCGAGCCAGCTCAGCAGATCCGCCTCGGTCTTCAGCAGCGGCAGGCCGTGCTGTTCCAGCAGCGAGGGCTTGGCGGCCTGGTTGGGGTTTGCCTTGCGGCGCAGCCAGCGATGCCAGTGCGGGAACAGGCCAAAGCACCAGCCCGTCACGTTCCAGTCGCCGAAGGCGCCGCTGTGCGGTCGCTTGGGCTTGGGATAGCGGGTATCGGGCAGCGCGACATCGTCGAGGCGCAGCGCGTGCATGGCTGCGCGGGCCCGCACCGCGACGCCGGTATCGGCATCTTTGATCAGCGGGCGCAAGAGCCGCCCGGCGCTCTTTCGCGTGCAGGCCACGCGAATCGCTCCCGCGGCTTGTCGGCGGATGCGCGGGTCGGCACTGCTCAGCTCTTTTTCGATCTGCGGTCCGACGGCGCGCGACACCCAGAAGCGAGCGACCTCGTACTCGGCCAGATCGCGATGGCGGCGCAGGAGATCGCTGATCGCCGCCAGGTTCTCGTGCGGGGCGGCGAGGAGAGGTTTCAGCTGCATAAGCAGCGCGGACAGGCTCATGGGTGGCTCCGCAGCGATGGGACGGGGCGATGGGGCAGGGCGGGGATCGCAGGCGTCATGGGCACTCGCTTGCCAGGACGTCCGGGGTGCTCTTGCGACCCAGCTACTTGCTCACAGCGGTGGACGAGAGGAGAAAAGCCGCAAGCGGCCTCTCGTCCCACTGCATTCTCCAGTGCCGGTCATAAACAGCCGCGACGTTCCATCGCAGCATGGAAGCTAGCTCGCGACTCCCGCAGTGCGTGTTCGACGTCCCCCGGGAGTCTGCCACTAGGCCACAAGAGCACCTCGGACCGTCACATCTTGTCAGACTTGCGACGCCGGCTCAAGAACGATCGTCCAAGGGCCAGGGCGAAAGAGGTGCTAGAGGCCAGAGGCAGCGCGCCGCTTCCTTTTTCGCCGAGGTCGGGCAGGTCGCCGAGGTCGGGCAGGCTGGTCGCCGCGTCTTTGTCCTCTCCGGCATAGTCCGCTGCATAGTCGCCTGGGGCCGATGCTTCCAGAAGCTGCAACAGGTCGCTCGCGGCATCGGCAGCAGTGTCGGGCGCCGCATCGGCTGCAGCGTCGGGTGCAGCATCGGCTGCAGCGTTGGGAGCGGCATCGGCTGAGGCCTGGGGCCGCGCATCAGCGGACGAATACGGCGAGCGGTCGAAGCTTGGGCGGGCCGCGCGGGCCGGGGGGCCATCGAGCTCGAAGACGCCGCCAGACAGCGACGGCGATGCCGCGATATCGGCCGGTGGCTTCAGCTGGGCCAGGGTCTCGGGAGCACCGGTGTGGCCGTAGCGCAGGAAGGTCGCGAAGCGGCGATCCTCGGCCCGCACCAGCTGACCGTGTCGGCGCAGGCGCAGGCTGTCGGCTTCGCTGAGCGGCGGACTGGTCAGCACGCTCAGGTTTTCGTGCAGCTCACTGTAGCTGCGCGGCGCGCTGAAGCAGGCGCTGACGCCGGGCTGGCTGAGGGTGTAGCGATAGCACTCGGCGGCGGTCGGCAGCGGCCCCAGACCCGCCTGATCCATCACCGCGGCCTGCTCGACCTCGGGCGAGGCGGGCTGCGGTCGCAGCAGGCGACCATAGGACAGAGCGCTAAAGGTGATCACACCGACGCCATGCGCGGCGCACAGCGGCAGCAGGCGATCTTCGGCCCCGGGATGGGCGGCGCTGTGGCGCAGCATCAGCACATCCCAGGTCCCGCTGGGCGCCGCGGCTTCGGCCAGATCGCGTCGGTGGGTCGAAAAGCCGAAGGCGCGGATCACGCCGCGGCGCTTGAGGCCCTGTAGACAGTCGATCGCCTCCTTGGACAGGCGCTCTGGCGATCGCACCCACAGGAGCAGCAGCACATCGAGATAGTCGGTGCCCAGGCGGCGCAGGGCCCGCGCCACATCGCGCTCGATGCCGACCCGATCGGCTTCGAAGCTGCCGGCGACGATGACAAGCTCGCCGCGGGCGCTCGGGCCCTGCTGGTTGTGGCGGCGCAGAAAGCGCGTCAGGCGCAGATAGCCGGGCTCCCAGAAGAACAGGTTGACGCCGGCCCGGCGGGCCTTGTGCAGCGCCGACAGCGGCGGATCGTAGGCGCCCGAGAGACCCAAGGGAGCGACGCGCAGGCCGGTGCGACCTAGCTCGCGCAGGGCGATGCTGGGCGAGCGCTGTGGCGCGACCTCGTCGGCCGACTGGGGGGCCCGCGTGCTCACGCTGCCCAGGGCTGCGGCGTCGTCCATTGGGCTGCTGGCTGCCGGCGCAAGCTCGTCGCTGTCGCCGCTGGCCAAGAACAGCAGCGAGGGGAGGATGGCCTGCACCGCGGCCGGCTCGCTGGCATCGCGGCGCGCCGCGCGCAGGAGCTCACTGGCTGCCTCGCCCTCGTGCAGCGCGATCCAGGCATAGGCGGCGGCGCGCTGCTCGGGCGACAGCGGACTGGCCGCCGGCGACGCACGGTGCGCCGCGCTTTCGGCCAGCAGGTCTCGCAGATGGGGGGCGATGGCCGGACTCTGCAGACCGTCGCTGGCGGCGGCTCGAACACTCTCTTCGGCGTCGCGCGACAGCTGCAAAAGAGCCGTAAGCTGGGCCGCATCGCCGTCGCTGCCATCGAGCAGGGCCGCCGCTTCGGTGCGCAGCCAGGGATCGCTTGCCTGACTGGCTGCCAGAGCCGCCTGGCGCAGCGTCTGCGGACTTGAGCGCTTGCGCCCCGCCGGGCTTGCCAGCGCCGACAGCGCAGCGCGTCGCACGTAGGGATCGGGGTCGAAAAGGAGCAGGCTCAGCCAGTGCTCGGGGCAGGCCGGCAGCGCCGCCAAGCGCAGCTCGGGATCGCGGTCGCGCAGGAAGCTCTGCGCCTCGGGGAGCGCGCCAGGTGGCGTCGCGGCAGGGCCGGTATCTGGCAGCAGGGCTCGCAGGGCAGCGGCGCGGACCAGCGGATGTGAGTCGCCTAGTCCGCGGGTCAGCAGCTCGCGCCCCTTGGCGCGGCGGGCTGACTCGATCAGCGACAGCCGGGCGGCGGGCAGGAGCTCGGCCAGCGGGCGCTGCCACAGGAGCTCGCGCAGCGTCGGGTCACTGGCTGACTGCGCCAGTCCGACGGCGGCCAGGCTGCGCACCTCGATGTTCTCATCGGCCAGGCCGCGCACCCAGGCCAGCTGACGCTCCCGCTGGGCGGCGAGCGCCGGGCCCTGACTCGCACCCTGGGGGGCGACATCCGGGGCCGGATGGAGCGCCAGCAGCGCCCCCAGCACCGCCGCACGGGCCGTCGCGGCGGGGTGTTCGGTGTGGCGGCACAGGTGCGGCACCAGCTCCAGCGCCTGGGTCTGCGCAGCGTAGGCGGCTGCCCAGCGCAGTGGGCCAGCGCCGGGCAGGGCAGCGCGCAGGATCTCGCGGCACAGCCGGGCCGCTGGCTCGCCCAGGCTGTCGAGAAACGCACTTGTGGTCTCGGCCGCGTGCGGCAGACTGGGCGTCTCCAGCCACGGCAAGAGCTCGCGCAAAAGGGCCTGGGCCGCCGTTGCACCATCGGCAGCGTGCTCGCAGCTCGCGATGTACGTGCGCAGCCTTTCGACGGCCAGTCGGCGCAGCGGCTCGTGGGGATCGGCGAAGAAGGGCAGCAGCTCGCTCGGCGGCGTCGACAGCTCGCTCTGCGCCCGCAGGCGGGCCGTCACCACGGCGGGGTCGGGGTTGTGCAGCTGGCCATCGACCTCGGGCGTCGGGAAGGCATGCACCTCGATGCCCGGCTGGAAGCGAGTACGCAGATACCACAGGCCAGCCTGACCAGGTCCGGGTAGGTCCGGAGCTGGTGCCACGATGGCCTCGCGGAGCTCAGGCTGGCGCAGGCCGATGGCGTACAGCGCCTGGGCCGCGGCATGGCGCACGCGCCAGAACGGATCACCCAGCCGACCGCGCAACAGCGGCAGGCTGCGCTCGGCCTGCAGCGACAGCAGGGCAGCGTGAGCCAGCAGGGCAGCCCGGCGTACCCACCAGGTCATGTCGCTCACCGAGAGCAGCGCCGCTCGCTTGGCGTACTCGGCGCGGGCCAGCACCGGCAGTCGCGGGGCCAGCCGAGCCAGGCCGCGCAGCGCCGCTTCGCGCACCAGCGGCGTGACATCACCGAGGGCATCCCCCAGCCAGGCCGCAACCTCAACCGAGGCACTGGGCGCCGTCAGCGTCGATCCGGAAGCGGCCGGGCTGACCTTCAGGCGGCCGAGCCGCTGCGCTGCCGCGGCGCGCACCTGGGCCTCGCCGTCGCGCCACAAGATGCGCCGCAGGGCATAGCGCAGGGCCGGCTGGCCGACATCACTGCGACCCACGGCCGCGCGCCGCGTCCACGAGTCCACGCTAAGGAGGTCATCAAACAGAGGGTGTAGAGGGGTCACAGTATCGACCAGCTTATGCGATCCCGAGGGGTAAGACGCGGGTTTTCACCGAGCCGAGTCGGCTCTGGAAGGCGGGTCGGCAGCGCGCCGCCTGGCGGCCATGACGCAGTGCGGCGTAGGAGCGTCAAGTCAGCGCTGGCGCAGGTGGCTTGCGCGGCCGCTGACCGCTCGGCGCGACTGCGATACTGTAGTGCCATGGGTCGTCAACGCATCGACACCGTCTTGCGCGTACGCACGCGCCATCGTCCTGGTCAGCTGGCTCGGCTAGCGACGGTCATCGCCCAGGAAGGGGCGCTGATTGGCGAGATCACCACCGTCCACATGGCCGAGGGGCTGTCGACGCGCGACATCACCGTCGAGACCGAGAACGAAGAGCACACCGGCCGGCTGATCTCGGCGCTGCAGCACACCGATGGCGTCGAGGTGCTGGAGGTCAAGGATCGCGTCTTTGAGCTGCATCGCGGCGGCAAGATCCGCGCCGCCAGCCGCATTGAGCTGAAGCGCTTGGTCGACCTGCGCTACATCTACACGCCGGGTGTGGCGCGGGTGTCGCGCGCCATCGCCGCCGACCCCGAGCGGGCCTGGGACTACACCAACATCGGCCAGTCGGTCGGCATCTTCACCAACGGCTCGCGCGTGCTCGGGCTGGGCAACATCGGGCCTCTGGCCAGCATGCCGGTGATGGAGGGCAAGGCGGTCCTATACGACAAGTTCGCTGGCATCTCGGCGACGCCGATCCTCATCGACACGCTGGACGCCGACGAGTTCATCGAGACCGTGGTGCGGCTGTCCAAGACCTTCGGCGGCATCCACCTGGAAGACATCCGCATTCCCGAGTGCTTCAAGATCGAAAACGAGCTGCGTCGGCGCCTGGCCAAGCCGGTCATGCACGACGATCAGCACGGCACAGCGGTGGTGACGCTGGCGGCGCTGATCAACGCCTGTCGCGTCACCGGGCTCGATCTGCATCACTGCAAGGTGGCGCAGGTCGGCTTGGGAGCGGCCGGCAGCGCCATCGCCCGCCTGATCATCGCCTACGGGGCTCAGTCGGTGACGGTGACCGACGTCAATCCCGAGATGATCAGCCGCTTGGTGGCCGATGGCGCGCACGCCGGCACGCTGGAGTCGATCATGGCCAGCGCCGACGTCGTGATCTGCACCACCGGCAAGGTCGGCCTGATCAAGCCCGAGATGATCCGCCGCGGCCAGGTGATCTTCGCGCTGTCGAACCCGCAGGCCGAGATCGATCCCGACACCGCACGCGAAGCGGGCGCCAGCTATGCCGCCGATGGCGCCGCGATCAACAACGCGCTGGCCTTCCCCGGCATCTTCAAAGGCGCGCTTGAGACGCGGGCCAGCACCCTGCATCCGCGCATGTTCATCGCCGCCGCCGAGGCCATCGCCAGCGTCGTTCCGCCCGACGAGGTCGTGCCCTCGCCGCTCGATCCCGAAGTACACGACGCCGTGCGCCGCGCCGTCGCCGACTGCGCGCGAAGCCTAAACCTGGCCAACACCGCCAAGCTCTAAGCCGACAGGGAACGCGATGTCTTCTGCGTCGAGCTCGTCGGCGGGGCTGCGGCCGCTCTGGCTGCTGCGGGTCTCGGTGGCGCTCTTACTGGGCATCCACGGCTACTACCGCGCGCTGTCCGGTGGCGTGCCGCCGTTTGGCGAGTACCTGCGCGGCGTCGGCATTCCCTTTGGTGTCGTCGTGGCCTGGAGCATCACCGGCTTCGAGATGCTGGGCTCCGTCCTGCTGGCCCTGGGGCGCTTTGTGCCGTGGGTTGCCGCCGGTCATGCGCTGATTCTGTGCGGTGGCATCGCCCTTGTGCACGGGCGGCAAGGCTGGTTCGTGGTCGGCGCCGGCCGCAACGGCGTCGAGTACAGCCTGCTGCTGCTGCTCGCCCTCGCCGTGCTGGTCTGGTCACAGCGCACGAGCGGCGAGCGCAAGCGCTAGTCGCCGCCAGCCGCACGCCCGTCGCTTCTGACCAGCGCCGGGCCACCTGCTTCCGTGATACGGTGGAGTACTTTTCATCTGCCGTTTAGGGGGCTTCCATCATGCGTCTGTGTGCTCGACCGCTGCTGCTGCTTGCGCTGCTCTTTGGCCTTAGCCTGTTCCCCAGTCGGGCCGAGGCCAAGATTCCATTTTTGATCACCTATGGCGACAGCATCTCGCAGCTTGCGCCGCTGCCGAGCGACAAGAAAGCGATCCTGGAGAAGGCCACGCATGCCGGGGCCGAGGTTGGCTACAAGTACAGCTACTTTGGCCTGTTCTACCTTGACCTATGGACCTGGGGCGGCGAGTACTGCCTGTTCCATGAGAAGTCGTTCTGGAGCCTGAAGCCCGAGCAAGCGGCTGAGCTGCTCGGCGTGGCGCAAGACAAGCTGCCCAAGCCGTTCTTCTATCGTTTCCCGTCGCTGCTAAGCCTGCTGGTGCTGGGCATCCTGGGCCTTTTGATCGCCTCCCGTTTCGTGAAGTCGGATGAAGAAGAGGCGGCCGAGCTGATCAAAGACGAGCGCTATCGCGAGGCGCTGGAGCTGTTCAAGAAGCAGTGGGCCGAAGCGAGCGCTGCACCTGCGACGCCAGCCGCCGGGGCAGAAAAGCCAGCCGGCGAAGCCGCCGACGGCGAAAAAGATCCCGAGGAAGCCGAGGAGGCCGAGCAGCAGAAGAAGCTGGCGCTGGCGCTGGCGCCCGGCATCAGCTATCTCGTGGGCAAGGGCATTCCCGCCGAGCAAGCAGGTAGCAAGCTGGCGCTCTTGGCCCGAGTCGAAGTGATCGAGAAAAACAAGGCGGCCAGCGAGGGCGCGCCCGCCGCGACCTAGGCCGCAACAAGGACAGGGACCTCTTTTTCATGAGCACACAGGACACAGAACCGACCGCCCCCCTGGTCTCGCTGATCCGCGGCGATGGCATCGGACCCGAGATCAGCGAGGCGACGCTGGCCATGCTGGAAGCCGCTGGAGCCAAGCTGCGCTACGAAGAGGTGCCGGCTGGTGTCGTCGCGCTGTCCAGCCATCACGATCCTCTGCCCGAGATCACGCTGGCCTCGATCGAAAAGACCAAGGTGGCGCTAAAGGGGCCGCTGTCGACGCCCAAGGGCACCGGCTTTCGCTCGGTGAACGTCGCGCTGCGGCAGCACTTCGATCTTTACGTCAACCTGCGGCCAGCCAAGACCATCGCCGGCGTGCCCTCGCGCTATGAGCGCGTCGATATCGTCACGGTGCGCGAGAACACCGAAGACATCTACGCCGGCATCGAGCACTTTGTCGGGCCGGGCCGCAGCGCCGCCGAGTCGATCGCCGTCATCACTCGCCATGGCTCGGAGCGCATCGTCCGCTACGCCTTCGAGTACGCGCGCAAGCACGGCCGCAAGAAGGTCTCGATCATCCACAAGGCCAACATCCTCAAGATGTCGAACGGCCTGTTTCTTGAGGTCGGCAAAGAGGTCGCCAAGCTCTATCCCGAGATCGAGAGCGATGACGTCATCGTCGATGCCGCCTGCATGAAGCTGGTCATTGCGCCCGAGCGCTTCGATGTCATCGTCACCATGAACCTGTTCGGCGACATCCTGTCG
>CAZVMD010000167.1:0-15078 GCA_964628555.1 uncultured Myxococcales bacterium | reverse complement strand
GCCCCCTTCACCATCTCCATCACCTTCGTCTTGCCGACGCCGTTGGGGCCGTGCAGGACAGTGACGCGGTCGGTTTGGTTTAGGGGGATGTCGTGGGTGAACTGGTCGAATAGGCCCTCGATGACGATGCGGACGACGCGCAGCGAGGGGTCGACGGGCGTCGAAGGATTGGTTTCAGCGGCGGCCATGCGAGGTCCTTGCGGCGCAGCGCTTAGAAGCGGGCCTGCAGGGTGAAGTTGAAGCCGAGGCGGTGGGGGAATTCGAATTCGCGGCGCTTAAGGAGGGTGGTGGGGTCGCTGACCAGGCGGGTGCCGTTGGGGTCGTACTGGTAGTAGGCCTCGGCGATGACGGCGAAGAGCTCGAGGAAGTCTTGCCGCGCCTGCAGCTTGCCGGCGTAGGCGGGCAGCGCGTCGTAGCCGGGGGGCAGGATGACGACGTCGCCCTGGTTGCGGACAACGAGCACCGCGGCGCTGCCATCGACGGGGTTTAGGCCGTTATCGGGCGGGCGATACGAAGCGGGACGATCGATGCCGACGGTCAAGCCGACCGTGGTGCCCGAGCGATCAAAGAAGTAATCGACGCCGAGCGCGGCGAACAGATCGGGGCTGGCGGTCGAATCGACGGGGAAGTCCTGAAACGGCACCAGGCTCGGCTGGTTTAGCAGCAGGAACTGCATTGAGCGATACGTCGCATCTAGCCGCAGGCGAAAGCTGCCGTACTGCAGGCGGACGTTGACGTCGCCGGCGATGCCGGTCTGGATGCGGCTCGAGTCGGCCAAGCCAGGGTCTTCCAGCGTCGTGCCCTCGACGGTGAACTCGGACATGATGAGCCAAGACAGGCCGGGCCGATACAGCGGCTTGGTGAAGTAGCGAGCGGCGCTGTTCCAGTCGCTGCGATACAGCGCCGTGTCGGCTGACATGCTGGGCGGCAGGCCATCGAACAGCGACACCTGGAACGAGCCGCCAAACGTCTGCACCGGCAGCCGCTGCGACAGGATGCGCGGGATGGTGCCGCGATCGAAGAAGCCGCCGTTGGCCTCGATGCGGAAGTGACCGGGCCAGGGATCAAAGCCGATGCCGCCGAGCAGGCCGTAGACTGAGTGAAGCTCTTGGTCCTGCTCGTAGCGCAGCACCGAGGTCTTGGCGCCGAAGTAGGCGTACCAGCGATCGTCGGCGATCTGCAGCCGCAGCCCGGGCACCGGCGGGGTCGGCGGCGGGTTGATGTTGGTGGGAATGTCGGGGTTGGCCTTAAAGAAGATGGGCGAGCCACCCCAGGACAGACGCCAGGAATAGCCCAGGCGCATGCGGTCGCTGTTGAGCGGGAAGGCGGTCAGCGACACGTTGAGCCGGCGCTGCCGTGTCGGGTCGAAGAAGTAGTTGATCTTGATGTAGCTGCCGTCGTCGATCGACGACAGGTTGACGTCAGAGAACTGCAAGAGACGCAGGACGTAGGCGCCCTCGGCCTCCCAGCCCTGACGCTGGATCGACTTGTAAAGGACGATGTGCGTCAGGCTCTCGTAGCCGGTGAAGCGGGTGTCGTAGTTGTCGAAGAACAGGACGCCCAGCTGATTCGGACGATCGAAGCGCCAGCCCGGCACCGGCGGGTTGGTCTCGCCCGGCTGGGCCAGCACGTTTTCATTCGTCAGGGTCAGGTTGAGGCGGGTATCGACAAAGTCGTTGGCTCCGGCCGGGCTGACTCCCAGCAGCGGCACGAGCGCGGCGGACAGCAGCCCGCAAAGTCCAAGGCCCAGCTTGCGCATCCTGTACTCCCTCGCTGAAAACAGGTTGCGCTTCGTACCACAAAACTCCCCTTAAAAGACAGCCCCTTGGCCCATCATCCCCCGGCTGGGTCCGGCCTAGCTGCCAGGTGGACAGCGGGTCGCTCGGTCGCAATCTACGGCGAGGGTGTAGATCCAGGGGCGGGTGCGCTGCCTGGCGGACTGCCCGAGGCCTCGCCCGTCCCTTCAGGGGTCCCCTCGGCCGTCGGCTCGGGATCTTTTTGCAGCGGCGGGCCGGTGATAAGCAGCGGCGCCGTGCCATCGACGTACTGCTGCACCAGGCCGCGATCCGCCGGCTCGACCTGGGGCCGGCGATCGCCAAGCGCAAGCAGGAGGCCTCCCACCCCGATATGCAGGCCGGCCAGCCCTAGCATCACGCCGCCACCGGCGACATCGGTGATCGCGCGCGTCGGAGCGGCACTGCCGACCGGATCGAGGCCCGTCATCAAGCCGATGACCAGCGGCGGCAGCCCCATGCCGAGCAGCACACCGCCGGCGTAGTACATCGGCGGCTTCTCGCTGGCTCGCACGCGATAGTAGCGGCTCTTTTTCGCCGTCGCCTGCGCTAGCTCAGCCTCGGTTAGACCCAGGGCCCGCCGCCGCACCAGGGTGGGGGCGCGATCGCGCTCACGCACCGCGGGAAGCTGCGCATCAGGGCGCAGATCGGGCTGCAGCGTGCCTAACATCTCGATGGTGCGGGCCGGAAGCAGGTACGGCTCCGCAACCTGGCAGCCGAGCGGCAGGCTCGCAAGCCCGACCCAGGCCAGGCCACAGAGCCCGCCACGCCACGCCAGGCCCCGACCCCAGCCGGCCGCATCGGCCCTACATCTCTGCGTTCGCCGCATTTCCCGCATTCTAAGGAGCTTTCGGTTCACCCGCAGCAGGGAGACTCGATCTATAATCCTGCGAGACTCTCCAGAAATTTTCGAAAGAGAAGGGGTTTTGCATGTACGTCCCTGCTAGCACCCGCGTCCTTGCTGCGATGGTGCTCTTCGTTCTTGCGGCCCAGGCTCGCGTGCAGGCCGCGCCGATGGCGGTCGGCCTCTTAGGCATTGATGGCGCCAGCGTCGAGCCGGGGATGGGACAGGCGCTGACCGAAGCCCTGCGTCGTCACCTGCCCAGCGTGCCGAATATGCGCGTCGAGATGAAGCATCAGGATCTTTCGGAAGTGAAGCTGGTCTTTGGCTGCACCGATGAGCGACCGGCCTGCATGGCCAAGGTCGGCCGCAGCCTGGGCGTCGATCGCCTGATCTTCGGCACGATTCGCAAGCAGCCGCAGGCGACGATGTACACCGTCTCGCTCAAGCAGCTCAACGTGGTTGATAGCACCATCGAGAAATACATCACCGAAGCGGTGCCGGCCGAGGCGCTGCGCGAAGGCAGCCCGCAGCTCAATGACCTAGTCGGTCGCTGGCTGCCGGCCTTGCTGAACGACTCGTCGCGCGGCGGCTTCCGCATCCTGACTGAGCCCGCCGGAGCCAGCGTGCAGCTCGACGGCGTGCCGCTCGGTCAGTCGCCGCTGGCCTTCAACGAGGTCGAGGCCGGCGATCACATGGTGCGCATCGAGATGCCGGGCTTCCCGCCGGTGACGCGCAAGATCACGGTGCGCGGCGGCCAGAGCGACCAGCTGTACGTCAACCTGATGCAGCCAGGCGAGAGCGCCCCATCCCCGACGGCCAGCAACGACAAAGGCGGGCTCCTGATGAACAAGTCGGTGAGCCGCGGCCTGCGCCTTACGGCCTATGTCACGGCCGGCATTGCGGCAGTCTCGGCCATCGCCGCTATCGGCACCTGGCGTGGCTACGTCGGGGCGCAGGATGCCGCCACGGCGCAGCTTAACCCGCTGTACGACCGACTGCAGGCCAGCGGCATGCTCGCCAACTACAACAGCTTCTTCGGCAACTCGCAGGCCCTGTCGACCTGCGCCAACGTCGGCGGCCTGATGGGCGATACCAACTATCAGGGCTATCTGTCCGAGTGCCGCCGCGGCAACTCGCTGGCCTCGGCAACCACGGCGCTGTGGGCCATGACCGGCGTGTTCGGCGCCATCAGCCTGACCACCGGCCTGCTCAGCGCGCTGCGACGCGGCGATGTCAGCGATGGCCCGGCCACCCCGCCAAAGACCGAGGGGCAGCCGCCGGCCAGCAGCCAGCCCGGCCCGCGCCTCGTCGGCATCGCGCCCGCCGTCTCGCCGGAAGGCTTCGCCGCCACGGCCAGCTTCCGCTTCTAGTCGGCGCCAGGTCGGTGGCGGTACACTGCCGCCATGAAGACGCTCGACACCGTCCAGAAAGAAGATCGCAGCTTCCCTCCCCCGCCCGCCTTTGCCAGCCGAGCCCTCCTCGATACCGCCGCCGCCGCTGCCCTGCGCACCCATGCCGCCGCCGATCCCGAAGCGTTCTGGGTCGAGCAGGCCCACACGCTCCTTGAGTGGCGCCGCCCGTTTACCCGCGGCCTGGACCGCAGTCGAGCCCCGTTTATCACCTGGTTCGCAGACGGTGAGCTGAACCTGACCGAGAGCTGCCTAGATCGCCACCTGACCACCTGGCGACGCAACAAGGCGGCGCTGATCTGGGAAGGCGAGCCCACCGATCGCGGTATCGAGTCACGCGTCCTGACCTACTACGAGCTCTCGCGCGAGGTCGGTCGCGCCGCCAACGCTCTGCGCTCGCTCGGCGTCAAGACCGGTGACCGCGTCGTCATCTACATGCCGATGGTGCCCGAGCTAATCATCGCCGTCCTGGCCTGTGCCCGTCTCGGCGCCACGCACTCGGTGATCTTTGGCGGCTTCTCGGCCGAGGCGATTCGCGACCGCGTGCTGGATGCCGGGGCGACCTGCGTGCTGACCGCCGATGGTGGCTATCGGCGCGGCAAGATCATCCCGCTTAAGCACAACGTCGATGAGGCGCTGCGCCACTGCCCCGAGGTCAAGAGCGTCGTTGTCGTGGCCCGCGTCGGTCTGCACCACGAGCTGCAGGTGGCGATGCAGCCGGGCCGCGATCACTTCTGGAGCGATCTGCTAGCCGGCCAGAGCGGCGACTGTCCCGCTGTGCCGGTACCCGCCGAGCATCCGCTGTTCATCCTGTACACCAGCGGCACCACCGGCAAGCCCAAGGGCGTGGTCCACTCGACGGCGGGCTATGGCACGCAGGTCGCTTTTACCACCCGCCATATCTTCGATCTGCGCGACGAAGACACTTACTTCTGCACCGCCGATGTCGGCTGGATCACCGGGCACTCGTATATCGCTTATGGCCCGCTGTCGCAGGGCGCGACGGTGCTGATCTACGAAGGCGCTCCCGACACGCCGCACAAGGGCCGCCTGTGGGACATCTGCGAGCGCTGGGGCGTGACCATCCTTTACACCGCGCCGACCGCCATCCGCTCCTTCATGCGCTGGGGCGACGAGTGGCCCAAGAAGTACGACCTGTCCAGCCTGCGGCTCCTAGGTACCGTCGGTGAGCCGATCAATCCCGCCGCCTGGCTGTGGTACCACGAGACGATCGGCGGCGGGCGCTGCCCGATTGTCGATACCTGGTGGCAGACCGAGACCGGCGCGATCATGGTCTCGCCGCTGCCCGGGGCGACGCCGGCCAAGCCCGGCTCCTGCACGCAGCCTCTGCCCGGCCTCTCCGTCGAGGTCGTGCACAAGGACGGCACGCGCTGTCGCCCCGGCGAGGGAGGCTTCCTGGTCATCACCCAGCCCTGGCCAGCCCAGCTCCGCACCGTCTGGGGCGATCCCGAGCGCTATCGCAAGACCTACTTTGGCGACCTCGTGGTCGATGGCCAGCCGGTCTACTTCACCGGCGATGGCGCGCGGCTCGACAGCGACGGCTATCTGTGGGTGGTCGGCCGCGTCGATGACGTGCTAAACGTCGCCGGCCATCGCATCGGCACCGCCGAGGTCGAGAGCGCGCTGGTCTCGCACCCCGCCGTGGCAGAGGCAGCGGTCGTGGGACGCCCTGATGAGCTCAAGGGCCAGGCCCTGGTGGCCTTCGTGACGCTGCGCGCCCCGTCGGCGCAGAGCAGCGAGCGCGCCCTTTCCGCGGGTGATGCCGCCGCCGAGGTGCTGCGTCAGCACGTGGTCAAAGAGATCGGCGCCATCGCGCGTCCCGACGAGATCCGCTTCACCGAGGCACTGCCCAAGACCCGCTCGGGCAAGATCATGCGCCGTCTGCTGCGCGAGATCGCCAGCTCAGGGCGGGCCAAGGGCGATGTCACGACCCTGGAAGACATGGCCGTGCTAGAGCGCCTATCTTCCCAGCACAGCGACGAAGACTAGGGCCGGCAGGCCGGGCCGCAGCTAGCCCTGGAGCCCGCAGGTCCACGCCGCGATCTGTCGCCACAGCGGCACCAGGCGCTCATCGAGGACCAGGCCCATGTGATCCGGCTCGCAGGCGTAGCCATGGCGGCGACTGACCGTGATGTGCGTCACCGGGCCGCGCGTCTGACAGGCAAAGCGCAGCTGGCAGGCCGGCACCGCCAGCAGGTGATCTCCGTCGCTGGCCACGCTGAGGATCGGCACCCGCACCGCCGGCAGATCGGCCCAGTACGAGTGACCGCTCAGCGCCGTCCAGTCGGCCTGTCCCAGCCAGCTTCCCAGCTGACGGAGATACGGCAGCGGCTCATCCGCGGTACCCAGCCGATAGTCGCGAGCCGGCAGATAACCCCGTCGCCAAGCCGCAGCGACCAGCAGAGGAAAAAAGCCGCGCTTGACCCACCAGCGCGCCCGCCGGGTCTCAAGCTGGGGCAGCCAGACATTGGCCGCCAGGAGCACCAGCCCATCGTAGCCATAGACCGGCCCCGTCGCGGTACGCGGCAGAAGCGGCGCCGCCCCAGCGCTGACCAGCCCCTGCCAAGCCAGCGCCACATGCCCAAACAGGCTATGTCCCATGGCCACGCGTGGCAGCCCCGGAAAGCGCTCGGCCAGATAACCGGCCACGACGCCGGCATCATCGACCAGGTCGTCGTAGTCCCAGCCGGCCCCCTGACGCGGCAGCGGCGTGCTGCGGCCATGACCACGCTGGTCTAGCCACAGGACCGCTGCCCCGGCCGACAAGAGCTGCGACAGCAGTCCCTCGCCCGGGGGCTGATCGAGCGTCCGACGGTCGACCAGCATGGCGTGCGAGAGCGCGACCACCACCTTGGGGGCCGGCGCAAGCCCATCCCCCCCCGACCTGCCGCCAGGCAGCACAAGCTCGCCCCGCAGGGCTACGCCATCCCGGGCCCGCAGCACAACCGGCTCGCCGGAAAGCCGTGTCCTTTCCTGCCCACCGCTCACCATGCTAGCTTCAATGCTAGGGAAAATCTGCCCATGCCGAAGCTTGTTTACCACGATAGTTCAGGTGCGCGGGGGACCGTTGAGATCGGCAACGAGGTCGTGCTCATCGGCCGGGCCACCGAGTGCCAAATTCAGACTCAGGACGGTCTGGTTTCCCGTCGCCATGCGCGCGTGATCTACGACGGGTCGTACTGGATTGAAGATCTCGGCAGCGCCAACGGCGTCTACGTCGGCAACGAGCGAGTACAGAAATACAAGCTCAAGCCCGGTGACACCTTCCGCTGCGGCCACGTCGAAGTGCGCTTTGAAGTCGAGGACATGAACCGCACCGCGATCGGCGTCTCGCCGGGCGTCGTTGTGCCGATGCCGCCTTTGGCTGCTCCGCCGGTGGTCAAGGTGCCACTGCCCAGCGCGCCACCGCCGGCCGCCGCCGCCCCGCTGAGCTTTGCCGAAGCCGCAGCCCAGCAGCGAGCCGCCGAAAAGCGTGGGAGCGCTGCGGCGTCAGCCGTCGTCCCCCCAGCCGCCGCGACCCCGCCTCTGGCCGGCCCGCCGCCCGCCGCACCGAGCAGCGATCCGCCCGGCGGACGTGGCAGCAGCAAGACCGGCAGCATGGCCCCGCCTCCGCCGGCCGCCGTCCTGTTGCAGGAGGCGCCGCCTCTGGCCCGCGGTCCCGACGCCGAGATCACCCGCCTCCGGGCCGAGCTCGAGGTCGAGCGCCAGCGACGCGCCGAAGTTGAGCGCGAGTGCGATCAGGCGCAGCAGCGAGCCAGCGAGATGCTCCGCCGGGCCGATGATGCCCAGCGCCTCCTCGACGAAGCGAAGCGACGCACTGATGAGCTGCAGCAGCGGCTGGAGGCCTCGGCAGTTCGCTCGGCGCCCAGTGATGGCGACAGCGAGCGACTGCGGCGCCGCATCGAGCAGCTGGAGTCGGAGCTGCGTCGCAAGGGGGGAGGCGGGGGCGCAGCCAGCGCCGGCGGTGATCAGCTGCGCGCCGCCGAGGGGGAGCGCGACCGCCTGCGGGCTCGCGTGAGTGAGCTTGAGGCGCAGCTGGCGCAGGCCACCGCGCAGGCGGCGCAAGCGGGCAGCTCTCCCCCAGCCAGTGCCGACCAAGAAATGGAGATGATCCGCCTGAAGCGGCGTGTCGAGCAGCTGGAGTCAGAGCTGCGCCGGGCCCGCGGTGGCAAGCCAGGCGGCGACGAGGGCAGCAGCGCCAAGCTCGCCGAGCTAGAAGCCGAGGTGCGGCGACTGCGTGAAGAAAAAGACGCCGCGCTTCAGGCCCAGAGCACCGACAGCCGGCTCGCGGACGAGCTCGCCAGCGCCCGCCGCCGCATCGAGCAGCTGGAATCGGACGCCCGCCGCCGCCCGATGGGCGCCGTCAGCGACGACAAGCGGGTTGAAGCCCAGCGGGTAGAGCTCGAGTCTGCCCTGCGTCAGCTGCGCGAGACCGAGCGGGAGCGCGACTCGCTGCGCGAGGTGGTCGCCAAGGCAGCCAGCCCCGCCGCACGCACGCCCAAGGAAGTCTCCGACAGCCTGACCCAGGTCAGCGATGGCCTGGCCGACGTCCGCGCTGCACTGCGAGCGAGCGGCGACGATATCGCGCTGGAACAGCTAGAGCAGCTACGCGCCGCGCTGCGGAAAGCCTGCGGCCTGCTCGGCATCCCGGTCTAAGCCCCTCCGGCGCCCCCCGCGCCATCCCCCACTGCCGCGCTAGCCAATCACCGCCAAGCAGTCGAAGAGCACCTCGACCTTGGCCTTGTCGTCCTTCTGCACGGCGGCGCAGGTCTCGGGGCACATGTAGATGCGGTCGCCGTTTATGTAGAACGAGTTCGGCCCGCACGCCCCGAGGTTGAGCACCTGCTTGAACGTCACCGGCGCGCCGGTGCCCATCGCCCGGTACTCGATCGTCACGGTGGTCAGATCGATCTTCTGGCCCGCCGGCGGCATGGGCAGCGGGAAGTCGCAGGACACCTTGGTGCCGGCGATCACGCCCATCGCCACCTGGTTGAAGACCGCGTCAAAGCTGGCGTACTGGCAGATCGGGAAGCGCAGGCCCTTGGTCGTGATCGACAGGTTCTGGTAGTCCGGTCCCGCGCCATAGACATCGCTGCCGGTGCACATCGTCGTCTGCACCGGATCGGTCGGCTGCCAGGCCTTGGTGGCCGGCGCGTTCTGCTTCAGGCCGACGATGCTGTGGAAGACGTAGTTGCGATCGGTCTCGCTGCCGAACTGCTTGCCGGGCAGCGCGAACAGCGCCTTCTCGAAGTCGGGGGCGCGCATGTCCGAGTTGTCGTCGGTGACCTCAATGAAGACCTTGAAGGCATCGGTGCGCAGCCACTGCGACCAGCCCATCGGCGCCAGGTTAAAATCGTCCTTCTCACCGCCGGCAAACGAGTTGAGCAAGCGACGGAACGAGTCGCTGCTCTCGATCTGGCGGCTGTAGTGATAGAACTTGCCGGGGTTGATGCCGGGCTGGGCGGGCGGATTGGTGCAGTCGGCGACCGTGCTCAGCGGCTTTTCGACGCAGATGGCGCGCGACACGCCGTTGTACTTGCCGTGGCGGGTGACCATGACCACGCGGTAGTCGAGGCCGCTCTTGCCGATGATGTCGGCGAAGTTCTTGTTGATGTTGTTTTGGACCGCCAGGATCTCGTCGGACATGCTGCCGGAGTTGTCGATCACGAAGATGATGTCGACCGGCTTCTTGCCCAGTGTCGCTTCGGCCTTAACGCTGGCGCAGGCGGCATCGCGGTTGCGTGGCCGGGCATCGGCCGAGGCATCGCGGCGATACTCGCTCAGGCTCATGTCCAGCCCGTCCTCGGTGTTCTCGTCCGTGTCGAGGCGGGTGGCGTTGCAGGCGGCACCCGTACACAGCGCACCGGCGAGCAGCCACAGCGAGAGTTGGTTCGTAAGGGGGCTGAGCTTGGCCATCGTGATTCCTCGATTCTCAGGCCCGGGATTCGGAGAGTCGCGCGACGGCAGACGGGCGCAAGAGCCCTGCTCAGCGACGCAAGAGACCTCTCCTGGGGCGACGGCCTGAATGTAAGGGGCAAACCACTGTCAACTCGTTGAGATCTTTGGCCTTTTAGTTCGGTCTATGCCCGCGCTGCAAGCGAAATACTTGCTGTGTGCGGTCCCGCAGGCCCGAGAGATCGCAACTGGTGCAGATGACCAACCACTGTCGGGCGGGCGGCGACAGCAGCCGGTACGGGACAGCCCCAGTACGTCGAAAATATTAAGCAAGCCAAATAACTAATGTTTCTAGCCGTGATAACATGGCGCCGTGGTGGCACGCACCTTCACGCTGGGCAGGTATACCTGCGTCGAGCGACTCGGCGCCGGACCCGCTGGAGAGACCTGGCGGGCCAAGCGCTTTGGCTTGGTGGGCGTCGAACGGCACGTAGTTATCCATAAAGTAGGGCCGGCACTTGCCAAAGATGCCGGCGCCCTCGGCCGCCTGGCGACGGCGCTTAAGAACTACGGCGAGCTCGACAGCGCGGCGCTGCTGCGACTGGTCGAGTATTCGGCGGCCGCTACCGACGCCTTCTCCGTCTGGGAGTTCCCCGGCTTCGCCGACCTGCGCAAGCTGCGCAGCGGCCTGGCCGCCGATCTGGAGCGGGACGGAGACGAGACGCTCTGGCCGGCCCTGACGCTGCACATCGGCCGGACGCTGGCCAGCACTCTGGCCCTGGCGCACGAGCACGGTCTGTGGCACGGCCTGCTCTCACCAGCCGTCATCTGGCTGGTCCCCGACGGCAGCCTGCGGCTGTCTGAGCTCGGCTTGGCGCCGCTGCTGCCGGCTGCCGCCTGGACGCAGGACTCGGCGATCAAAGCTCTGGCCAGCTATGTGCCGCCTGAGGTGCTGAGCGGCAGCGTCGCAGCTGGGCCAGAAAACGACATCTTTGCCCTCGGGGTCATTCTCGGCGAGCTCTTGACGGCGTCTCCGTCGGGTAGCTCGACGCTGGCGGCGGCCCTGCGCGAGATCAGCGACCGCGCACGCACGACGACGCGCAGCCAGCGCTTTGCCAGCATGGCGGAGCTCGCCGCGGCGCTCGCTTCGCTGCCGGCCTCGGAAGGCCTGGACAACGCGACGCAGGAGGCTGTGGTCCGTCAGGCGATTGGCCGCGTCGCCGAGCAGTATCGGCTAGCCGGCGATACCGTGCCGCAGGGCGTCACGATCAGCGAGCGCAGCTCAGCCGAGCCGCTGCCGCCACCGCCGGGCAAGAGCGGTGACAACAAGATCGCGATCTCGGCCCGCAACCGCATCTCGGCGCTGGGCGAGACCTCGGGCAAGACCCAGGCGCAGGGCAGTAGCAAGCCCACCGCCGCCAGCCCAGGGGGCGTCGTCGCGCGCAGCGAGAGCGAAGATACGCCGCTGCCGCAGTCGCGCCCGCTCTTGCTGACCAATCCCAAGATCCCGACTCCCGAAGCGGCTGAAGCGGACGGCAAGAGCGCCGAGACCGGAAAGTCCGGCCCGAGCAGCGCCGCCCCTGCCGAGGCCGCTCGCCAGAGCCAGACCAGCAAGCCGACCAAGAAAGACAAGCCGACCGGCAAGCACCGCTCAGGCATCGACTGGCTGACCTCGCAGAGCGACTCGGTCTCGACGGAGCAGGCTAAGAGTGCCGAGCAGGAGCAGGTCAAGAAGCCCTCGCTGCCACCGCCACCACCCGGAGCCGCCGGCAAGTCGGTGTCAGCCCCGCCGCGCAGCGCACCAGCAACTGGGGCAGCGAAAGACAGTGGCCCAGCCGCCCAGGTTGGCCGCAGCAGCAACCCGCCTGGACAAGGTGCCAGCGCCGGCCCCGGCCGCCGCTCGAACCCGGTCTCGGTCAATCCCAAGGCCAAGGCCAGCAGCAGCGCGGCAGCAAGTGCCACCACGCCGACCGCGGATCAAGAAGTCGCGCTGGCCGCCGGGGCGGTGCTCCCCGAAAAATCCACCAGCGCGGATGCCTGGGGCCACGCGCCAAATACGCTGTCACTCAACGAGACCAGTCCGGCCCTGGCTCCCGTCAAGCCGCCGCCACTGAAGAAGAGCGCCCCAGAAGCAGCGCCGGCCGACTCGGCCGAGCTGCTGGCCAAGGCGACCGCCGCCCTCGGCAGCGCACCGCCCGTGTCTGAGCAGGCGCCGCCGCCCACCCCAGAGCCACCGGCTACGACGGAGCCGGCAGATGCCACTGGTAAGCGCCGCTCAGGCCCGATCTCGGAGCCCAACGCACGGGTGCTGTCGAGCACCGCCCCGGCCGAGATCGTGCAGATCGCCGAAGGCCTGGCCCAGGTCGACGCCGACCGGGCCGCAGCGCAGAGCAACCCAGCCGCCGAGAGCGCAAGCGCCAGCCCTGGCGGCAGCGTCGAGCCCAGCCCAGCCGCAAACGCCGGCCTGGGCCTCGCCCCCGGTGCTGATCTGGCCGATCCATCAATGCTCGATCCGTCCAGCATCAAGCCCAAGGGGCCGCCGGTGCTGGTCATTGTGCTCGGAGTGGTGGCGCTGATCGCGATCGGCGTCATCCTCAAGATGTCGAGCGGGCCGTCCCTCCCCCCTCTCGCGGTGGTGGACGCGGCAGCCGCAAACGCAGATGGCGGCAGCACCGCGGGCGCCAGCAAGGCTGCGGCACAGACCGGCCTTTCGCTCAGCAGCACACCCAGCGCCCAGATCTTCCTCGATGGGGCCGACAAGGGGACGACGCCGCAGACGCTCAAGCTCGCCGCCGGTTCGCACAAGCTGGTACTGGTCGCGGCCGGCCATAAGCTCTTGCGTCGCGACGTCAGCGAGACCGGCAAGCTGGACCTCAAGCTAGAGCCAGCCCGACTGCCCGAAGATATCCAGGGCTCGTCGGAAGTGAAGGTGAAGTGCAAGACCGAGGGCAAGCTGCGGATTCTCGTCGACGGCCATGACTCTGGCCTGTCCTGCCCCACCGAGACCCTGAGCGTCTCGCCCGGCAAGCACACCCTGACGTTTGTGAATCCCGCCGACGGCTCGCTGAAGGAAAAGAAGATCAAGGTCAAAAAGGGCAAGAAGCCGACCAAGGTGAGCGTCAAGTTCTAGCCGGCCCCGGCGGACGCAAGGGGGACCTCAGGCTGCGGCTGCCTGCGGTCTAGCTCGACGTAGCTTCGGTCTAGCTCGGCGCGGCTACTGCGGCGGGGGCGGCGTCCCGAGGCGCGCCGCAAGCTCGCCGCTTATCGCATCGAGGGCAGCGGTGACGATGCGCGCAATTACCTGGGTCGCTGGCTCGGTCGGATAGTAGGCCGACGGGGGGATCGACAAGCTGCGATCCAACAGCGGCCGACCGTCGAGCAGCAGCACGATATGCAGGCGACCGCTGACCGTGCGCGTGCCAAACGAGCCAAAGCCGTCAACCAGGGTATCGAAGCGAGCCATCAGGGTATGGCGGGCCCCCAGGCGCAGAGACTGGCTGAGCGCATCGAGGCCGCCGACCAAGCCGGTCAAGCGGCTGCCGACAGTGGGATAGCGCAGCCGGTTCTGCAGATAGGCCATCGCGGTCTGCTGCGCGATGGCCCCCGCGCCATAGAAGGCGGGTGGCAGCCCAGCCATCGGCTCGCCCACGATGTGCACGGCGATGCGTGGGCGCAGCGCTGCCGGCTGCGGCGGGGGGGGTGAGGACTCCACCGGCGCGGCGGGCGGCGGCACAGCGGGCGCTGGCTGACTGGCGAGCGGGGCTGGCGATGGTGCGGCGGGACGCGATGGCGGCTCGGGCTCCTTGGCCTTTTCCTTGACGCTCTGGGTAGCGACGGCGGGCACCACCGCGACGCTGGCCGGAGTCGCTGGGCCAACCGCCGGGCGCGGCGTCGGCCGCTTGCGAACCTCACTGCTGGGCGACGGGCTTATGGCGGGGCTCTTGCTCTCTTTGGGGACCAGCGCCACGGCGACGCTGGACGCTGGCAAGGTCGGCTCAGCCACGGGCTCCGCTGGAGCCGGCGGCTCTAGCGTCGGGGCATCCATGGCCAGCCGCGGACGAAGCTGCTCGCAGGCGGCGTAAGCCATGTCGTCCAGATGCTCGACATCACCCATCGCTTGCACGTTATGGCCATGCCAGCTGAGCGTCAGTCGCAGACGGCCGCTGCCTAAGTCTTCGATGCGGCCAGCCAGTGCGTGCTCGGTCTCGCTCCGCCCGCTGGCACCATCCGGGGTCGCGACGCGGGCATCCACCCCCGCATCGCTGAGCACGCTGCGCAGCGAGCGCGCTAGCTCCTGGCCCAGGCCCGGAAAGTTGGCTGGCGCGGCCAGTCCAGCGATGACTACCTGTGGCCGCCGCGCCCGTGCGGCCCCCATGCCGCCCCCCGCTCGCGTGACGGCACCAGCGTCGGCCAGCACGACCCGGCTACGCGCCACGGTCACCGGCCGGCCCTCAGCGCTCGGCAGAGCAGCCAGGGCGACAAAAAGTGACGTCGTCGCAGTCAGGTGCAGCAGGCTGACGGAGGCACGCATCCAGAGACAAGCAAACCGACAAGCCTCCCAGGTGTCAAGCCTCCGCGCCGTCTGCGGTCAGTCGCGCCGGCCAGGCTTTGATCGAGGGGAGAACCGCGCCGACTTGGACCTGAGCGCCAAGTAGTGCCGATTCCGGGCACTTAGCTGCCGTCTGGAGCCAGGCCGGCTGGCCGCCAACTAGGGTCCGCCAACCACGGTGTGCCAGCGACTTGGCAGCGGGCCGGGCCGACGAGCTTGCCGGGGCGGCAGCCCGTCGTCGCGTCGCTTGACAGGACTCACCTGTATCCGGCATGTTGCGACGTATGATCCAGAATGATTCGCGCGGTCGTTTTGCTCGGCGGGCCATATGGGGAGCGGTTGGTTTGATGTTGCCGCTGGCGCTCGCCAGTGCGCCGCTTGCGGGCTGTGGACCCTCGGCTTCGTCCAGCGTCGCCAAGACGAGTACGAGCAGCGATGCGAACACCTCGCGGGTGCGGTCATTTTCTGACTCGCGTCCGGTCACCAGCCTCGCCGCTGCGTCGGGGCTGGTGTGGGCCGGCACGCCGCGTGGCCTGATCCGCTGGTCGATGGCCTCCGAGACGCCGA
>CAZVMD010000166.1:12034-15233 GCA_964628555.1 uncultured Myxococcales bacterium | reverse complement strand
CATGGAAGTCGGCAAGCTGGTGATGAACGTCAAGCACAAGAAGTCGACGATGACGCTGTCGGTCAAGCCGTTTGGCTGCATGCCCTCCTCGGGTGTGTCAGATGGCGTGCAGTCGTACGTCACCGAGAAGTGGCCGAGCGCCATCTTCCTGCCGATTGAGACCTCGGGCGATGGGGCGGTCAACGTGTACAGCCGGGTGCAGATGATGCTGTTTAAGGCCCGCGCCGCGGCCCGCAGCGAGTTCGAAGCGACCTGCCAGCAGCACGGCGTCACGCCGGCCGAGCTTCGCCTGTTCCTCGCCCAGCACAGCCGCTGGGCCAGCCCGTTTTTCTGGCCCCGTCACCGCGTCGCCACCACGGCCTCGGATCTGGTCCACGAGGTCGCGCCGTACATGAAGGACCGCCTGCACGGCGTCAAGGAAGCTGGCCGCCGCCTGCTCGGCCTCTTCGCCAAGGCCGCTCCGGTCAGCCACTAGCTCCGCTCGGCGCGGCGGCTGGCGGAGGCGCCGCGGCTGCAGTCCGCGGAGACGGGCGCCAAGCCAGCGACCGCAGCGTCTGCTTCAGCGCGCGGCGAGCACCTGCTCCTGTCCGTGTGGGCCGGCGTTGCGCGTCGCCAGGCAGCGCTGCAGCACCTCGCCGTCGAGGTTGCCGCCGGTGATGACCAGCACGGTGTGCGCATCGACCGCCAGGCGACCGCTGCACACCGCCGCCAGCCCCACCGCCGCCGAGGGCTCGACGACCAGGCCCAGGCGCTGAAAGGCGAAGGCGACGGCCGACAGGATGTCGTCTTCCGGTACCAGGATCAGCTGGCGCACGTACTGCTTGACGGCGCGAAAGCTCCGCCAGCCGACGCCGCCTTCGAGCTCCTCGCAGATGCTACGCGGTCCGCTGTAGTCGGTCAGGGCGCGCCCGCCGGACAGCGACTCGCTCATCGCCGAGTGGATCTGCGGCTGCACCCCGATGACCTCGATGCCGGCTTCGCAGACCGCCGCGGCCAGGCCCGCCGCCAGCCCACCGCTGCCCATCGGCACGACGATGCGCGTGGTGGCCGGACTCTGGCGCAGGATCTCCTGCCCCAGCCACTCGCCATCGCCCTCGATGACATCGGGATCTTCGCAGGGCGAGACGAACAGTGCATCGCGCAGCGCCGCCAGCCGCCGCCCCATCTTTTCGGCCTCGACGGGCGAGGCGCCGTGGCGAATTAGCTCGCCGCCAAAGCTGGTGATGCCCTCGCGCTTGCAGCGCGGCGCGCTCTCTGGCACCACCACTCGCACCGGAATCGACAGCGCCCGCCCGACGCAGGACAGCGCCAGCCCCTGATTGCCGGCCGAGGCCGCCACCACCCCCGCCGTCCGATCCATCGACAAGAGCCGCGACAGCTTCAGCGCTGCGCCGCGCAGCTGAACACAGCCGGTGCGCTGCAGCGACTCTAGCTTCAAGCCACAGCCCAGGGTCGGTGTGCGAATCAGCGGCGTGACTCGACAGAGCGTCCGCGCCACCTCGGGGATGTCTCGCATGCGCGGATGGTATCACCGGCCCAGGCCAATCCCTGCCTGCCAAGTGCGCGGAAAGACGGCGCTTTGGCGCCGTTGCCCTGGCAACACGCGGCTCGAGATGCCGCCACACAGTGCAGCTAGGAGCCAGTGAGCGCGGCCCGCGCAATGTCGCAATTATTTCGTCAACGCTCCGGACTTAGCGCAAATTGTGCTGATTTGCCGTTATTTTCCCCTCGTAACCATGCCTCCGTAGATATGGCACGTTTCATGCTGCTTGCTATTGATATCGGTGGGGCAACAGCCCCCCCCCGCAATTCGCCCCAACCCGAAGAAGAACATGTCATGACCTGGGATATCCAGCTAAACTGCCGATACCATAATCAAGATGATCCCAACTATTGCGGTCCAGCTTGCGCAATGATGGTTTTGGCCAAGCTGGGACTGGCCAGTGAGAATCAGGCCCAGTCCAGCCTTTTTAGCGCCATTCAACTCCAGAATAAAGACCATGCCTGGTTTTCCGATCCTCCGAGTCTGTCAAGTATAATCAACACAACTGGCAGCCTAGGCGCGTCGAAATATACATATCGCTCATGGCAGGACTATCACCCAGTCCTTCACCATATTCTCGATACCCTACTTACCGCTGGCATGCCCTGCGTTACCCCGATCTATGATACCCAGCACTGGTCGGTGGTTCACGGCATCTATCTCGACGGCGAACAGGGTCAGTCAGGGCCCCTATCGATTAAAGCTCTGCAGGTCAATATTCCTGAATGGATCGTTGGCTGTGATCACGACGACAACGACGCCTGCCAAGAGCTCTGCCCCTATGGCTCTGGCAGTGTTTATATCCCGATTTCGTCCTGGCTTAGTGAGTATGCCAATCCCGTCACCTGCGCCTCAACCGACCAGGAAACGCGATATGTCTTGCTCAGCCAGAGTGCGACGCCGACCGTCGAGCCGCCTGCAGCGGTACGGCTGACTCCGCCGCCCAAGGATCTGCGCCGCCCACTGTTAGATATGCAGCGGCTGCGCACGCTCGCCCAAAAGAGCACTGAGCAGCACCCGCTGTGGACCCAGGCGCTCGACCTCGGCAAGCGACTGGGCGAGCGCCTGCGGGCGCAGAACCCCCTGCTGGTGCAGCGCCTGGACCAGCCTGGCCGCAGCTATGCCCTAGTCCCGATGCTTCATCGCGGCCGCATCGTCGGGCTAAACGTCCACGATGCCCACGACGGCTTGTTCATTAGCTACCACACGCTGCGGGCGTCACGGCTCCAGCTCTTTACCGGGCTAGGGAAGCTGCTCCTGCGCTGGTCCAAGCTGCCCGCCGGACAGCGCTTTCTTAGCCTGATCGACCTTGCCCGTCATGTCGAAAAACCCGAGCTAGTCTGGAAGCCCTGCCAGCAGTCCAGCACGCCGACGCTGCCCTTCTGGCGCCTGGTAACCGCACAAGGGCCGATTTATGTGCGAGTCGACGGGCCCATCTTCACTGAGCTCACCACCGGGCTCCACGGTTAAGAGAGGAAGACGACGATGGCCATACACACAAGATCTCTAAGGCTATTACTCCTGCTTTGTTTGGGCCTTATTCCTGGCGGGCTGCCAAGCTCAGCCAGCGCGGCACCAGTTGTTCGAGGCGCCATGCGACTTAGGGGCATGACGCTCTCTACGCCGAAAGATGACCTCTTATGTGCTGATGTGAAT
>CAZVMD010000166.1:5667-11934 GCA_964628555.1 uncultured Myxococcales bacterium | reverse complement strand
TCGGTATCGTCCCTAGCCAACGCGGCGGCCCTCAGCCTGCTGAAGGACGTGCAGAAGGCGGCCCCGGCCTACAAAGACCCCGGAGCAGGGCAGGACGAGGCCCGCATCGACCTGGCGTACCGGCTGTGCGCGCCGTATCGCTTACGCAGTACGCCCAGCCTGGGCGGGGCCACCGAAGCGCTGGGCGCCGCTGGCAGCATGTCGTGGGAGGGCGCGCTGGTCAGTGGGCTGGCCGACTTTATGGTCGATCGCGCCAACCAGGAGCTAGTGCTGTGGATGGTCAGTAGCTTCCAAGCCAAGCTCTGCGGCAGCGGGTCGGCAGAATCGGCGGCCCTGTTTCCCCAGACCTGCCTGCTGCTCAAGGCGACCGAAGCCGCCCCGGCCAGCCACGGTGCCCTGCTGGCCTCAGCCATCCGTGCCGATCTGGAGAGCCTGCCGATCGCCAGCTTTGGCTATCTCAACTCAAGCAGCCAGGAGATACGGCTTCTTATTCAAGCGCTGCGCCAGCGGGACGTCGAGGTCGCCTATGCTTCAATTAAAGAGCTAGTAGAATCCAGCAACAAGAACCTGGATAAAATCTGCCCTACCGATACGGCGCTAAAGCCAGCGTGTCAAATCTCGCTGATTAGCCGCGTCGTGCTCTTGGTGGTTGACGCCATTCGCAAGAACCCGAAAGGCGAACTGGCGTTATGTCAGGAAGCAGCCCGCGTGCTGCGCGAAGCCGATATGCTAGAGCTCGTCCGGCTGGCCGATAAAAAGATAATTAGCCACCTGCCGCCGGCCGCCCAGGCCCTGTTCGATAAGGACGTGAAGCTAGAATGTGCAAGCGCTACGGGCATGAATCCGCCGGGTTTGAAGGCTCTGACGCAGATCATGGTCGCCGTTCAGAACCTAATGGCGCACCCCTCATCGGCGGATGAGGTCATTGGCAATGGCGCTTCCATGTTCCGCGCCATAATTGAGCTGCTCTGGCCAGCCGATGCCAATACCCGCGAGCTGCGCATCGCGATAGCCGCTACGTATACAGCAGAAGGACTCTATACGGTTCTGGCTGGCCTGCAGAAGGGCACCTCGGCGCTAGAGCTGTTGGCGGCTATGGGTGTTTCCCTGGAGCAAGCCTTCGATGCTCTCAATGACAAGAACAACCTAGGTCTCTCCCTCTGCAGCGATCCTGCGACAGGAGTGCCTGAAAGTGCAGTGGCCATGGCTCGGCCAGAGCAGGCGTTCTGTGCCATTGCCGCAACCGGCGTCTTGCTCAGTCGCTTTGGGGGAGTCGTATCCGCACTGCAAAAAGGGGCAAAGCCCGGCGGTTCCCTCGTATGGACGGAAGCGGAGGTATGCAAAGCCATTGTGCGGCTGGCGGCTTCTCCCGTGGAGTACATCGTGATTTCGCGACTCTTTGGCGGAACCGACCATGTGCCAAGTACGCTCAAGGCCTTCTTTACCAAGTCCGCTGAGGTCGAGTGCGCGGAGACCCCCTCCGCCGTTGACGGCTATCGTCAAGTACGGGCACTGACGCTGAGCATCTTTGATCTGGAGCAGCGGATTCGCCAGTGGCGGCTCGGCACGCCGCCGCCGCCGGTGCAGATTGCCAGCGAGTCGCTGGCCCTGACGGCGACGATTATCGAGTCCGGCGCCGAGCTGCTGGCGACGGCCAATACCCCGCAGCTAGAGGCGCTGCTGTCGATCATGCGCGCCACCCAAGCCATGCTGCGCGGCGCCTACGCCGACGGCGTTCGTCAGGTGCTCGTCGCCCTGGCGGCCATCGGTCAAGCGGCCAAGCTGCCCGAGAGCGTGACCCGCTATATCACGCTGATCTCGGACCTGGCATCGGCGAAGGATCCCAAGGACGTCTCGGCGGCGCTCAGTGCTGCTGCCGCCCCGGTGGGCTCGTGGCGGGCCAAGCGCCAGAGCATCCACCTGTCGGTCACCGGCGTGGTCGGCCTGCTGGGCGGCGGCGAGGCGGTCATGCCCTTCTATAGTCAGCCGGGCCTGCTGGCCGGTGGCGCCATCGGTCCGATGGCTGCGCTGGGCTTTGACCTGCAGTTCCCCATCACGCCGCTCACCGCTAGCTGGTCCATGGGCCTGTTCGCCAGCGTGCTCGACGTCGGCCAGCTTGCCTGGGCCCGCGTCAGCCACAGCGGGCAGCCAGAGGGCATGGCGACCAACACCCAGACCCAGGTCAGTACGGCCAGCGAGGTCAGCTTCCTCAGCGTGCTCTCGCCGGGTCTGTACCTGAAGGTCGGGGCGGGCAAGACGCCGTTTACCTTCGGCATCGGCGCCTCCTTTGCGCCCGACCTGCGCAAGTACTTCTATGTGCAGAACAGCGCCCCCGAGCAGAGCGGCCTGTTCTCGCTCCTCCGCTTCGGGGCCTTCCTGGCGGTCGACCTCACGCTCTTCCCCATCTACGTTCGCTAGCTTCCCGGCCCGGCGGCGCAGAGCGATGGCCGGCCCACCGAGCCTCGACGCAGCTACGGCACCAGCTGATCCGGCCGCAGGCCCTGCAGGATCCACAGCGCGCTGCCGCTTGCCCCAGGCGGCAGGGTGTCGAGGGCGACGATGTCGCGTGGGCTGCCAGGATCGGCGTCAACCTGGCCGATGGTCAGCGCATCGGCGCCGCGACCGACCGAATAGTGCTTAAACGTCACCGCCTCCTGGCCAAAGCCAGAGGCGGTGCTGACCATGCCGCGGGCCTTGTTGAGCAGGACTAGCTCGGCGGCACCGTCGCCGTTCAGGTCTCCGACGGCCATCCGACGGAACGACAGCGGCAGGATCATGTTGTTGACAAGCGGCACCAGGCTGCCGCCCGGCAGATCCGGGCTCAGGATGTTCACCGACGAGCTGAGCCCAGCGGCGACCGAGCTCACCACCGCGACATCGGCCTTGCCCAGGCCGCGCAGGTCGGCCAGGGCCAAGCCAACCAGCGCCCCGGTGAAGCTGCTGGACAGCGTACCGCCGGTAAAGTGCCTATCCTTTGAATTGATATACAGCGACACTTTTGCCGATTCGGCAATTAGCAAATCAGGGTATTTATCACCATTTGCATCCCCCAGCGCTAGCGCGCTGAAGGTGGCGGCGGCCGGCGTGGCATCGACGGTGCCGGTCGCATCAAACGCGCAGCCGGTCGGGTTCGCTTCGCCGGGAAGGATGGTCACCTTGTTGTTGCCCTCCAAGACGACGACGTCGACGACCCCGTCTTGATTGACGTCGGCGACCTCGACCTGCTTGAAGCCGGCCGCGAAGGGGCGAACTGCGGTCAGCGTAACCGACGGGCTGCCGGTGTAGTCGAGCAGGCTCAGCGAGCCGGTGCTTAGCCCCAGGAGCAGGCGGGCCTTCTGGTCACCACAGGTGATCGTTGCTCCCGTCACCGCGGCGCCCGGCAGCGTCTGCGGAACGGCACAGCTTAGGTTGTTCTGGGCATCCAGCGAGCAGTGCTCGACGCGTAGCTCGGGACCGCCACCGACCACCAGGACGCTCTCCTTCTGCGCGTCGGCGAACTTGCCGGCAAAGACCAGCGGCGTCGCTGCCGCCATGCCCGTGCCCAGCCCATGCTGCTGCGCCAGGGTCAGGTCGCCCAGGCTGCCGCCGACGTTGTTGCGCACCAGGCTCAGCGTGGCGATGGTCGCGGCGGTGCCGCGGTCGCTGTAGCCAACCAGATCGTCGCGTCCGCTGGCGTCGGGGACAAAGTCGCCGGCCACCATCCGCTCGACGGCCAGGGCCCGCTTGCTGACCACCGGCACCGGCCGGCCGCGCCCATCGACCGTCCCCTGATACAGCGCCACCGAGCCGTCTTCAAACAGCACCGCCAGATCGTCGACGGTCTTGCTGTTCACCGAGCCGGGAAAGAAGCGCCCCATGACCAGGTGACCGAACGACGGGCCCATGGGACTCGTGCGGTACGGACTCAGGTTGAGCGAGCTTGCCAGGTCGAGCCGGCTATTGGCTAGGTTGGTGAAGACCGTAAGCTGGGTGCCGCCCAAGAGGACGACCAGGTCGGGCCCCGAGCCACTGAAGTTACCGACCACCATCTCAGTCGGTGCAGCGCCCAGGCTCGCCTGGTGATTGCTGCGGAACATCAGGTTGCTCTGGCCAAGGATCAGCTGCAAAAGATGCGCTTGGCTGGCGCTCTGATCCACCAGGGCCAGCGCCAGCTCAGCAGCCCCATCGCTGTTGATGTCCGGTACCGTGATCATCGTCGCTAGCGAGTAGCTCGCGACGGCGTCGGTGGTCGCGGTCGGTGAGCTGGCAAAGCTGGCGCTGCCGCTGCCGCGATAGAAGTCCACCGTGCCCCCGGTGTCCGCAATGGCCAAGTCGCTAAAGCCATCGCCATCGTAGTCGCCAATGGCCACCGCCTTGGGCATCGCCGAGGGGACAGGCACGCTCGGACTTTGCGTCTTGCTGGCTAGGATCTCTACCCGCTTGGCAGACGGAAAGACCAGCACCACATCGTCCACCGTGTCATCGTCGAGCCGGCCAATCGCCGCCATCGCCGGAGCTCCGGCTCCTTTGTAATTTACGGTTTTGTAGGCGGTATTGGTTCCAGCAACAGTCACTATCGTATAGCTGGCCACACCCATGATAAATAGATCAGAGGGAGCCGTATTATCAAAATTTGCCTTATACGGCACTCCCTGCTGTACGGCACTGGTGCCGCTGCTCAGCGGAATCTGGGTCATCGGCGCGGCAAAGAACTCCTGGCTGCCCCCCGGGCTTGTGCCCCCGTCGGGGCTGACACCGCCGTCGCTGATACTGCTGGGATCAACGCAGGCATGCAAGAGCGGGTCGCAGACCAGGCCAGCTGGGCAGGTGCCATCCCCAACATTGCAATAGTGGTCATTGGGAATGCTCAGGTTGCCAAATAGTGTTGAGCAGGCCAACGCAAACAAAGCCCCTGTCATTAATACATATCTGTACCGCATAGTCACCCCCAGGATTTAAGCAATACTCGAATTATTTACATAAGCCGGATGGCCGACTTAATCCAGCTTACCGGCGCGGCTTCGTCGGTGGCCAGGCCAAAAGCACGGTGCCGGTGATGGCCACGGCAAGCCCGGTGCCCAGGACAGCGCCGCCCGGGATGGTCGTCTCATACAGGCGCTCGCACTGCTCGCCCGGCAGGCTGGTCTCAAGGACGCAGCGGCCATCGAGGCTGAGCATCGCCGCGCCAAAGCCCACCAGCACGAGCCCGCCGGCCAGCGCCACGCCCCCCACCGCCAGGCGCCAGGTCGGTCGGCGCGGTGGCAGCGGCGGCGGCGGCGGCAGCACCAGCGGGGCCGGGGGCGGCTCGGGGATGGCCAGGCGCATAAGCTCCTCACGCGCTTCGCCATCGCGCAGCGTGATCGTGCGCTCGCTGGGCGGCAGGCCAGCCTGCTGCAGTCGCAGGCGATGCGGCCCGGCGAACACCGCCCGAAAAAAGCGACCGCCGGGGATCGGCCGCGCATCGACGCTAAGCTCGGCGTCCGCGGGATCGCAGCGCACGCTTAGCTGGGCCTGGCCGCGCGCGCTGCCGGCCTCGTAGACGCGACCGACCTGCTCGCGCAACAGCAGCCCGGCCTGCTCGACGCTGCACTTGTCGCAGCTCTGCTCCTCGCCGGCCGCCTCTTCCCCGACGGTGGTATTGAGCAGACCGACCCGCAGCCGCAGCTTGCCGTCCTTGGCCTCGCTGCTGACCAAGAGCACGGCATCGGCCTCCACCTGGGTGGCTAGCTCGACCTGGCAGGCGGTGTCCTTGATGCAGGCCTGAAGCCGCGGCGCCAGCGCCGGCACAAAGGTCAGCGCCAGCTCACTCGGCAGCGGCGAGCGGCGACGGGACAGCAGCGCCTGCTCCAGCGACTGCTGCAGGCGAGCCCGCAGCTCTGGCGGCAGGCTGGCAAAGTCAGCGAACAGCAGCACCCCAGGCAGGATCGACAGCAAGAGCGCCCGGCTCGACACGTCGCTGCGTAGCTCGCCGAGACGACCGGCCGCGATCTGCACCTGGTCTTCGATGCGCTGGTTGCCGCGCTCCAGGATCACCTTGTGCTCGCTTGGCGCGATCAATAGCGGCAGCGACAGCGGCAGCGTGCCGACCAGCCGCCCATCGACAAAGATCAGCGTGCCGCGCTCGCCAAGGATGTTCAGCGTGCCCGCCGGGGGGCGTGGCTGAGCCAGGAAGCGCTCGGCTTCACGAATCGCCGCCGCTTCAGCCGACTCTGGCTTGGCTGCCGCAGTCGCTGCCGCGGGGGGCGCTGCGGACGGTGCAGCAAGTGCTGCGGGTGCAGCAGGTGCGGC
>CAZVMD010000166.1:0-5567 GCA_964628555.1 uncultured Myxococcales bacterium | reverse complement strand
GCAGGTGCGGCAGGTGCGCTAGGCGCAGCAGGTGCGGTGACGGCGGCCGGCGGTGGCAAGGCCTTGTCGCTCTCGGCTTCGCGCTCCAGATCCGGATCGGCGAGGTAGCGACGAAACAGATCGTGGGCATCTAGCTCGCGCCCTTCGGCCAGCGCCAGCTTGCCGAGCAGGTACAGCCCTTGGGGACTGGGTGCGGCGCGATACGCTGCGGTCAGCAGCCGGGTCGCCTCGGGCAGCTTGCCGGCCTGCAGGGCCGCCGCGCCTTCCCCCTGCAGGCGCTGCGCCGCGGCCAGGGCGCGATCCTCACCGTGATCTTTCGCTCCCGCCCGTGCCTTGACCCGTGCGGTAGCAGACGAGCGCTCGCTCTTGGCCGCCGCCGAACCCAGACCGCTCAGCAGCAAGAGCCCGCTAAGGACGATGCAGCAAAGCTGGCCAGGGGCACGACGGCGGGAACGGCGGGGGCTTGCCATGAGCAAGCCTCGATCTTAACAGGCTTGGCGGCCCGGCTGGCCTAGCGTGGCGTGGCCCAGGTGGCGCCGCTCTCGTTGCCGAGTCGATCGACGGCGCGCACGACCAGGCCCTGGATGCCGGCCGTGCTCGCCAGGCTGTAGCGCGTCGGGACCGACGCCGCTGGGATGACCTCGCTGCCCCAGCCGCTGGTCGTCTTTTTCGACACGATATAGAGGAAGGGGGCGGGACCAGGGCCGGCTCCGGGCTCGATGCGCAGCACCCAGGCGCTGCCTTCGCGCATGCCAGCCACCGTCGGACGGACCGGTGCCGTGCTCGACAGCCAGGGCGAGGCCGGGACAACCGCGCGCTCGCCATAGACGCCGGCCAGCAGCGTCGCCGACAGCCCCGCCGGATTGCGAGGAAAGACCTTGAAGCTGTAGTGGATATGGCCAGCGGTCGGCAGCCGCCGTCGGACCTCGCTGATCTGATCGGTGATCTCGCGCACCGGATAGCTGCCGTCGGCGACGCGGTTGGTGGCCAGGCCGGGGAAGATGTGCCGCCCCTGCTTGTTCTCGCCGCGCCACCAATCGACAAGCGCGGTGAAGCTCTGGGCCGGCGGGGCAATCGGCCAGTAAAGCTGCGGCGCAAAGTAGTCGAGCCAGCCCTGCCCCAGCCACAGCCGCGAGTCGGCATAAAGATCGTTATAGGCATCGAGGCCGACGATGCCCGGTGGGTTACCCGGTCGCCAGATGCCAAACGGCGCGATGCCAAACAGCACGCTGGGCCGCTCTGCCTTGATGCGCAGATACAGGCGCTCGACAAGCTGATTGACGTGATCGCGTCGCCAGTCAGCGCGGCTCAGCGCACCGCCGCCAGCCTTGTACTTGTTCCAGTTGCTGTCGTCGGGAAAGTCGCCGCCCGCTGGGTAGTACGAGCGATAGGGATAGAAGTAGTCATCGATGTGCACGCCATCGATGTCATAGCGGCGCACGACATCGCTGATGACCTCCAGGGTGTAGCTCTTGACGTCGGGCTCGCTGGGGTCCAGCCACAGGTAGCTGCCGACGGTGCGCACCAGCTCGGGACGGCGCTTGCTGATGTGGCTGGGGGCCATCGCCGCGGCGGTGCCGGGCAGCGCTACGCGATAGGGATTGAACCAGGCGTGCAGCAGCAGGCCGCGCCGATGCGCCTCGCTGACCCAGAACGAAAGCGGGTCATAGGCGGGACTGGGCGCCTTGCCGCTCGTCCCGGTCAGGTAGGCCGACCACGGCTCCAGGCTCGACGCGTAGAGCGCATCGGCCGACGGCCGTACTTGCAAAACAATTGCATTTAGGTTCAGCGCCTGCGCCCGGTCGAGGATGGCCAGTGCCTCGGCCTGCTGCTGGCTGCTGCTCAGGCTGCTCTTCGAGGGCCAGTCGAGGTTGTAGACCGTCGCGACCCAGGCCGCCCGCAGCTCGCGCGGGGCCGAGGGGATGCTCGCCGCAGCGCTGATCGATGCCGCGTCCTCCGGCTCTGCCGTCTCGGCCAGCCCCCCACCACAGCCCCAAAGCGAAAGCGAAAGCGAAAGCGAAAGCGAAAGCCCGCCGCCGACCAGGCCCAGCGCCACAGATCTGGCCCGCCACCCGCGGCTCTGCGACGAGGTCTCGCGCTTAAAAGAGGATGTCGTCTGCATGGTCGCGGCGTAACACGCAGAAGCAGCCCAGGCGAGGCGTTTTTCCCACGCGGCGTCTTGTCGCGTAGGCGCAGGCTCTGTTATGCACGACCTTTCCGTCTGAAGGAGGCTGTCATGCCGAGGGTTCCCCGTCTGCTGTTGCCAGGGTCTTTGCTCTGGCTCATGCCGCTTTTGTCCCCGTCTCTAAGCTGCGACCACGAGCACCAGCACATGCACGAGCCGCCCGCCCCCTGCGCCGCGGCCGGCATCACGCCACAGAGCCGCTTCGCCGGCGGCAGTCGCGACGGTCACCCCAGTCCCCTCGCCGCCTCCGAGCGCAGCCGGGCCCGCGCCGCACGCATCAGCCAGGCGAGCTGGATTCGCCAGCCCGAGAACGCTCGCCACAAGATCCACGAGGGCGACTTCCTGCTGCTCAACGACCGCATCGCCGTGTACATCGAGGCGGCGGGCGACTCTGACGGCTATCAGGGCCTAGGCGGCGAGCTCTTGGCCATCGAGGCGGTCGGGGCTGACGGTCAGCCGAGCGGCACCTCGCAGTACGGCGAGTCGTTCGTGGTGTTCGGCGGCCAAGCAGTCGGCCCCGACGGCCCCGAAGGCATCACGGTGCTAAACGACGGACGCGACGGCAAAGCGGCGATCGTGCGGGTGTCGGGCACGCTGCGCGATGTGCCCTTCCTGTCGACGTTCGCCGGCATCCTCGGTGAGCCCAGCAACCTGCCGGCCGCGCTCGACTATGTGCTGGAGCCCGGCGCCGAAAACGTCGTGCTGCGGCTGTCGCTGATGAACCCCGAAGCGCGCGAGTTTGACTTCCGACAGACGCAGATCTTGGGCTTTTTCCACACCTCGCGCAGCGAGCGCTTCACCCCCGAGACCGGCTTTGCCGAGCCGGCCGGCAGTGCAGCCTGGGTCGGCTTCGACAATCCGGGCAGCAGCTTCGCCTTCCGCCTCAAGAGCGGCCCGGTCGGCTACATCATCGAGCAGTCGGGGTTCGAAGCCTATCGCGGCTCTGGCCTGAAGCTGGCCGCATGCGAGAACAAGACCGTCGACTACGCCGAGTGGATCGTCGCCCCGCCCGGCGTCGACAGCCTGCGCAGCGCCATCCGCCGCGTCGATGGCCAAGACACCTGGCACATGATCCACGCCCACGTCAAAGATGACGCCATGCAGCCGCTGCCGGGTGCGCTGCTGCATGCGCTGGATCCCAGCGGCGCCTTCATCACCCGCGCGGCCACCGATGCGGCCGGTGACGTCATGCTCTCGGTACCGTCGGGACAGCCGGTCGATCTGGTGGTCACTGTCGATGCGCACACCATGTCGCCCAAGCAGCGGGTCACGCCGACCGACGCCGATCACGATGACGTCGACATCGTCCTGCCGCGCGGCGGCACGCTCGAAGTGCAGGCCAACGACAGCGGCAGTGGCAAGGCGCTGCCGGTGCGCATTCAGATCATCCCGCAGACGCCACCACCGGCCATCCCGCGCAGCCTGGGTGTCCACACGCCGCGTAACAGCCGCTCGGTCCTGGCCTGGTCGGCAACCGGACGCGAGCGCTTCGCCCTGCCCCCCGGCCCACACCGCGTACTGCTCAGCCACGGGCCCGAGTGGGAGATCAGCGACAGCAACGTCACCATCGAAGCCGGCAAGACCGCGACCGTGCGCGCCGACCTCTTGCACAGCATCGACTCGACTGGCGTGATGTGCGGCGACTTTCATATTCACTCGTACTACTCGGCCGACTCATCTGATCCGGTGCCGCTCAAGGTCAAAAGCGCGGTGGCCGATGGGCTAGAGATTCCGGTGTCGAGCGAGCACGAGTGGATCATCGACTTCGATCCCGTGCTCAAGAGCCTGGGCCTTGCCGACTGGGCCTTCGGCATGTCCTCGGAAGAGCTGACGACGTTTACCTGGGGCCACTTCGGCGTGGTGCCGATCAGCCCCCGCCCAGAGCGGCTCAACAACGGCGCCGTGCCCTGGCTGGGCAAGCCCCCGGCGCAGGTCTTCGCCGACGTTCACGCGCTGCCGGAAAAGCCGGTGCTGATCGTCAACCACCCGACGTCGAGCGGCTTTGGCGGCTACTTCTCGGCCGCCGAATTCAACCGCGCCACGGTGACCGGCGATCCTCTGCTGTGGAGCGAAGACTTCGACGCCGTCGAGGCCTTCAACGACAGCGAGTTCGACGCCAACCGCAAGTCGATCGTCGCCGACTGGTTCGCCCTGCTCAACGCCGGCAAGCGCATCTGGGCCGTGGGCTCTTCAGACACCCACGGCATCGAGAGCTCGCCGGTGGGCTATCCCCGCACCTGCATGCGCTTTGGCCACGACGATCCGCGCCGCCTCACCCCCGAGCGGGTGCGCGACGTGCTGAAGGCCGGTCAATCGACGATCAGCGGCGGCTTGTACATGACCGTCGAAGGCCCAGGCGGCGTCGGCCCCGGCGGCACGGTGATGGGCGCCGGCAGCCCCCTCGACTTCCGCGTCGTCGTCCAGGCCCCCAAGTGGCTGGCCGCCAGTCAGCTCGAAGTCCTGGTCAACGGCGAGACCGAGCGCATCGTCGAGCTGACCGAGACCGTGACGCCGATGGGCCGCCGCTATGAAGCCACCGTCTCGCTCAAGCGCCCCAGCAAGCCGCAGAGCTGGGTCGTCTTCCACGCCCGCGGCCCAGCCGGTCGCGACCTCTCCCCCATCTACCCCGGCCGCAAGCCCTTCGCCGTCTCGAACCCGATCTTCTTCTAGCTACCGCGCAGCTAGGCCAGCTGCGGGCTGCGCCGACCGCTGCGACGGGGGCGGCTGACCTGGATGCCCTCGCGCAACAGCAGCCGGTTCAGCTGATGGCGGCTGATGTTCAGCGCGCTCGCCGTGCGCAGCAGGTGACCGTCGTGCTCATCCAGGGCCTGCTTGACCTCGCTGATGCTCGGCAGCGGCCGCGTCACCTTCGGCGTCACACTCTGACTAAGACTGCGCTCGCTCGGCTGCGACAGCTCAATGCGCAGCCCAGCCCCAAGCGGACGCACGACATCATGCGGACTGTCGGCCATCGCCTGCCCCAGCAGAAACGCGATCTCCGAGACATGCGTGCGATAGGTGTGATGCATCAGCTGCTCGACTAGCAACGGATGCACCTGCGCATACCCATGCTCCAGAAAGCGCGCCGCATCCACGTCATCGTTGGCCGCCTGCGTCTTTAGCAGGTGCTGGATCAAAAGCGGAATGTCCTCTTTGCGACTGTTGATGCCCGGCACCCGGATCTCGCGCTGAAAGCGCCGCTTGAGCTCATAGCGCATGTTCTCCGGCCGATTCGTCGCCCCAATCAGCCGAAAGTCCGAGCGCTGCAGCTTGTTCTCCTCACCCAGCCGAAAAAACTCCCCATGCCGCTCCGTAACCCGCAAAAACATCGGCTGCACCGCCTCCGGCATATCACCGATCTCGTCGAGAAACAGAGAGGAAC
>CAZVMD010000165.1:13405-15354 GCA_964628555.1 uncultured Myxococcales bacterium | reverse complement strand
GCCACCTCGGCCATCGACGGCCGCTCGGTGCGGTTCTTGGCCAGCATGCGGTGGACCAGCTTGACCAGCATATCCGGCAGCGAGCGATCCGCCTCGCCGAGCGGCGGCGGCTGCATATAAATGTGCATCGCCATCAGCTCGCCGGTTCCAGGCGCGGAAAACGGCGGTCGCCCGGCCAGCATGCGGTACAGCATGATGCCCAGCGAGTAGACATCGGCTTTCTCATCGACGTCGCTGGCGTTGCGGCACTGCTCGGGGGCCATGTAAAGCGGCGTGCCCATCATCACGCCGGCCCGGGTCATGACCTGATCGCCTTGACCCTGATACTCCAGCTTCAGCTTGGCGATGCCGAAGTCGAGCAGCTTGGCTCGCTCGCCGGTCGGGAACGCCGAGTCAGCGACGATCATCACGTTGTCGGGCTTGAGGTCGCGGTGGATGATGTCTTTGGCGTGGGCCGCCGCCAGGGCCGAGGCGATCTGCCGTCCGAGCTGGATCGCTGACTGCATCGGCAGCCGTCCGCCCTGCGACTTTAGACGGGCGTTGAGCGTCTCGCCCTTGAGAAGCTCCATCACGATGTAGGCGGTGCCGTCGGGCAGCCGATCCGACATCAGCACCTGCACCAGACCAGGATGATCAACGGCGGTGATGGCGCGCGCTTCATTGATGAAGCGAGCAGCGATCTGCGGGTTCTTCGCGTGATCTTTATGCAAGACCTTGATCGCTACCCGCTTGCCGATGCCGGCATCCTCTGCTTCATAGACGGCGCCCATGCCGCCTTCGCCGATCTTGCCGAGCACCCGATACTGACCAATTTGCTGACCGATCATAGGTACGCTCGAAGGCCGGCGAAGCGAGGAGAGCGCGCCCCAGTACAGGGGGCCGTCAACGGATAAGTAGGCACAGCAACGTGATTATAGCTGCCGGGCCATTCGCCGAGCAAGGCACAAGAAATACTCCCCGCAGACAGTTGGTCGGACCTAGCCAGTTTTGCCGGCTGTGGGACTTGTGCGGTCGGCGGTAAGCGGGGGGACTTGGCTGGTGAGCGGGGGGCGCTTGGCTAGGGCTCGCGCGGGGTCTGGCGCTGCATCGTGCGCTGGCCGAGGCTGGGCAGGGCAGGGATGGTGCGCGCAGCCGGCGGAGCGACGGGTGGCGCAGTCGGCGGAGCGATGGGCGGCGCAGTCGGCGGCGCGACCGGCAGGGGGGCCGCTGCCGTGGGCGAGGCAGGCGTCGTGGTGACGCTCGGCGGAGTGCGGCGGGGCGGGCGGTTGGCAGCGGGGCTCGCAGCGGCTGGCGCAGCCGGAGTCAGCACAGGGGGGGGCGAGAGTACGGGGGCGGACGCAGCACTGGCCGGGGCTGGAGGCAGGCCAGTCGCCGGGCTGGTGGGCCCACGTACCGGCCGTGTCTCCGGTGGCGCCGCGGCGGCCGTCGTGCCAGGCCCTTCACTCTGGGCGGCTGGGGGTGGCGCGTCGAGCGGTCGTCGTGGCCGGGCTGCCGGCTCGGCAGCGGGAGCGACCGGCGTCGGGGGCGCCGAGCTACTTGCGGCTTGCGCCGCCTCGGCCTCGCTGACGAACACGACGCGCGGCGAGAAGATGTCGCCGAGGACGCGGCCGCTGGCATGCAGGCGAACTAGCTCGCGGGCCTTGAGCGTGCCGCGGAACAGCCCCTTGACCTCGGCCTCTCCCACCTCCGCCTGCGCCGCCTCGACGTGCCCGCCGGCTCCGACGGTCAGTCGGCCACTGACGTGCAGCGGGCCGCCTTCAAAGCGACCATCGATTAGGACATCACCCTCGGCCGTGAGCTGGCCAACGAAGCGGGTTCCCGCCGCAAGGACGGTCTTAGCAGGAGTCATTGGGCTGGCACAGTATCATCGCCGGACGCCCCTGTACATCCTGACTTCTGTGGCTGACTTCTGGCTCAGTGGTGGCCGGCTGCTGGCTCAGCGGTGGCCG
>CAZVMD010000165.1:0-13305 GCA_964628555.1 uncultured Myxococcales bacterium | reverse complement strand
TGGCCGCGTGGCGCGCGGCTCCTTAGGCCACGACGCGCAGCTTGATGCTCTGCGGTGGGCGGTAGGCTGACTGCAGGACTGCCCCCTCGCTCTCGACGGTGGCGGCCAGATCGTAGTCGGCGCTGCCGGTGACCCGGGCCTGCACGACATCGCCGGGGCGCAGCGCCAGATCCGCGGCCTCCTCGCCCAGCGACAGGAAGACGCGGCCGTCGATCTCGGGCGCCTGTCCGGCGTGACGGCCGACCAGCACGAACTCGCTCTCGTCGGACTGCCCCTCGACCAGTACGTCAATCAACGTACCGCGTCGGGCTCGCTGGTGCTTTTTACTGACCTTGCGCTGGAGGCGCAGAAGCTCGCGTCGGCGGCGCTCGGCTTCCTTGGCTGGCACGACCTCGGCCAGGGCGGCAGACGGCGTGCCCTCTTCGTGCGAGTAGCAGAAGACGCCGACGTGATCGAACTCGGCCTGCTGCACCAGATCGCAGAGGCGGGCGAAGGCCTCGTCGGTCTCGCCGGGATGGCCGACGATGAAGGTGGTGCGCAGCGCGATGCCGGGAACGCGGGCCCGGGCCCGCTCAACCAGCTTCCACACCGTCTTGCCGACATGGCCGCGGCGCATCCACTTGAGCACGCGATCGTCGGCGTGCTGCAGCGGCACGTCGAGGTACTTTGCGACCCGCGGGGCCGTCGCCATGACATCGAGCAGCTCGTCGGTGACGGCGGTGGGATAGGCGTAGTGCAGGCGCAGCCAGCGCAGATAGCCGGCGGCGGTCCCGGCCCCTGGCTGGCCGATGCGGCGCAGCAGGCTGGCCAGGCGCGGCGGGTCGCTGGTCTGGGGGTTGCCGTCGGCGCCCAGCGGTAGCGGCAGATCGGTGCCATAGGTCGTCAGGTCCTGCGCCACCAGGTTGATCTCGACCACGCCCTCCTGCGACAGCCGCTCGACCTCAAGCGCGATCGAGTCCGGCGTGCGGCTGCGCTGCGGTCCGCGCAGCTTCGGGATTATGCAGAAACCACAGGGGCGGTCGCAGCCCTCTGCGATCTTTACGTAGCGCGAAAAGGCGTGCTGCGAAGCCGGCCGCGGCGCGTCGTGGTCATAGATGTAGCTCGGCGTGGCCGCCACCTGGACCTGGCTCTCGCCGCTGCGGATGGCCTGCGCGATCTTGTCGACCTCGCCCGAGCCGAGGATGTGATCGATCTCGGGAATCTCGCGCGCTAGCTCCTCGGGATAGCGCTGCGTCAGGCAGCCGGTGACGATCAGGCGCTGGCAGCGCCCCTGCGTCTTCCACTGCGCCATCTCCAAGATGGTGTCGATCGACTCTTCTTTGGCGGCGTTGATGAAGCCACAGGTGTTGACGACGATGACGTCGGCTTCGTCCGGCTGCTCGGCGATGCGGGCCCCACCCTGCTGCGACAGGCCCAGCATGACCTCGGTATCGACGCGGTTCTTGGGACAGCCGAGCGACACGAAGTAGACGGCGGGATCGGAATTCGTACGGCTTGCTTTCGACGGGGACGCAGACACGGGCGCAGCATGGAGGGAGCCTGCCGGGCTGTCAAGCCGTCGCCTCTTTCAGGCCGCAGCGCCTAGCCAAGCGCCTTGCAAATCCGCCGACAACGGGACAAGGTCTGCCGCGCAGACACCCGCAAGAACGCGCACGGCACAGGACAGCGAGCATGGCAGTCAAAATTCTGCACACGGCGGACTGGCAGATTGGCAAAGAGTTTCAGGAGCTCGATGAGATCGACAGCGACAAGGCGGCTGCGCTCCGTCGGCAGCGCATCTCTACCGTCGCCAAGATCGCGGCGAAGGCGCGCGAGCATGCCGTCGATGCGGTGGTGGTGGCCGGCGACGTCTTCGACAGCAATGACCGCAGCAAGGTCACCGACGAGCTCCTGCGACGCACGCTGGGCGCGATGGAAGGGTACGAGGGCGAGTGGCTGCTGCTGCCGGGCAATCACGACGCCGCGGGACAGCAGAGCGCCTGGGAGCGCCTCAAGCAGCTCAATCCGCCACCCAACGTCAAGCTGCTGACCACCGCCGAGCCGCAGCTTGTCGCCGAGCATCGCCTGGCCATCCTGCCGGCTCCGCTTTTGCGGCGACACGAGGCGAGTGATGTCACGGCGGCGCTCGATCACATGCAGACCCCACCCGACAGCGTGCGGGTTGGGGTGGCGCACGGCAGCATCCGCAGCCAGCTGCCCGAGGGAGCCAAGGTCCACAATGAGATCGCGGCCGATCGACCAGAGCGGGCCCGGCTGGACTATCTGGCGCTCGGTGACTGGCACGGCACGCGCGAGATCTCGCAGCGCGCCTGGTATGCCGGTACGCCCGAGCCCGATCGCTTTAAAGAGAACCTGCCCGGCAATGTGCTCCTGGTGACGATCGAGGGGCCGGGGGCGCTGCCGCGCGTCGATCGCATTCCGATTGGTCACTACAAGTGGCATGACCTCGTCGTCGAGCTGCACAGCCTGACGGATCTGGCGACGCTGACCGCGCAGCTGCAGGGGCTGGGAGCGCCCTACGATCAGCACGTCGTGCAGCTGGAGCTGCGCGGCACCATCGATCTGGAGACGCAGCAGGCGCTGGCTAACGAGCTGCGGCGCTGGGAGGCGCGGCTGCACATGCTGCGCTGTCGCAGCGACGGGCTCCTGGCTCAGCCGAGCCAGGCCGACCTGCAGCCGATGCTGGACCAGGGCTTTGTCGGTGCGGCCGTCTCGCGGCTGCGGCAGCTGGCCGAGGCGAGCGAGGCGTCTGAGGCCGAGCGGGCGCGGGCGCGGCGAGCGCTTGGCCTGCTGTACGCCGAGTTCGTCGCGCTGGCCGGTGGGAAAAAGTCCGGAACACCGGTCTTGGACTAGGGGCGAGGCATGAAGATCCGGCACATCGAAGTCCAGAACTTTCGTCGCTTCCGCGAGCCTGTGATCGTCTCGAACATCGGCGATGGGCTGACCGTCCTGGCCGGGGAAAATGAGGCCGGGAAATCGACGCTGCTGCGCGCTCTGCAGGCCGCGCTGTTCGACCGCCACAGCATCAGCAAGAGCGTGGCCCGCGAGTTCCTGCCGTTTCAGTCCGAGGTGCAGCCGCAGGTGATGATCGAATTCGAGTGCGGCGGTCAGTCCTACCGTCTGCGCAAAGGGTTCTATCAGAAGCCCTTTGCCGAGCTGCGGCTGACCTCGGGAAGCAGCGTGTACAGCGATGCCGAAGCAGAAGAGAGGCTGCAGGCGCTGCTGCGCTTCAAGAGCCCCGAGCGGGGCGCGGCAGACAAGCCGAGCTATCACGGCATCCTGGGGCTGCTGTGGCTGGAGCAGGGGGCGTCCTCCGAGCGCTGGCGGGCGGCTGTGGCGGACCGGGACGGGCCGGCCGGGCGTAGCTTGCACACGGCCCTGGAGGGCGAGCTTGGCGAGGTGCTCGGTGGGCCCTATGGCCATCAGCTGCTCTTGCGGATCAGCGAACGCTACAGCGAGTTCTTCGGAAAAAATGGCCGGCCGCGGGGGGCGTATGCGCAGTCGGAAAAGACGATCGTACAGCTGCAGGCAGACCTGGCGCAGGTGGGGCGCGAGCTGAGCCGAACCCAGGCCGCCAGCGACGAGCTCGTGCAGGCGCGGCAGACCCTACTCGGCTTTGAGCGGCAGGGCCTGCTGGCCCGCGCGCAGGGGCAGCTGCGGCAGGCAGAGGCGGCGTGGCAGCGGGTGCAGTCAGCCGAGCTTCTGCGCAGCGAAGCCGAGGAGCGCAAGAAGGCTGCCGAGGTGCAGTTTCGACTGGCGGCGCAGAACGCAACGCAGCGACAGAGCGAGCAGAGCTGGGTGGCCGACGAGCGGCAGCGGCTGGCGGACAAGCTGGCGCAGGTGCAGCAGGGCGAGGCGACGCTTGCCACCCTGTCCGCTGCGCAGGCCGAGGCCGAGGCCGAGCTGGCCCGTCAGCAGGCGCAGGCCGAGCGGCTAACGGCGGAGCTGCGCGAGCACGAGCAGGTTGAGACGCGGCTGCGCCTCTCTCGCGAGCACAGGCGTCAGAGCCAGAGCCTAGAGCTGGCGCTGGCCACCGAGCGGCAGGGGCGGAGCCTGATGGAACAGGCGCGCCGACTGCTCGTCGACGAGGCCGCGCTGCGCAAGCTGCAGCAGCTAAGAGAGGAGCTGCGGGTGGCTGAAAGCCGCCTGGATGCCGTCGCTACTCGCATCGATGTGAAGCTGCCGCCAGAGCTTGAGCTGCGTCAGGATGGGCAGCCGCTGGCGTCGGCGCAGCCCCTCCTTTTGACGCAGCCGGCGGAGCTGTCGCTGTGGCAGGGCGAGCGCTGGCTGGGGACGCTGACCATTCGCCCGGGGGCCGAAGATCTGACGCTGCGACACCAGCGCGTGGCCGAGCTGCGCGGGGCGCTGCAGGCCCTGCTGATCGAGCTGGGGGTGGCGGACGTCGAGGCGGCCGAGGCTCAGGCGCAGCAGCGCAGCGCCATCCTGCTGCAGGTGCAGCAGCTACGCGAGCAGTACAAGGCCTGTGCTCCCCGCGGCATCGAGGCCCTGCAGGCGGAGCTGCAGCGCCTGGAAGCCCAGCTGGAACCGCTGGGCCAGACGGCGGCGGGGTCGAGCGCAGCCACAGCGCCAGACGCAGAGACCCCAGAGCCGAGGCTGGCCGAGCTCAGCGCCGAGGTCCGCCGCCAGCTACAGCAGGTCCAGAGTGCGATCCTCCAGGCGCAGAAGCGGGTCAAGAGCGAGCAGCAGGCCAGTCAGGAACAGCGGAATCGCGTCGCGCTGCTGCAGGGTGAGCTGCAGAGCGCCTCCGCGGCGCTGCAGGTCCGGGAGCAGGCGCTGCTCGCAGCGCAGAGCCGGACGGGCGATGCTGAGCTCTTGCAGGCTCGGCGGGATGCACAGGCTGGCCTGGAAGTGGCGGCGGCGCAGGCCCTGGCGGCGCAGCAGGACTTTGATGCGATACAGCCGCAGAGGCTGGCCGAGGAGCTGCGGACGCGACGGAGCGAGGTCGCGGCCCTGCAGGCCGAGATCGATCGTGTCACGCAGCACGTGGCCCGACTGGAGGGCGAGCTCGGGGGCCTGGCGCAGCAAGACCTGCGCGAGCGGGAGGAGCGCCTGCAGGCCCAGCTGCAGCGGGAGCAGGCTCTGGCGACGCAGCAGACGCAGCAAGCCGAGGCGCTACAGCTGCTGCTGCAGGTCTTGCAAGGCGCTGAGCAGCGGGCCCGCGAAGACTTTATGCGGCCGGTCGAGGGGCGGGTCGAGCGCTATCTGCAGCAGCTGCTGCCGGGCAGCAAGCTGCAGCTCTCCTCGGAGGACTACGCGCTGGCGGCGCTGCAGCGCGGCGGCCTGAGTGAGCCCTTCAATGCCCTGAGCATCGGCACGCGCGAGCAGCTTGCCGTCCTGTGCCGCTTGGCGTTCGCCGACCTGCTGCACAGGCAAGGCCAGCCGACCTGCCTGCTGTTCGACGATGTCTTGGTCTTTGCCGATGACCGACGGTTTCAGGTCATGCTGGCAGCGCTCAAAGAGGCGGCCCAAACGCAGCAGATCTTGATCCTGACCTGCCGTGGCCGTGACTATGAGAATCAAGCGCTGACCGTGCGGCGATTCCCCGAGAGCAGCGCGCGCTGCGCGGCCTAGGGGCGGTGGAGCTGCCTTGTCTGCGCCGGCGAATTTGGGCATGCTGCCGCCGCTCAAGCAGGCACTAGCCCCTAACGCAGAACCTAAAACCCAGACGAGGAAGCCCCTCCATGACGACGACGACCCGTTCGAGCAAAGTTTCAGAAATCCTGAGCTGGTATCCCTCGGACAATCCCGGCACGCTGACCAACCTGGCGCGGCTGATGAACCAGGGCCGGCTGGCTGGCACGGGCAAGCTGGTGATCCTGCCCGTCGACCAGGGTTTCGAGCACGGGCCGTTCCGCTCGTTCGGCATGAACCCCGACGCCATGGATCCGGAGTATCACTTCCGCCTGGCCATCGAGTCGGGCTGTAGCGCCTACGCCGCGCCGCTTGGCTTTCTTGAGGCCTGTGCCGGCAAGTACGCCGGGCAGATGCCGCTGATCCTCAAGCTCAACAACAGCGACTCGCTGGCTAAGCTGGAGCCCTGCTCGGCGCTGACCGGCACCGTCGAAGACGCGCTGCGCCTGGGCTGCGTCGGCATCGGCTACACCATCTATCCCGGCTCGGGGGCGCGCAACACCATGTACCAGGACCTGCGCGACCTGACCTTGCAGGCCAAGCGGGCCGGCCTGTGCGTCGTGGTGTGGAGCTACCCGCGCGGCGCCGGTCTGTCGAAGGACGGCGAGACCTCGCTCGACATCATCGCCTACGCCGCCCACATCGCCGCTGAGCTTGGGGCGCACATCGTCAAGGTCAAGCTGCCCAAGGATCGTATCGAGCAGGCCGAGGCAGCCAAGGTCTACGACGCGCACAAGCCCCCGCGCGAGAAGCTTGTCGACCGCGTGCGCCACGTCATGCAGGCGACCTTTGGCGGCAAGCGCATCGTCATCTTCTCGGGCGGCGAGGCCAAGGACGACGCCTCGCTGATGGACGAGATCCGCGCCATCCACCACGGTGGCGGTCATGGCTCGATCATCGGTCGCAACTCCTTCCAGCGGCCCTTTGCCGCGGGCGTGAAGCTCCTGCGCGACATCATGGACGTCTACGCCGGGCCGCAGTAGTCCGCCGCAGACCCGGCCGCTGGCCCAAATACTCGGCGAAATCTGCGGGCTTGACCGCCGGCGGCAGGACCGTCGCTCCGTCTGGGGCCTGCGCCGCGTGCGCAGTTGTTGACCCTGACGGGCAGGATCTTTATCCTTCCTCGCTCAAGTAGGTCTCTGGAGGCTCACCACCATGGCAGTACGAATCGGCATCAATGGCTTTGGTCGCATCGGGCGCTGTGTCTTGCGCACCTGGCAGAACGACCCCGACAAAAAGAGCGTGGAGTTCGCGGCGATCAACGACTTGACCGACACGCCCACCCTGGCCCACTTGCTGAAATACGACTCGGTACACGGGCGCTACAGCGGCCAGGTCAGCACCGACGGAAATCACATCGTGGTCGACGGCCAGCGGATCGCTGTGACGGCCGAAAAAGACCTCGGCAAGCTAAGCTGGGGCGCGCACGGCGTCACCGTAGTGCTGGAGTGCACCGGCGCCTTTACCGAGGGGGCCAAGGCCCGCGCGCACATCGAGCACGGTGGCGCCCAGAAGGTGCTGATCTCGGCCCCGGCCAAGGGCCCCGACATCACGCTGGCGGTCGGCATCAACCTCGATGCCTATGACCCCGGCAAGCACCACGTCATCAGCAACGCTTCGTGCACCACCAACTGCCTAGCTCCCGTCGCCAAGGTGCTGCTGGAAGGCTTCGGCATCGAGAGCGGCATGATGACGACGATCCACAGCTATACCAACGACCAGCGCATCCTCGACCTGCCGCACAAAGACCTGCGGCGGGCGCGGGCGGCGGCGCTGTCGATGATCCCGACGACCACTGGCGCGGCCAAGGCCCTGTCCGAGGTGATCCCGGCGCTCAAGGGCAAGCTCGACGGCTATGCCATGCGCGTCCCGACGCCCAATGTCTCGGTGGTCGATCTGACGGTGCGCCTGTCGAAGAAGGCGACGGTCGACGAGGTCAACGCGGCCTTCCGGCGGGCTGCCGTCGATCCCCGCTACCTCGGCGTGCTGGCGGTCAGCGACGAGCCGAACGTGTCCTGCGACTTCAACGGCGACACTCACTCGGCGACTGTCGACCTCGGCTCGACGCAGGCGGTGGGCGATATGGTCAAGGTCCTGGCCTGGTACGACAACGAGATGGGCTACGCCACGCGCCTGTACGAGCTCGCCAAGTTCGTCGCGGCCAAGGCCGCTGCCCACTAGCATGGCGACGCGCAGCGGGGGGGTTGGAGTTCCGCTCTCCCCGCCGTCTCGCACCGCCGGCCCGCAACAAACCTCCGATGAGCAAACAGCCATGAGCGCGAACATTCGTTCTGTCGCCGACCTGGATGTCACAGGCCGGCGGGTCTTTGTGCGCGTCGATTTCAACGTGCCGCTGGCCGATGGTGGCACGATCACCGATGACTCTCGCATCGTCGCCGCCTTGCCGACCATCAAGCATCTGGTCGAGCGCGGTGCCCGCGTCATCCTCGGCTCCCACCTCGGGCGACCGAAGGGCAAGTCGGCCGATACCTCGCTCTTGCCGGTTGCGGCGCGGCTGGCTGAGCTTCTGGCTCCGCTGGTCAAGGAAGTCCGCCTGACCGACGAGCCGGTCGGCGATGGTGCACGCAAGGTGGTGATGGATCTGCGCGACGGGGATGTCGCGCTGCTGGAAAACCTGCGCTGGGTGGCTGGCGAAGAGAAGAACGACGACACCTACGCCAAGGCCCTCGCCAGCTACGCCGAGGTCTACGTCAACGACGCCTTCGGCACCGCCCACCGCGCCCATGCCTCGACGGCTGGGATGGTCAAGCACTTCGATGCAGACCGGCGCGGCGCTGGCTTCCTCTTGCTGCGCGAGATCGAGTTTTTGAGCAAGCTGCTCGGCAACGTCAGAAAGCCCTACGTCGTCGTAGTCGGTGGCGCCAAGGTCTCGGACAAGATCGGCGTGCTGGACAACCTGTCCAAGGTCGCCTCCAGCATCCTCATCGGTGGCGCCATGGCCAACACCTTCCTCAAGGCCAAGGGCTTCGACGTCGGCAAGTCCAAGGTCGAAGAGGACAAGCTCAACATCGCCAAGGCCTTCCTCAAGAGCGCCGAAGCGAGCAAGGTCGAGGTCCTGCTGCCCACCGACGTCGTGGTCGCGCCGAGCCTGGATGCCGCGGTCGGGCGAGCCATGCCGATCGAAGCCATCCCCTCGGGCGAGATGGCGCTTGATATCGGTCCAGCGACGGCGCAGAGCTTCTGCGAGCGCATCGCCGCAGCGCAGACGGTGTTCTGGAACGGCCCGCTTGGGCTGTTTGAAAAGGCGCCGTTTGCCGCCGGTACCATGGCCATTGCCCGCGCACTGGCGAGCTGCTCGGGCACGACGGTGGTCGGCGGTGGCGACTCGGTGGCCGCGCTGGCCGAGTCCGGCATGACGGCCAAGGTCTCGCACGTCTCGACCGGCGGCGGCGCCTCGCTTGAGTTTGTCGAGGGACAGGATCTGCCAGGCATTGCCGCCCTGCGAGCAAGCGGCAGCGAAAAACGGAGCAGCGTATGAGCCGGCGGCCGCTTCTGGTCGGAAATTGGAAGATGCACAAGACCGTGGCCGAAGCCCTGGAGCTGGCTACGGCGGTCAAAAATGCCGTCGCTCCCAGTGTGCGCGAGAGCGGCGTCGATGTCGTGGTCGCGCCCCCGTTTACCGCGCTGCACCCAGTAGCCAAGCGCCTGGAGGGCTCGACCGTCGCGCTGGCCGGCCAGAACTGCTACTGGGAGCCGCAGGGCGCGTTCACCGGCGAGATCTCGGCGACCATGCTGGCCGAGGTCGGCTGTCGCTATGTCATCGTCGGTCACTCCGAGCGACGACAGCACTTTGCCGAGACCGATGCACTGGTCAACCTCAAGGCCAAGGCGGTGCTCAAGGCGGGCCTGAAGCCCATCCTGTGCATCGGCGAGACCGCCACGGAGCGCGACGCCGGTGAGATGCGCAACCGCCTAGTCGGTCAGCTGGCCGAGGGGCTGTTTGGCTTTACCCCCGAGATGTTGCTCGACACCGTCATCGCCTATGAGCCGGTCTGGGCCATCGGCACCGGCCGGGTGGCCACGACGGAACAGGCACAGGAAGCGCACCGCTTCATCCGCAGCTATCTGCACAGCCAGCTAGGAGAAGTAGTCAAATCGGTGCGCATCCTGTACGGTGGCTCGGTGAAACCGAGCAATACCGCTGGACTTATGGCGCAGCCAGATGTGGACGGAGTCCTCGTTGGTGGCGCATCGCTCAAAGCCGAGGATTTCGTGCAGATCGTCCGCTACAACGAGGCCGCAGCGTCATGATTTATCTTCTGTACACGATTCACATCATCGTCTGCCTGTTCCTGATGCTGGTCATCTTGCTGCAGGCCGGCAAAGGCGGCGGCGTCGGAGCGGGGCTCGGCGGCGCGACTACCCAGCAGGTCTTCGGTGGCCGCGGCGCCTCGAACTTCCTTGAGCGGCTGACGACGGCGACGGCCATCGTCTTTATGCTGACGGCCATGACGCTGTCGTACATCAACAGCCAGTCCGAGTCGGCCAAGCTGCAGAAGACTGCCGCGGCGCGCAAGAAGAAGGCTGAGTCCGACGCCAAGAAGAAGGCCGAGGACGCGCTGAAGGGCGAGATCGAAAAGAAGGCGCGCGAGGCGGCTGAGAAAGAAGCGCAGAAGGCCAAAGAGAAGCAGGCGGCCGAGGCTGCGCCTGAGCAGTCGGTGTCGACGCCAGGTGCGCCAGCGCTGCCGGGCGCCGAAGCCCAGCCGGGGGCGGCCGCACCCGCGGCGGTTCCTGCTGTGCCGGGGGCTCCGGCCGCGCTCCCGACGGCTCCCGCTCAGCCTGCTGCACCAGCCGGTCGACCAGGCATTCCTCCGCTTCGCCCCGGCGCGCCCGAGGCGGCGGCTGGCGCGGCGGCGGTTCCGCCAGGCTCACCGCTGCAGGCTCCGCCTACTGGCTCAGCGGCGCTGACCAAGCCCGTGGCTCCCGCTCCGGCCGCGTCAGTCCCGGCCGCTGCCAAGCCCGCTGCGGCCGCCCCGGGTGCAGCCCCGGCTCCGGCTGCGAAGCCGGCTGCTGCGGCCCCGGCTGGTGCGGTTGCAGCCCCCAAGCCGGCGGCAACTCCAGCGGCTGCAGCGCCTAAGCCGGCGGCAGCTCCGGCGGCTGCAGCGCCTAAGCCGGCGGCAGCTCCGGCGGCGGCGGCCCCTCCGGTGCAGCGTCCTGCGGCTCCGGCAGCGGCGCCCAAGCCAGCAGCAGCCCCGAGCGCGTTACCTCCGCCAGCCGCCCCGGCACAGCGCCCCGTCGCTCCTACTCCATAAGCTCGCCGTCCCCGTACCCTCCCTGCCAAAGATGTCGCTGCCGTTTGCCAAGCTGCACGGCCTAGGCAACGACTTCATTGTTGTCGATCTTCGCCAGAGCTCCGAGGCTGCGTGGTTCGATGACCAGGCGGTCATTCGTCGGCTCTGCGACCGCCACCTGGGCATCGGCGCGGATGGTGTGCTCGCTGTCCTGCCGCCGTCTGCGCCCGTGGGTGGGCCAGCGGCGGATGCCCGTATGCGGGTCCGCAATGCCGATGGCAGCGAGGCCGAGATGTGCGGCAACGGCCTGCGCTGTGTCGCCCGCTTTCTGCATCGGGCCGGTGGGCCAGCCCGACTCGCCATCGAGACCCTGGCCGGCACGCTAGCCTGCGAGGTGCTGGCCGATGGAGCGGTGGTCGAGGTGGAGATGGGTCCGCCGCGCCCGCTCTTCAACCCGGCCCATCCCCCGGGCCCCTGGTCTGAGCCCGATCAACAGCCGGCTGAGCTGATGGTCGCCGAGACCGCACTCGCGTTGACGCTGGTATCGATGGGCAATCCACACGCCGTCAGCTTTACCTCGGCCTCGGGGGCTGCCGGGCAGTCGCCCGGTGCGGATGCCGAGCTCTTTCAGCTGGCTGCCCGGCTCGGGCCACTTGTCGAGCACCACCCGCTGTTTCCCCAGCGCAGCAACGTCGAGTTTGTCCGTCAAGACGGCCCAGCGACGTTTACCACGGTGGTCTGGGAGCGCGGCTGCGGCATCACCCAGGCCTGTGGCACTGGGGCCTGCGCGGTTGCCGTCGCCGCTTGCCTGCGTGGCTTGGCCGAGCCGGGTCAGTTCCTGCAGGTGCGTCTGCCCGGCGGCGAGCTTGCGATCTGCGTGACGAGGGACTTTAAGCAGGTGCGGATGCGGGGGCCGGTGGTCGAGGTCTTCGATGGCGTGCTGCGGCTGCCGCCCGGCTAGGTGAAGAGCTCGTTTTCGAGGAGCTCGGTCATTGAGGTGCGCAGGTCTTGCTTGCCGCTGACCCAGCGATGTAGGGCGTTGATGATCGGCAGGTTGATGCGAGCCCGCTGCCCCAGGAGCTGTGCCTCGCGGACCATGTTGAGTCCATCGCAGGCCCGGTCGATCTGGCGGTAGGCATCGCCCAGCGACACACCGCGGCCCAGCAGGCGGCCAAGCTGAAAATCGGGTGAGCCGCGGCGGTCCGTCGCGACGATCAGCTCGCCCAGGCCAGCCGGGCCGTAGAACGTCCACTCGCTGCCGCCAAAGGCCATGCCCAGCCGCGTCATCTCGCTAGCCGCATGGCTGATAAACAGCGAGCGGGCTGCGGCGCCAAAGCCCAGGGCATCGGCGACGCCGCAGGCCAGCGCCATCACGCCGACCAGGGCGCGCGCCAGCTCGACCCCGATCAGGTCGGGGCTGGTGTAGATGCGCAGCAGCGGTCCCATCAGCGCCTTTTGGGTCAGCGCTGTGGCCTCGGCTGAGGGGCTGCCGCAGAGCATGGCGACCGGGATCTCCTCTTCGAGATCTTCAGCCATCGCCGGTCCGGCCAAGGCGCCAATGTGGACGAGCGGCGTCTCCAGTCGCACCAGCTCAGAAATCGGCATCATCGTGTGGCCGCTAGTGCCGATGACCGGGGCAAAGCTGCCGATGGCGTGCAGCAGGCACTGACGCGGCTTGAGGACATCGCGCAGCGTCTCAAGCAGCGGCTTCACCTTGGCCGCCGGGATGGCCATGATGACCAGGTCGGCCTCGACGAGCTCATTGAGCTCGATGGTGTCGGCGTAGACCTCGCCGGCGGCGAACAGCAGGGCATCGGCCGACATCTGCAGCGTGGAGTCACCGCCTCCCGAGCGGGCCGACGGAGGCGCTTTGGCGGGGGCCTTGGCGCGCTCCGGCTGATCGTAATAGGTCTGGATGCGCGGCAGATCGGGCGGCGGCTGATACTGCATGACCCGTCGTAGCTGCTGCTCTTTGCCTCGCTGACGGCGCAGGTTTTGACTGAGCCGCATCGACAGCGCTCGTGCCCAGCGCCCGCCTCCGATGACCGCGACAGAGACTCCCCGCATTCAAAGCTCCTTGGTCCCCCGGCTGGCGGGACCTCGATACCGGCGCCCGATCCCCGATCCTCAGAGCTCGACGATCGGGACAAAAAACCTCGATCATTATACGGGGCCAGCCGTCCGGCGTGGGGGCCGAAAGTCAGCGAGTTTGCGCCGAGCGAAATCTGGAAATACACTGCGCAGCGGTCATGTTGCCCCTAGGTTGCACGCTAGCTGACCGGCTAGCGGGCACACCGGCCCGGTCCCCCTAGGACCTCCTAACCGCTTCCCCTGACGAGTATCGCGCAAATGAACCTGACACAGAAACTGCTTTCTCTGACCCTGGTTGGCGCCGAGTGGG
>CAZVMD010000164.1:0-15510 GCA_964628555.1 uncultured Myxococcales bacterium | reverse complement strand
CGCCGGGCACCTGCCGGCTGAGGTTGCACTGGCCGCGCTGGGCTTCCCGACTGCCGACGCCCTGACGGTCAAGCACCTCTCTGATCGCTGCGTCGCTCTCCTCTCGGGAGTGCTGCCCCGACACGGACGGGGGGCTGCCATCGGCGCGGCCCTTGGCCTTTACGCTTACGCGGGCGCGCGCTTCGCGCAGGCTGCATGGCGCGGCGGCAGCGATGCCCCGCTGGGAGACGCCATCGTCGGGGCGGTACGACGGGGAGAGCTTAGCGCCCGCGAGGCGACGAGCATCGTCATGCAGCTCCTCATCGCAGGGTCCGACTCGACGACGAGCCTGCTGGGCAGCACCGCCGCTCGCCTCGCTGCCGATCCCGCGCTCTTTCACACCGTGCGGGACGATCTTGTCCACGTGCCGACGCTGATTGAGGAGGTGTTGCGCCTGGAGAGTCCGTTTCAAGGCCACTTTCGCCTGGTGCGGCGGCAGACCGAGCTAGCCGGCGAGCCGCTTCGGCCGGGTGACCGGCTGATGCTGCTGTGGGCATCGGGCAACCGCGATGAGTCGGTCTTCCCCGACGCCGATGTCCTGCGCCTGGACCGCAAGCGGGGCGACAAGCCGCCCCTTTCCTTTGGCCACGGCATCCACCTGTGCCTGGGGGCCAGCCTGGCCCGCGCCGTGAGTCGAATGGCGACCGAGGCCCTGCTGCGCGAGGCCCGCACGCTGCGCCTGGCGCCAGAGCCACTGCGGCACCGACCGAGCCAGTTCGTGCGAACCTACGAGCGTCTGCCGCTTTTGGCCACCCGCTGACTGGATCGGGCCGCTTGGCGAAGAACCTGGTGCTGGCGCGTCAGAGCGCGCTCAAGCTGGCAAGCTCCCCGCGATCGCGCCCGCAGGATCCCGAGTGCTACTGCGATACACGCAGCGCGCTGGGCCTGGGAGCGCCGCTGTATCGCGAGATCGCTGAGGAGCTTGGACCGTGAGTAGCATCGTCCGCCTGGAGCTTGGCCGAACCCGCCGGCCAAGCCTGCGCAGCCTAGTCGCCACCGACTTGGTTTTGGGCCTGCATTCCCGAGAGCTCTCCTCGCTGGCGCAGCAAGGAGTAACTCTCGGGGCGGCGTGCTTAGTGCGCGGGCTTAGCCGCAGGTGCGGCGGGAGCGGCGGGAGCAGCGGGTGCACCCGGAGCAGCGGGTGCAGTCGGAGCGGCGGCGGCGGGCTCAGCGGGGCCGTCAGGGCGGGTCATGCGCACGGCGGCGGGGGCGGATGATGAGCAGCCACCGCAGCGGGCGCAGTACGCGCTGCCGGGGAAGAAGCGATAGGTGTTGCAGGTGTTCTGCTGCCCGGGCGGGGTCGGCGGCGCCTTGCTGCGGATGGCGGCATTGACCGTGCAGTCCAGCGTGGCGCAGGCGTTGTTCTTGTACTGCGTGCAGTAGGCCCAGGCGTCCTGCCAGCTACAGCAGACGGCGTTCTGGTTGTTGTTGTCGAGCTTCTCTTGGATGCACTCGGTGAGCGCGTTGCTGCCGGCCGTCGGCGGCTGCCACTGCGCGGCGCAGGCGGTCTTGGCGGTGTTCGGATCCTGGGTCGGGTTGGCGGCCATCGACTGCATCCAGCAGGCGGTGACGAAGTCGATCTGCTCGTCGGCGACCAGCGACTGGCTGTTGCTCTTGCAGGTCGAGTCGCCGCTGCAGCAGTTGTAGGCGGTGACATCGGGATGGTTGGTCGAGATCCAGGCCGTCGACTGCTTCTGGCCGCCGATGTTGGTGGTGCCGACCTGCAGGATGCCCGGCACACTCGGCGAGCCGATGATCAGGCCCCAGGTCTGGCGCGCTGTATAGCCAAACACCGCGACCGGCAGCGTGCCGGTGGCCAGCGCCCCCAGCGGGTTGGTCAGAAGCTGCAGCATCGGGTTTATGTATAGCCCGCCGGTGGTGGCGTTGTTGTAGGTGGCCTGCGGAATCGGCAGGTGCGCATCCTGGCCCGAGCCCGGCGCGGCGATCGGTCGCGAATCGACGATGGTCTCGTAGGCGTAGGGATTGACCGCGCCCGAGGCATCGAGCACGCGGCCCCAGCGACACATGGTGTAGTTCGACAGATAGTCGCCGTAGCTGCCGTCGGGGTTCTGGCCCGTCAGGGCGGTGAGCGGCGGATAGTCCAGGAACAGCGTCGTCTTCTGGTTCAGCATCGGCAGGCCGAGCGGCAGGTACATCGCCCAGGGCTGGCCGCTGACCGGCGCCGGATCCCAGCACTTCGGATCGCTCTGCGTCGTACACAGGCCGCAGGTCGAGCAGTTCGTGCAGGCCTGGCAGTCGTTGGAGCCGGTGATGCTGGCAATCGCCTTGTTGATGAAGTTCGGATGCACCGTGGCGTATCCGCTAATCGCGGGATTGCTCGACGAAATTACGACTATGTAATAGAGGTTCAGTAGGCCACCGCGTGCGACCTTTACCTGTGCATCGCTGAAACCATCGCGGAGCAGCGATTGCATTGTAAAGCTGCGGATGGTCTGCAGAGTATCGGGATAGTAGGACCAATAGGCCTGCGGCAGGCTGGCTTGACTCGGATACAGCAGGTCGACCCAGGGCTGCGGCCCCAGGCTGTACTGCACGTTCGTCTGATCGCCGACTTTCTCGATCTTCGTCGCTGGAGCCGGTGGCAGATCGGGCGGGCTCTTCCGCCAAGCTTGGGCTCGCTGCAGCGAGTCGGGATAGGTGCCAAGCGAGGTAAGGTCAATCTGCGGTTTGGCCGGCGGATTGGCCGCTGAGACGGCCTGTGGCGTGGTGTTGGTAGGGGGTGAGGTGGTGTTGGGACAGGCGGTCAAGCCGAGCGCGGAAACGACGATTAGCAGGGATTTTATTCGCATGGTGTACGGAGTCTGTACGCGGTTAGTGGCGCAACGCAAGCAGAGTTTTAGTGATTTTTGCAAATCAGCGATTGGCGCTGTCGGCCGGCTGGCTGCGCCTCCCGGTTTGGCCGCCGCGGCCCCTGCCTTCCCTCTATACAAGTCGCAGTCAGTCGTCCTAGGCTGCGCCGGTCGGTGGCCGCGCTGGCTTGCGGCCTCCCCGTTGTCCCGACGACGGATCCCGCTTTTCGAGGCTGCATAGGAGTGGCTGACCCATGATTCGACTGAACATCAATGGCAAGCAGGTCGATGTCGATGCGACGCCAGATACCCCACTTTTGTGGGTACTGCGCGACTCGCTGTCGATGACCGGAACCAAGTACGGCTGTGGCATGTCGCTGTGCGGCGCCTGCACGGTGCAGGTCAACGGCGCTCCCACCCGCGCTTGCTCGACGCCGGTCTCGGCGGTGGTCGGGCAGAAGATCACGACCATCGAGGACATCGAAAAGAACCCGATCGGCAAGGCAGTGCAGGCCGCCTGGCGCAAGCACGACGTCGTGCAGTGCGGCTTCTGTCAGTCGGGCCAGATCGTCGCGGCGACCGCGCTGCTGTCCACCAACAAGCGGCCCAGCGACGCCGATATCGACGCAGCCATGTCCGGCAACGTCTGCCGCTGCGCCACGTATGTCCGCATCCGCGCAGCGATCAAAGACGCTGCGGCCACGCTCAAGTAGGGGGCCAGACCATGGACACTTCCAAGCAGCTGCCCAGGCAGTTAATGAACCGTGCTCCGGCCGGCAGCGAGGCGTCGAGCCTCGGCTCCTCGCGCCGTGAGTTTCTGCAGTTTGGTGTCGTAGCGGGCGCTGGCCTGACCCTGGTCGCGCTGTCGCCCAGCGAAGCACCCGCCCAGGGCCCCGCGACCCAGGGGCCTGCACCCGCTGCGCCGCCGGCTGGGCCGGTGTTTGCGCCCAATGCCTTCGTCCGCATCGGCGAAGACAACGTCGTCACCGTGATGTGCAAGCACACCGAGATGGGGCAGGGCAGCTACACCGGCCTGTGTACTCTCGTCGCTGAAGAGCTCGACGCCGACTGGGCGCAGGTGCGGGCCGAGGGCGCGCCGGCCAACGCCGCGCTTTACAACAACCTGATGTGGGGCAAGGCGCAGGGCACTGGTGGAAGCACCGCCATCGCCAACTCCTACGATCAGCTGCGCCAGGCCGGGGCCACGGCGCGCGCCATGCTGGTGGCCGCTGCGGCCGCTGAGTGGAAGGTGCCGGCGGCGGCAATCACCGTCGCCAAGGGCGTGGTGATGCACAAGGCCTCGGGCAAGAAGGCGACCTTCGGCGCGCTGGCCAAAAAAGCCGCCGAGCAGCCGGTGCCGGCCGTGGCGGATCTGAAGTTCAAGGATCCCAAGCAGTACGTCTACATCGGCAAGCGCGTGTCGCGCACCGACTCGCCGGCCAAGACCAATGGCCAGGCGGTGTTCACGCAAGATCTGAAGCTGCCCGGCATGCTGACCGCGGTCGTGGCGCACGCGCCGCGCTTTGGCGGCAAGGTCAAGACCTTCGATGGCAGCAAGGCCAAGGCGGTGCCCGGCGTGGTCGCAGTGGTCGGCATTCCGAGCGGTGTTGCGGTGGTAGCGCGCGACTTCTGGTCGGCGAAAAAGGGCCGCGAAGCGCTGACCGTTGAGTGGGATGAGACCAAGGCCATAAAGGTCAACTCGGTTGACCTATTGAACCAGTACAAGCAGCTGGCCGGTCAGCCGGGTGCGGTGGCGCGCAAGGATGGCGATGCGGCGGCCGCCCTGGCCAAGGCGAGCAAGAAGGTCGAAGGCGAGTTCGTCTTCCCGTATTTGGCGCACGCCTCAATGGAAGCGCTCAACTGCGTCGTGCAGCTGGCGAAAGACGGCTGCGAGGTGTGGAACGGCGAGCAGAACCAGACCGGCGATCAGTTCGCGCTGTCAGCGGTGCTCGGGCTCAAGCCAGAGCAGGTGAAGCTCAATCAGCTATTCGCCGGTGGCAGCTTTGGTCGGCGCGCCAATCCCAACTCGGACTACGTGCTGGAGGCGGCGTTTATCGCCAAGGCGCTGCAGGGCGGCGAGCACGCCGGCAAGCCGGTGAAGCTCTTGTGGACGCGCGAAGACGATATGCGAGGTGGCTACTACCGACCGCTGTATCTGCACCGGGTCAGCGCCGGCCTCGACGAAAAGGGGCAGCTTGTCGCCTGGCAGCAGCGCATCGTCGGTCAGTCGATCGTCGCCGGCACGCCGTTTGAAAAGATGCTGGTGCAGGGCGGGGTCGATCGCACCTCGGTCGAGGGCGCGGCGGATATGCCCTACGACATCGCGAATCAGCTAGTCGATCTGCACTCGCCGCGGCCGGGTGTGCCGGTGCAGTGGTGGCGCTCGGTTGGCTCGACGCATACCGCGTTTTCGACCGAGACCGTGATCGACGAGCTAGCCGTCGCGGCTGGCAAGGATGCGGTGGCCTTCCGACAAGCCATGCTCGGCAAGCACCCGCGCCATCAGGCGGTGCTCAAGCTGTGCGCCGACAAGGCCGGCTGGAGCAAGCCGCTGCCCGCTGCCCCGGCAGGCACGCGACGCGGCCGCGGCATCGCCCTGCACGAGTCCTTCGGCAGCGTGGTCGCCCAGGCCGTCGAGGTTACGGTGCAGAAGGACGGCACCTTCAAGCTCGATCGCGTGGTCTGTGCCGTCGACTGCGGCCTGGCGATCAACCCCGATCAGGTCGCCGCGCAGATGGAAGGTGGCATCGGCTACGGCCTGTCCGCCGCGCTCTACGGCAAGATCACGCTCAAGGACGGCCTCGTCGAGCAGTCGAACTTCCACGACTACCCGGTGCTGCGCATGTCCGAGATGCCCAAGGTTGAAGTCCACATCGTCCCCTCGACCAACAAGCCAAGCGGCGTCGGTGAGCCCGCCACCCCGGTCATCGCCCCCGCCCTGGCCAACGCCCTATTCGCCGCCACCGGCAAGCGCCTTCGCACCCTCCCCCTCAACCCCGCCGAGCTAGCGGGCTAGGGCGCGCGGGGCGCTGGCCGCCGGCGACACTAGCCGGCTTTTGGCTGGTCCGCTCGCTGGCCCTTGGCCCGCCACGCGCAAAGATCGCGGATGCCGGGGCCGGTCCAGCCTTCGATGAGGGTGGCCCAGGCCTTCTGGGCGTGGGGGCCGAGGGTGGCTTCGTAGCGATCGCCGAGCGGGCCGGCGTGGTAGGCCAGGCCCTGTACGGCTTCGAACAGGCCGACGACGACGAGGTTCTGGGCGGGCTCGTCGCCGTGGGCGAGGATGTGCTCGGTGGCGGCGAAGACGCGGCTCACCCAGTGGGCGGGGCAGCCGCTCTGGAAGGCGGCGAAGTGGCGCCGGCCAAGCTCGGCGATGCCGACGTAGTCGATCCAGGCGTGGCTGGCGCGCTGGCGTGCCAGGTGCGTGCGAAAGCGCGGCCAGATGGCGGCATAACAGTCGAGGGCGCCGGCGTGACCCTGGGGCTGCGCGGGGAACGGCAGCACGCCGAGCGGGCCGGCGGGGGGCAGGGCCAGGCTGGGCTGCAGCGACGGCGGTAGGCAGCTAGGGTCAAGCTGAGCGGCGCGCACGGCCCAGCGCAGGATGGCCCAGCTCTTGCGGCGAGAGCGCCAGCCGCGCCGACGGGGCGGAGAGCCTAGAAGCTGGCCGATCAGCGCAGCGCGGTCCGAGGCGGCGAGGCCGGGGTGAACCAGGGCGCAGGCCAGCGCATCGTGCGCATCGTAGAGGCGCTGATCCCGCGGACCGTTCCGGCGCGCCAGATCGCCGCCATAGCGCGAGGCCGCAAGCTGACGAAGCTGGCTCGGCTCGAAGTCACCGCGGGCGGCCAGCAGCAAGCGGGCGAGCTTGACCGGGGGACGTGGAAACAGACCCGGCCAGACCAGGTCGCCCGGGGCACCTCGCGCCGCAGCTCGCAGCTCGTCCAGGTCGGACTCGGCGACCGGTGGCAGCGGGCCGGTGGGTGGAAAGGGCGAGTGCTGAAGGAAGGCAGCAAGCGTCGGCGTCACGGCGGCCCCCCAAGCATCGCACATCGCCGGGAGCACAAGCGGTGCAAGGAGCACGGTCGAGGTCGGGCTTGATGCGGTAATTGGCAATTAATGCTGGGGTAAATGATTTATGTGTGCAGATATGATTATGAATAAAATGGCATTAGTTTTCCGTCGAATATTGGATAATTAATTAATTGAAGTACGCTTCTCTTATCCCTTTACGCCGCCGGCGGTCATGCCGCTGATCAGGTGGCGCTGCAGGGCGAAGAACAGGACCATGACCGGGGTGCTGACCAGGACGGCGCCGGCTGCGAAGTGGCCCCACTCGGTCGAGTAGTCACCGACGTAGCGCGAGAGCAGGACGGGCAGGGTATAGCGCTCGGGGCGGCTGATGAAGGTGGCGGCGAGGATGTATTCGTTCCACGCGGTAAGAAAGGCGAACAGCGCGGTGACAGCAATGGCCGGACGGGACAGCGGTAAGGCGACGCGGACGAAGGCGTCAAAGCGCGTACCGCCGTCGATGAGCACGGCCTCTTCCAGCTCGCGCGGCAGGCTGTCGAAGGCGCCCTTGAGCATAAAGACACAGAACGGGACAGCGGTCGTGGCGTAGCACAGGACCAGGCCGCCCAGGTGATCGAGCAGGTGCAGCTTTTCCAGCACCAGATAGAGCGGGATGGTGGTGACGACGCCGGGGAACATCTGCACAAACAAGAAGGCGCGCAGCGAGGCATTGCGACCGGGGAAGCGGAAGCGCGACAGGGCGTAGGCGGCGGAGCACGACAGCAGGACGCCGACGAGGGTCACCGCCCCTGAGACCACAAGCGAGTTGCCGAGCTGGCGGAAGAACAGCCAGCGGCCACTGGCATCGCGGGTAAACAGGACCTCGCTGAAGTTGCGCAGCGTCAGGGCATCCAGCTGCGGCAGCGGACTTCCCGACAGCGCAAAGCCTTGGCTGGGCGACAGTGCCATCTTAAGGACCCAGATCAGCGGATACAGCGTCAGCAGCGCTGCGGCGATGAGGAACGCGTGCAGCAGCAGGGCTCGCACCGCACTTGGCCGCCGCGAGCCGGCGACGGCGGCCGGAGGAGAGGTTTGCGCAGAGGCAGACACGGCTGGGGAGTCTACTGCCAAGCTGGGCGGCAGTGAAAGTCGGGAACGCGACGGCAAAATGAGGCAGCGGCGCTGCGGGAGGGAGAGCGGGGCTAGCCGGTGCTGCCGACTGGCGGAGTATAGGGAGTCAGCCCATCGTCGGGGAGCTGGGCGACAGAGCGGGTCCGCCAGGTGACCTCGGGCATGTGGGGGCCCTTGGGGACGGGGAGCGGGCTGCCACTTGGCGTCGGGCTGGCGGTGGGGGCGGGCTCGCGATCGATGCCCAGGGCGGGCAGATCGGTCTGTAGGCTGCCGATCAGGGCGCCGGCGATCATCGTGTCGGCGATCATGGACTGCACGCGGGTGATCAGCGCGTCATCGGTCAGACCGCTGTCGATGAGGTCGACGGCGACGGTGGCGGCCTGGACGATGCGCGTGCCCATCGGCACTAGATCGGGCTCCGAGGGCAGGCGCATGAAGTCGACGAACGCGCTCTGCAGGGTGCGCAGCCCGGTCTGCAGCGGCAGCCCGCTGTCGAAGCCCAGCATGTCCTTGGTCTCGGTGGGCAGCGGACCTTGTCGTCGCAGTCGGGCGCGCAGCACGCCGTAGAGGCGGGCGACGAGCTTGAGCTCACTGACCGCACGCGGGGCAAAGCCGAGGCGCTCGGCGATCGACTGCGAGAGGCGGGCAATCGCTCCCGGGCGGGTCGAGTGGGTGTCTTCATCGAGCACGGCGACAAACGCCTCGCTGAGGGCCAGCAGGGTCTCGCCGAGCGGCTCTTTTTCGGCGGCGGCAGCGGCGCTGGCCCGGAAGGCTGGCATCGAGGCCTCGTCGATGATCGGCACGCGCAGCGGGCGCGACTTCTCATCGAGCATGATGATGTCGCTGGCCGGTAGCTCGGGCAGCGAGACCTCGCGCCGCACGCGATATGAAAGCGGGGTGGCCGCAGCAATCGGCTTGGCCGGCTGCAAGGGCGTCGCCGCCGTCGGGCCGCTAGCCTTGGTCGCCGCTGCAGAGACGGCGTGAGCGGCCGAGGCGCCGCTGCGAATCGGGGCTGAGACAGCGGCTGGATCGAGCTTGGGAACCGGGCCCGTCGACTTGACCGGCGCTAGGCCACTGCCCGAGTGGCTGGCCGCAGCGACCAGCTCCGCGAGGCTGGCGCCTTCTTCTTCTTCTTCGCTCAGCGGCTCGGGCTCGACCTCGATGGCGGCTTCCGACTTTTCTGGCTGCCCGGGCGGCGGGCTTGCGGCTTCGGCCAGCTCGGCATCGGCCACCCAGGCCACGCCATAGAACGCCTCCAGGCCCAGGCGCAGGGTGCTCAGATGGACCAGGAAGCGCCGCACCTCGCTGACCCCCGCCGCGGTCAGAGCCGGCCACAGCGGCGTGATGTCATCGGTCGGATCGACCATCGCCAGCCCGGCGCGGCGTCCGTCGGTCGAGCGCTCAAGCGGCATCATGCCCAGGCGCTGCGCCGTCTTGGCCGGCACAGCCTTTAAGAGCTCTGGCGGCACCGAGACAGCGGGGAGCTGATCGGCAGCCAGAACCGGCACCCGGACCTCTTGTCGCAGGGCTCGGAACAGGACGTCAGCGGTGACGGCCTCGTCGTGCGTCAGGGCGTGCCACAGCGGTCGTCCGCGCTTCTGGGCTTCGCTGCGCAGCTGAGCCAGCTTGGCTGGCTCGACAAGGTGAGCGGCTTGCAGGATGTCGCCCAGATCGAGGAAGTCTTTACTGCGCGGGCCGTTGCTCAAGAAACTGCCTCCCTCAGGAGAGCGTATCCCGCTTCAACTCTTAAGTAAACGCTGCCGCGCGACGCCGTTGCCCGCGCACGGCCGGCGGCGGCAAGCGGTCTGTCTGGGCCTAGTGTCGGGATCGCGTTGGGCCAGCCGCGCGAGCGCTGCGCAGCCCAGAGGCGTGGCTAGTGGATGAGGAGCCAGTGCTTGCCTGGCGCAAGCTCAAGGTGGAAGTGGTTCTTGTGCGGGGCGTCGTAGTTGGGGGTCAGGACGACGGTAAAGAGGCGGGCCGCGACGATATCGCACAGAAGGGCGCGCAGGCTGAGGGCGCTGGGCGTAGCCGGGCGGGGGCTGGCACCGGGACCGCAGGTCTTGGCATCGATGGCGCCGTGAAAGTCGCGGTCGACATCGAGCAGGCTGCCATCGGCCTTGAGGAAGCGACCGGTGTCGATGGCGAGGCCGCCCAGATGACGGGTGGCGGGCCGACCCCGCGGAAAAGACGGCGGTGGCAGGCGATACATCGAGAAGTGGCGAATCTCGACGACGCCGTGGCGCTTGAGGATCGGTGTGCTGTCGTAAAGCGAGAGGACAACGCGGCAGTCGATGATCTCGTGCGGGCTCTTGGCGCGCTCTTCATCTGTGCCTTCGCCGCGGATGTGGATGCCGTTGAGCGGGCCGAGCAGGCGCAGCGGGGCCAGCACACCGCGGGCGGACTCGCGACGAAAGCGTACGCCGCGGCGCTTGAGCTCAGACTCGCAGGCAGTGCGGCTTAGCTGTGCGTAGCGATAGGCAGGGGTCGCTTCGATATCGGCGGGTACGAAAAAGTAGGCCGGCAGAGATCGCTGCAGCGTCGCCGCTTGCTTGGCTGACCACGGCTGCGCCGGCGCCGTGCGCGCTCCCTTGGGCGCAGCGAAGGCTAGGTCAGCTCCCCCTAAGAAGAGCAGGATGAGCAAGAAGAGAGGCGTGGCTCTCTTAGCGTATCAGGTTGGCGAGCTGAGAGGAGAAGTGGAGGGAGCGGAGAGCGAGCAGGATGGGCAGAGGCAGCAGGAGAGGACGTTAGAGACCGACGTGAAAGCGGACGCCGCCCTTGAGCATCAGGTGCCAGCCCTGGGTCTGCGTCGCCTGCGCCATGCCGGTCAGGCCGACCGGGATGCCTTCCGCTCCCGTGAACATGTAGTGATAGCCGACCGTCCCCATCATCTGCAGGCCGAGGAAGCGGTTGAGCATGTACTCGGCGCCGACCTGGCCTTCAGCGGTCAGGCCGACCGTCGCGATCTGGCGATTGTCGATCGGCCAGTGCGGCGTGTAGGGGAAGCCGAAGACCAGGCCGCCATAGATGCCGAGCAGCGCCTTCCATGAGCCCGAGCCGAGATCGAGATCCCAGCCAATCATCGGCTGCAGCGTCGAGCCCGAGAAGCCCTGGCCGGTGAGGAACTGATCGAACTGCAGATAGAGATCGGTGTAGAGGACCTCGATCCCGAGGCGCGCACCGACCAGGCCACCGCTCTGATCGTAGAAGAAGTCGTTGCCGCGCGAGCCGTCCGGCTTCTGCGTGATGAGCACCTGATCCGGCTTGGGTTCGGTACCGTACATGCCGCCGACATAGCCGTCGAGATAGACCTCGAACAGCTTGGCATCGGCGGTGGAACTAGCCAGCAGCAGACCCAGACCACAGGCAATGGGAGCGAGGCGATGGAGTCCGAAACCGGAGAGCGCGACGGAATGACCCGAGGAGGCAGGATTTTTTTGCGGTGGGCTCATGGGGGTCATGATAGCAAATCGTCCCATGGGTAAACCGCAGATAGTCATCACCGGGTGCGGAGTTATCAGCGCGCTCGCGGTGAATGCCGAGCTGCTTTGGGCCGCGCTGCGGTTGGGGCAGAGTGACTTGGCGGCAGGAGCGGCACCGGCGACGCAGCCGGGCGAGCCAGGGCGCTTGGCGGCGCTGTTCGCTGGCGCGAGCCGCGTCGATAGCCGCGGTGGAGGGGAGCCCTTTGGCCGCATCTTCGACTTTGGTGCCGGGACGGCGATCGAGGCCAACCGAAGGCGTCGCATGCCGCGGCTGGCGCAGCTTGCGATTGTCGCGGCGCAGCAAGCGGTGACTGGCGGGGCGCGGCTAGAGCCGGCGCGGACGCAGGCGGCGCTGGGAGCGCTTTCCGGTTTCTATGGTGCGGAGCGCATCGGGGTCTCGTTTGGCACGGCGCTCGGTGCGCTCGATCTGACGGTTGAGTTTATGACGCAGTACATCACGGGGGGGCTGGCCGCAGCGTCGCCGGCGACGTTTCCGTATACCGTGCTCAACACGCCGGCCGCTCTTATCGCCATGGAGCTTGGGCTGCGTGGGCCCAATGTGACGGTCAATCATCGTGACTTATCGGCGACCGAAGCGATCGCCAGCGCCTGCGATCTGCTGTTGTGTGGCCGCGCCGATGCGGTGCTGGCGGGTGGCGCGGATGAGCTCAGCGAGTCGCTGCTGCACGCCTATCGCTCGCTGTCTGCGCTGGCCGGTGGGGCCGCTGATGCCGCTGCACCTGACCTGCGCTCGCTGCCTCGACCTGGCGCGGGGCCGTACGATCGGCGACGCCGTGGGCTGTGTCCGGGCGAAGGCGCGGCGCTGTTTCTGCTGGAGAGAGCAGAGGCCGCCGAGCAGCGGGGGGCTCGCATCTTGGCTCGGATCGCTGGCTATGGGCGCGGCGGCGAGGCGCGGGCTCGGCTCGGCTGGCACGGGCCGAGTGGCGTCGAGATCGCCGATCACCCCGGCGGGACGGCCGCCGTGCAGAGCGCGCTGGCGCAGGCTGGACTGGCGCCGACAGCCCTGCACAGCGTGGCCGGGAGCGGCAATGGCACCGCGCTAGATCGACTGGAGACCGACATCCTACGGGCCGCCCTGGGACCTGCGGCCGAGCAGGTGGCGGTGAGCTCGATCCTCGGTCGGACGGGCGAGTGGCCGACCTCGGCGGCGGTGCGCGTGGCGCAGGCGCTGTTTATGCTGGGCGAACAGGCTCTGCCCAGCTGCGTCTGCGAGGAGCCCGACGAGCAGGCGGCGCTGCCAGGTCTGACCCGTGGCCGCACCGCGCAGCCGGCAACCATCGGCAGCGTGCTGGTGCCAAGCTTCGCGCAAGGCGGCGGCAACCTGGCGCTGGTCCTTACGCCGCCCTAGCTCGCCCTTCGCGCAGCACGAACAGTGAATAGGCGATGGCATAGGCGCCGATCACATCGATCGTGTAGTGCAGGTGGGACAGAAACACGCTGGCCACAACCACGCCGTGCCCCAGCAGCATCAGCCAGCGCAGGCGACGATAAGGCCAGACATACAGCAGCAGCAGAAAGGTCGCCGCGGTGTGGCCCGAGAAGAACAGATCCTTGCTCATGTACAGATGGGCCGCGTCCCGCAGCAACAGCCCCAGCGGACTGCACAGATCCCACAGAGCCGAAAAATAGCGTGCCTGCCCCTGCGGTCCGGCGAACAGATTGGCGTGGATGTCGTCGCCTCGAACAGGCCCCAGGCCCGTGGCAGCGATGCACAGACCGCGAGCGATCGACAGCAGGCCGGCGCTGATGTTGTAGCGACAGAAGCGAGCCGGCGCGACGGCCAGCAGCGCCAGGCTAAGCGGCAGGTAGGCGATGGCCAGGATGTAGTGGTTGTAGCGATCGACCCAGGCGAGGTAGGGCAGGCGATCGATCAGCAGATCGGGCAGATGCGGCGCCGGTCGGCCCTCGGCATACAGCGATAGCGCCATCATGATGACCCAGCCGAGATAGCGCACTGCGAGCGCCAGACCCAGTGCCGGCAGCAGGCGGCGCAGTGCCGAGACAGAGGCAGGAGCGGAAGCGACCGCGGGCGCCGGGCGACTGGCGAGCATCGTGACTAGCTAGCACAGATTGCGCCGCGCAGGCGGGGGCGTTGGTAACCCGGGAGGCAGGGCGCAGGCAGAGCCATGGTAGTGGGCGCCGGGCCGCTGTCGGTTACGCAAACCACAGGCTGGCCAGCGAGATGAACGACCCGCTCTCGGCATCGCACTGGGCGTAGCAGCGCAGCTTGCCGGCGCTGGGGCGAGCAGCTGACAAGAACAGATAGATCGTTCCTAAGCCATAGATGTGGCGCTGATCGCGCTCCCGCCGGATCTCGTTGAGGAAGCCGATGGCATCGCCGTGCAGCACCGGCTTGAGCGTCTCTTGATCGCGGCGCTCCAGCGAGTCGCGATCGCTCTCGCTGACTTCCTCGGCGTCGCCAAAGCGGGGGCCGACGTGGGCCAGATCGCTGCCAGCGATCCACAGGAGGGTCTCGCCCTGCGCCTGCCGCTCGCCGATGCAGCGCTGCAGGGCGATGACGAACTCGTCGAGGATCTGGGTGGTCTGCTGCGGCTGCAGCTTGCCATCGCGGCTCGGCGGGTTTTGGGCCAGATCGTGGAGTGAGCCGCACAGGATCGGCAGGATGCGCGGCTCGGCCTCATCGGGCAGCCCGGTCGGCAGGCCATGGGCTCGTCGCCAGTCGAGGATGTAGCGCAGGAACAGCACCTGCATCTCTAAGCTGTGCTCGCCGCGGTGATGCGACTCGTCGCGCATCGCTAGCTCGCCTAGCTCGGGTGCGCGCTGAGCAAGCTCGCTGACTAGCTGATCGACCAAGGCTGCGTCGGTCTTCAGCGAGCCGAGCGGTGTCTCGAAGTCCTTGCGGGTCAGCGTGATCAGGGCGTCGTGGGCCGCGTGATCGCAGCCCAATAGAACGATCAGCGAGGGCAGCCGCGGCATGTCCAAGAGCGGCCGATAGCTCCATGCGTAGGCCGGGCCGGCGCGCGACAGATCGACGGTGGGGGCTAAGATGGCGCGCGGCATCGGCTGGCTGCTCGGCAGCGCCTTGCCATCAGCAGATAGGGCGGGCAGGGCCGGGCCGTGCGGCGGGCCGAAGCACTGGGCAAGCGCGGTCTGTAGCTCGGGCGGGGCGGGATAGTGGCGCCCGACGAACTGCGGGCTGCGGCTGGGCTGGCTGGCAAACTCTGCAAAGAGCCGCGCGCAGTGCAGGCGAAACCGCGTCGAGTCGAGGAGCAGGGCATCGTCGAGCTTCTGCAGCACGCCATTTAGGGCCTCCAGGCTGAGCTGGCTCCGGTACTGCTTGCTGAAGTCGGCGCAGATCTGCTCGCGCGTGCGCGTTCCATCACAGAGCTCAATCACGGCCGCGCCCAGCGGGGGCAGCTTGACCGTTGAGGGCGCAATCCCAGAGGGATCGGACAGCACCAGCACCTTGGTCAGGCGACCGCTGCCATCGCGCAGATCCATCGGATAGGCATCGAGCGGGCGCAGCATCGGATACTGCTCGCTGGGATCGGGACCGTCCCCGCCATCGCTGTCGTCAGCGGCAGGGTCAAGATCCGGCTCGCTGGGGGGGACACTGGCGGCGACGCTATCGCTGGCTGTTGCACCCTCTTGGCCGGTCGCTGCGGGATCGATCGGGACGAGCGTGACGGCCTGCGGCGCAGCATCGCTGGCCGGGTCGGCCTCCGCCGCGGCGGCAGGCTCAGCTACGGGCTCAGCTGCAGGCTTGCCCACAGGCTCGACCGCAGCCTGGGCGATCGGCTCAGCTTCGGGATTCTGGATCGGCATGGTGGCTAGTATACGAAAACCGGCCCAGGCATCGGTTGGCCTGCTTGGCAGCTGGCCGCGCCCAAACACCGAGGTTTTATCGAGCCGGCTACCTATGAGCCGGGTGGGCTGGGGAGCGCAGCTGTCAGGAAGCGCCTCACCCCTGCCTACGTTCCGAGGCAGAAATCGCGCGCTTCCAAGCCGCAACAAAGCGAACAACTGCACGAAATTCCCCTAGATGCGCGCGATTCACAGTAAGATGA